>CAINHS010000072.1 GCA_903848955.1 uncultured beta proteobacterium
CCGTTGGCGCGCCGGGGGCTCCAACCATTGGCACGGCGACACCCGGCAACACAAGCGCCAGTGTCAGCTTCACCGCACCGGGCAGCGACGGCGGCAGCGCCATCACCGGCTACACGGTGACCTCAAGCCCGGCCGACGGCGTGGATGCCAATGCCGGAACGACGGGCCTGACGCACAGCATCACCGGGCTCACCAACGGCACGCCCTACACCTTCACCGTCACGGCGACCAACGCCATCGGTACCAGCGCCGCATCGGCAGCGTCCAACTCTGCTACCCCGCCATGATGCGCAAGACTATTTTGCTGCTGCTGTTTTTTGTGAGCGCTAACGCGGCGGCGGAGGAATGGTTGTGCATTGCCGACATGTTTGCCGGCTTCACGTTCGAAAAAGGAAAATGGAAGGCCGCTTCCGGCTCCCATCGGCAGAAATATGTGCTTGGCATGGCAACGGAAAATGAAATCAGGACGGCCCAACTTCTCAAGAAAAACCCGCCGGTATGGGTGGTCAGGAAATTCGGCGAGAACCACGGAATGTCCTGCGGTGACTTTAACGAGCAGGATATGCTCTTGTGCCACGATGTGCAGGAATTCAGCTTCAACAGGCAAACCGGGAGATTTCTTTACACCTACCCTGTCGGGTATTCCAGTGTTTTGTCAAATGAGCTTGGAACAAAAATGGAAAGTGCTGACGCGCCCCGGATGATGATCGGCAAGTGCCATCCACTGGCGCCCGCCAACGCATGAGCGCAACCCCAAGAGCACGGGCATGTATATTGACCGTCCTGGCGGCAGGGCAGAGGATGTGACGGGAATCCGAACCACGGTGATACCCTCACGATTCGCGGCGGCTTCTGATCTACCGGAGCAATCAAATGAAAATTCTTCTCTGTGCGATGCTGGCCATAGCAAGCCCATTGTTGATGAATTCCGCGAATGCGGGTGGATGCGCGAAAAACAGCATGGGCGAAGTAATTTGTGCGCCACCCGGCGGTGGTGCTGCCGTGAATAGTATGGGGCAGGTTGTTACGGGGCGAGGTGGTTGCGCAAGAAACAGTATGGGGCAGGTAGTCTGTTCTGATGCGCCTGGCAGCGGCGCTGCCGTTACCGGCATGGGGCGAGTTCTTACTGGCCCCGGGGAATGCGTTACCAATAATCTGGGACAGGTGATGTGCTCCTCGCTGCCGCTAGGTGGTGCGGCGATTAACGCCATGGGACAGGCGGTTTGCGCCGGCGGGTGTGTCCCCGGCGCGGAAGTCCCTGGCGAATAGCCGGGAAGGGGTGGGATCAAGCGCCCCCCCTTCAAGGGCAGGGTTGGGGATGGGGCGCCTCCGGCCTTCAATTGAATCAAATGCCACCCGCTGGAGCGAAAGGTCCGCTCCAACACCGGCCGCTCAAATCTCATGCACAAGTCATCGCCAATGACCGCACCCGCTCACAAGAGCCGCTGATCGGTTGAACCGTGACCGGTGGCTTCGTCGGGTCACCCGGGATGGATCATTGCTTCAGGAGTCATCACGACTTTCCTGAGCGATTGGGAATTAGCGTCGGCGACTAGGCAACGCCAGCGCCTTGGCAGCCATATCTCGGGCCTTGCGTGTTGTGTAGCGGGTTACCCACTCGTCGCTCATTTTCGGAGCAGCAACTTCTTCTTGCGTCGGAGGAGATTCCGTCCCCGCGCTTAGATTTGCTTAGATTCGCGCGCGGATTGACGCCTAGGCTTGGGCAATCGAATTGATCGATTTGCCGCCCCTGCGTCGGCACCCCCATGAAAACCCCTCTCATTGCCCCCCTCTTGCTGGCGCTGGCCGTGCCTGTGACATCCGTCAGCCTGGCCCAAACCCCACCCGACGCCGGCGCCCTGCAGCAGCAGATCGAACGCGAACGGGCAACGCAACTGCCCCGGCGCATCGCCCCCGACAAACCGGCCACCCCTGCTGCCCTGCCGCCCCTGGCCGGCATCGTCGTCACCGTGAAGCAGTTCCGCTTCGCCGGCAACACCCTGCTCAGCGCGGAGCAACTCGCGCCCGCCGTCGCCCCCTTCCTCGAGCGGCCGCTGGACTACAGCCAGTTGCAGGCAGCGGCCGCCGCCGTCGCCGAAACCTACCGCGCCGCCGGCTGGGTGGTGCGTGCTTATCTCCCGCAGCAGGACATCCAGGACGGCATCGTCACCCTCCAGATCGTCGAAGCCGTGTTCGGCAGCGTCAAGCTCGAAGGCCGTGCCGCCCGGGTCGCCAGCGAACAGCTCTTGCGCAACGTCAGTGCCCAACAAGCCGGGGGTGCCCCGCTCAACGCCGACGCCGTCGACCGCGCCCTCCTGCTTGCCGACGACCTGCCCGGCGTCACCGTGGCCGGCAGCCTCGCCGCCGGCGCCGCCGAGGGTCAAACCGACCTGATCCTCAAGATCGCCGACGAACCGCTCCTGACAGGCGAAGCCGGGATCGACACTACCGGCTCGCGCTCCACCGGCGACCAGCGTTTCACCGCCAACCTCAACGCCAACAGCCCCTTCGGCCTGGGCGACCTGCTCACCAGCAACCTGATCCACACCCGGGGCAGCGACTATCTGCGCCTGGCCTATACCATTCCCGTCGGCGGCGACGGCTGGCGCCTCGGCATCAACGCCTCCGACCTGCGCTACCGGCTCATCGTCGCCCCGTACAACGCCGCCACCGACAAGGGCCGCTCCGGCACCCTCGGGCTCGAGGCCACCTACCCGCTGATCCGCTCGCGGCTGACGAACCTCTATCTCAACCTGGCCTACGACCACAAGGCCTTCGACAACCAGTTCGGCGGCGTTACCACCACCCGCTACACGATGGACGACAGCAGCGTCACCCTCAACGGCAACCTGTTCGACAACTGGGGTGGCGGCGGTGCCAACAGTGCCAGCCTCGGCCTCATCACGGGCCGGCGCAGCAACGACATCGGCAGCAGCGACCAGCACTTCAGCAAATGGCGCTACAGCCTCTCGCGCCAGCAGGTGATCACCGACAGCCTCTCGCTGTTCGCCCAGCTCGCGGGGCAGGAGGCCGGCCGGGCGCTCGACTCCTCGGAGAAGTTCTACCTCGGCGGCTCGGGTGGTGTGCGCGCCTACCCGTCCAGCGAAGGCGGCGGTACCGGCGGCGTCATGAGCAATCTCGAACTGCGCTGGAAGCTGCCCGCAGGCTTCCTCCTCACCGGCTTCTACGACGCCGGCCATATCCGCAACCCCGACGGCAGCCCGAGCTACGGGCTCAAAGGTTACGGCCTCTCGCTCGGCTGGCAAACGCCGGTTGGCGTCAATCTCAAAGCGACCTGGTCACGACGGATTGGGGAAAATCCGCATCCGGCAGCAGACGACATTCACGACCAGGACGGCAGCCTCGACAAGAACCGGCTCTGGCTGAGTGCCGGTTTCCCGTTCTGACCATGGTTGGAAGAAACGAAAATGTTATCGGGTAAGGCTATGCCGCCAACGCATGCTCAACCTGAAGCGGGAACGCACCGTTGGCCTTGGCCTCCAGCAACACGACTTCGACCGTCGTGCCGTCTTCGGCGTAACTGATATGCGTACTCCAGTCCTGCGAAACCTCACGGCTGATCGGTTTGTCAGAGAGGCGGATAACAAGAATGTCGTCTTCGTCGAAATAGGTCGTACGCATATCGCCTCCTCAAAGTACAGAAAAGTGGTGCATGACGGTCTTCACGATGACCACATCCTCCAGCACCACCACAGCGCAGAGCAAATTGTCGTGCCGTGCCGGAAATTCTTTGAACGCCCAGAGGTGTGTCGCATCCCGGTAGCGGGTTTCTCCGCTGTCGATTACCTCAAGCAGCATTTCGTCAGAAATCGTGCGCTCAACCATGCGTTCCCGTGCATGACGCGTGATAACGATTGGGCGAGCAAATCGAACACTGAACATGCCGTCCATTGTAGGACAGCCACATCCACTAAAGCAATGCAAGCCGAGAGAGCTACATCATGAACAAGACCTATCGCCTGATCTGGAACGACTTCACCCACACCTGGGTGGCGGTCGCCGAAATCGCCAAGGCCCGCGGCAAGCGCGCCTCGGGTGCCGTGCTGCTCGCTGCGGCCGGCTTTATCGCCCTGCCGCCGGCGCCGGTTTTTGCGGCGCCGCCCAATCCGCCCGTCGCAACGCAACTCCCCACCGGCGGGAAACTGGTGGCCGGGCAGGCGAGCATTGCTCAGAGCGCGGCCACACTCACCGTCACCCAGAGCAGCAACCGCGCCGCCATCGACTGGCAAACCTTCAACGTCGGCAGTGCGGCCCGGGTCAATTTCATCCAGCCTTCGAGCAGTGCGGCGATACTCAACCGCGTGCTCGATCCCAACCCGAGCCAGATCTTCGGGCGCATCACCGCCAACGGGCAGGTCTTCCTGACCAATAGCAGCGGCATCTACTTCAGCCCGACAGCCAACGTCAATGTCGGTGCGCTCACTGCTACGACGCACAGCATCAGCAACGACGACTTCATGGCGGGCCGGCTCAACTTCAGCCGCAACGGTGCCACCGGCAAGGTGGAGAACGAAGGCAGCCTGACGGCAGACTTGAATGGCTACATCGCCCTGCTCGCACCCGAAGTGCGCAACAGCGGCGTCATCGTCGCGCAGCTGGGCACCGTGGTGCTGGCGGCGGGCGAGGCCTATGAACTGCAATTCGACAACAACCGGCTGACCAACATCCGCGTCGAGCCGGCGACCATTGCGGCGCTGGTGGACAACGGCAACGCGGTGCAGGCACCGGGCGGGCTGATCATTTTGTCGGCGCAGGCGGCGAATCGTTTGCAGGGCGGGGTGGTGAACAACTCCGGCAGCCTCGAGGCGACCGGACTCGTCGACAACGGCGGCGTCATCCGGCTCGAAGCCAGCGACCGCATCATTTACAGCGGGAGCATCAAGGTCGATGCGGCGGCGAACAGCGCAGGCAAGGGCGGCACGGCAACCCTGATCGCCAGCCTGGCCAACCCCGACAGCGTGACCGAGATCGGCGGCAGCATCAGTGCCCGCGGCGGCGATCTGGGTGGGGATGGGGGCTTCATCGAGACCAGCGCGGCGCACCTCAATATCGCCGACAGCGCACGAGTCACGACGGCTGCTGCGCTGGGGCTCTCAGGCAGCTGGTTGCTCGACCCGGTGGATTTCACCATCGCGGCGACCGGCGGCGACATGACGGGGGCAGCGCTTACGTTGGCGCTTGATCCCACGACAGGGAGCAACGTCAGCATCAGCGCGGGCGATGCGAACGTCAATGACGTTGTCTCATGGTCAGCCAACAAGCTCACGCTGAACGCCTACAACAACATCAACATCAACGCCGTGATGAACGGCTCGGGAACTGCGAGCCTGGCCCTTTTATATGGGCAGGGTTCCACAGACGGCGGCGTCAGCACCTATAAGGTCAACGCGGCCGTGAATCTTCCGGCGGGCAATAATTTCAGCACGAAGCTGGGTTCGGGTGGCGCGGTCAAAGCCTACACCGTCATCACCAGCCTGGGTGCGGCTGGCAGCATCACGACGACCGACCTGCAAGGCATCAACGGCGGCTTGGCGCTCAATTATGTGTTGGGTGGCAATATTGATGCAACGGCCACTTCGACGTGGAACAGCGGAGCAGGTTTCACGCCTATCGTAGGGGCGACAACATACCAATCTATGGGCTGGCCACCTGTCACGATAACGCAGGCTCAGTACGATGCGTTAGGTATGATGGATCAATGGGATTACATGCAGCGGCCTGGGGCCCATTTCTCGGGTACTTTTGACGGCCTCGGCCATACCGTTTCCAATTTGAGCATCAACAGATCAACAGAAAGTAATGTTGGTCTGTTCGGCAATACGGATGCGGGTGCCGTGATTCGCAACGTCGGACTGGTCGGCGGCAGCGTGACGGGCAGCGGCTGGGTCGGCGGACTGGTGGGTATGAACAGCGGCAGCATTAGCAACAGCTACGCCACGGCCAACGTGGAGGGGGATCTGAACTTGGGCGGACTGGTGGGAGCCAACTACGGCAGCATCAGCAACAGCTATACGACGGGCAAAGTTACCGGCAGCAGGGGCAATGTCGGCGGTCTGGTGGGGACTAACTGGTCGGGCAGCATCAGCAACAGCTATACCACGGGCAAAGTTACCGGCAGCGGCGACGTCGGCGGTCTGGTGGGTTTCGGCTACCACGGCAGTATTAGCAACAGCTACGCCACGGGGAAAGTCACCGGGAACGATCAGGTCGGCGGGTTGGTGGGACTTAACATGGACGGCACCATCAGCAACAGTTTCTACGACAAGAACACCTCAGGCCTGAGTCAGGGTATCGGTAGCGTTGTCGATGTAGCTGGCCAAGTTTCGGGCCTGAGCACCGCAGAAATGCAAACTGCGGCTAATTTCACAGGCTTTACTTTCACCACGACGCCAGGCGCCACCGGCAACAACTGGGTCATCGTCAATGCTGATGGCTCGCTCAATTCTCTGGGCACAAGCGGTGGCGGCACGACGCCGATGCTGGCGTCCGAATATTCGACAAGCATCAGCAATGCACACCAGTTGCAGTTGATGGCAATGGCGCCTGCCGCGAGTTATACCCTCGGCGCCAATATCAACGCCGCAGCCACCGGCCTCATTGGCGGCGTCATGACGGATGTCTGGGGCAGTGCGGGATTTGTCCCGGTCGGAAATTCAGACACGACGTTCACCGGCATCTTCGACGGCCTCGGCCACACCGTCAGCAACCTCACGATCAACCGCCCTGCTACCGCCAATGTCGGCTTGTTTGGCGCTGTCGGTGGTGCAAGCATCCGTAACGTCGGACTGGTCGGCGGCAGCGTGACGGGCGGCACCTACGTCGGCGGTCTGGTGGGCTATGGCCATCCCGGCATCAGCATCAGAAACAGCTACTCCGAGGGCAGCGTGACGGGCATAAACTACGTCGGCGGTCTGGTGGGGCTCAACTACGGCATGATCAGCAACAGCCACTTCACCGGCACTGTGACCGGCACTAATAAGGTCGGCGGACTGGTGGGGCACAACTATGGCGGCAGCAGCAGCATCAGCAACAGCTATGCTACCGGCGCTGTAACCGGCGCTAGTGGGGTCGGCGGATTGGTGGGGGTCAACGACTTCAGCATCAGCGACAGCTATGCTGAAGTCGCTGTGACTGGAACTACTCAGGTCGGCGGACTAGTGGGCTCCAACCAGGGCAGCATCAGCAGCATCAGCAACAGCTACGCGACGGGGCTCGTGAGTGGTAACAGTGACAACACCGGCGGGTTGGTGGGGGGTAATGCTGGCAGCATCAGCGACAGCTACGCGACGGGGATCGTGACTGGCGTAGTCTCCGTCGGCGGACTGGTGGGGCGAAACAGTGGCAGCATCAGCGACAGCTACGCGACGGGCAGCGTGACGGGCAGCAGCGACGTCGGCGGGCTGGTGGGATTGAACGACACCAGCATCAGCAATAGCTTCTGGGATGTCACCACCTCCGGCAAAGCCGACGGGCTGGGTGTTGGTAATTACAGCGGGGTAGCCGGTGTCGCCGGGATTCCACAGGTCGGTGTGACCGGCTTGGCAACTGCTGACATGAAGTTACAAGCCAGCTTTACACCTGCCGGTACGGGTGCAGGGCAATGGGACTTCACCACGCCGGTCTGGAAACTTGTGAACAACGGCTATCCGTGCCTGGCTTGGTCGGCGGCTTGCGTCTCATCCAGTACACCCATTTACCTCGACCTGACTGCGGGTAGCAGCGTCTATGGCACCGCGCCAGTCTTTAGCTTCTTCTACAATTCTTTGGCTGACGGCACCGGCACGACGTACGCCGCTGGAACAGTCGGCGCCGGCGGCACAGCGGGCACCATTGGCGCGCCTACTGCCATCTCAAACGTACAAAGCACCCGTGTGACCCCTACCCTCGGCTCCGTCACGGTAAGTAGCTCCTATACGATCTCTGCCGGGAATTCTGTGAACTGGTTGGTTACCCGGGCGTCGGCCACCGTCACCGGCAACAGCGCAAGCAAGACCTACAACGGCCTCACCCAGAGCGCCAGCGGCTTCACCGCCACGGGCCTGGTCAATAGCGAAACGGCCAGCGTTTTGACCGGCGTCAGCGCCTCAGGCGCCGGCACCACTACCGGCACTTATGCGGTCACCCCGAGCGGCAGCGACGGCAATTACTCGCTGAGTTTTGTCGACGGCAGCCTGGTCATCGGCAAAGCCGCTGCCACCGTCACCGGCAACAGCGCAAGCAAGACCTACAACGGCCTCACCCAGAGCGCCAGCGGCTTCACCGCCACGGGCCTGGTCAATGGCGAAACGGCCAGCGTCCTGACCGGCGTCAGCGCCTCAGGCGCCGGCACCAACGCCGGCACTTATGCGGTCACCCCGAGCGGCAGCGACGGCAATTACTCGCTGAGTTTTGTCAATGGCAGTCTGGTCATCGATAAAGCTGCGCTCACGGTCACGGCCGGCAACGCGAGCAAGAGCTACGGCCAGACGCCGACGCTGACCGCCTTCAGCAGCACGGGCCTGCAAAACGCTGAGACCATCGGCAGCGTCACCGAGAGCAGTGCGGGCAGCGCCGCCACTGCCAGCGTCTCCGGCGGCCCCTACGCCATCACTCCGGGCGGCGCCACGGGCGGCAGCTTCAACGCCGGCAACTACAGCATCAGTTATGCCAACGGCAGCCTCACGGTGACACCCGCCGCGCTCACGGTCACGGCCGGCAACGCCAGCAAGAGCTACGGCCAGACGCCGACGCTGAGCGCCTTCAGCAGCACGGGCCTGCAAAACGCTGAGACCATCGGCAGCGTCACCGAGACCAGTGCGGGCCGCGCCGCCACTGCCAGCGTCTCCGGCGGCCCCTACACCATCACTCCGGGCAGCGCCACGGGCGGCAGCTTCGACGCCGGCAACTACAGCATCGGCTATGCCAACGGCAGCCTCACGGTGACACCGGCTGCGCTCACGGTCACGGCCGGCAACGCCAGCAAGAGCTACGACGGTCTGGCCTACACGGGGGGCAACGGCGTGGTCTATGCGGGCTTCGTCAACAATGAAACCGGCAGCCTGCTCGGCGGCACGCTCGCCTACGCAGGTAGCAGTCAGGGCGCGACCAACGCCAGCAGTTACATCCTCACCCCGAACGGCCTGACGGCCGGCAGCAACTACAGCCTGACTTTCATCGATGGCAGCCTGGTCATCAACAAGGCGCATCTCACCGTTACGGCCGACGACAAGAGCCGGATCGTCGGTCTGGCCAATCCGGCCTTGACTGCGACCCTGAGCGGTTTCGTCAACGGCGAGAATCTTGCCAGTGCCGGGGTCGGCGGTAGTGCCGGTCTAGCCACCAACGCTGATGCCACGACGCCTGCCAGCATGACCGCAATCGTGGCCGCGCAAGGCACGCTGCTGGCGAAGAACTACGACTTCACCCTCTTCAGGAATGGCGTCTTGACCATCAACAACCTGGTTCTGCCTTTTGTCATTACGCCTTTGGTCGATCTGCCTTTGCCCGGTGCCACGCCGCAAGATAACGCGGATGTGGTCGCCACCGTGGATCCGGACGTCACCGGCGTCAACAGCGGTTTGTCTTCGTCCGATGTCATGATCGAGGACACCGACGATGCGCTTGCGAAGAGGCTGGGTGTGCTTCCATCATGGTCCCGATACAGGTGACTGTGACGACACACGGCAACAGTTCGCGCATTGTGATTTCGCAGCGTTCGGCGTAGCGACTGGACAGCTCACGTCTCTCGCCTGTATCTTGCGCTGTGCAGTTTGTTCCACTGCCATTTTCCTGGAGACTTGACCATGTCGGATCGCATCTCGCCCCGCTTCGTCGGTGTCGCCGGCCTGCCGCGCTCGGGCTCGACGCTGCTTTGCCAGATGCTCGCCGAGCACCCCGATATCCATTGTGAGGGGCACAGCTCGCCCCTTTGCAATTCCTTGCTGGCGACACGACGGGGAATCAGCGACGACCAGTTCATGCTCTCGCAACTCGATGTGCAGTTCGACGCCAGTTACGGCCACCTCAAGACCGCCATGCAGGGTTTCCTGCACGGTTGGCACGCCGGCTGCAACAAGCCTGTGGTGGCCGACAAGAACCGGGCGTGGCTGCATTGCATCGAATTCCTGCTGCATCTCGACCCGCAGGCAAAGCTGCTGGTGCCTATCCGCGAGTTGGGGCAGATCTACGGCTCGATCGAGGCGCAGCACCAGCAAACCATCCTGCTCGATTTCATCGACCACCTGGCCGATTTCGACCGATTCGGCCGCGCCGACCAACTCTTCGCCAAGGACAAGGCCATCGGTGCGCCGCTGTCTTCGATTCAGGCAGTACAGGATCTGCCCCAGTCAGTGAAGGATCGCCTCTACTTCGTCAAGTTTGAGGACCTGATGGCGCAACCTGCGGAGACGATGGCCAAGGTGTTCAAATGGCTGGGTGTTTCGACGCACAAGATCGACCCGAAAAATCTCGCCGTGCACCTCCACGAGAGCGACAGCCATTACCGCCACAAGTATCTGCACCGCCAGCAAGGGAAGGTTTCCGCGCCCAAGGCGCACGAGATTCCGCCGCGCATCCAGGAACTCATCGAGACGGCCTGCGGCTGGTATTACGAGTGGTTTTATCCGGAGTGGAAACGGCGTGGGTAAGCGCTATAGCCAGCTTACTGGCCGCGGATTCAACCGGTCGCTCGAATCTGATGCGGTGGTCATTATCAAAGAGCGTTGTCGCTGCATTTCTCCCTGTGGCCCCGATGCGAGCGCCGCCGCAAGCGGGGCGCCGGTTCAAGACTGAGTCCGACCACTTGACAGCGGCATAGCCAATGGCTGTTCCTCGACGCATTGCTGTCGGACACACGGCGACCGCGGCGCTACCCCTGGCACCGATTCAGTGCGCGCAGCAGGATGGAAAACAACTCATCGGGGTTGAATGGCTTGATCAGAAAATCGTTCATCCCCGCCTCCAGGCACTTCGCCTTGTCTTCGACAAAGGCATTGGCCGTCATGGCGATGATCGGTGTGTCCCGATACCCGGGAAGGTGATGTATCTCCCGTGTCGCCTCCAACCCGTTCAACTTCGGCATTTGCATGTCCATCAAGATGGCGGCGTAGTTGTTCTTCCGGGCCATGGCGACGGCCTCTGAACCATCCTCTGCGGTATCCACAACAAGATCGACCGCTTCAAGCTGCATCAGGGCGACTTCGCGGTTTATGGGTTCGTCGTCAACTACCAGAATGCGGTGACCGGCGTAACGTCGCCGAATTTCCGCTTCCGCATCGACTGCCGTTTCCGTGGATGCCGCCTTCTCGTCGCCCTTCTTCAACTTCACGGCGAACCAGAAGGTGCTGCCCACCCCTAGTGTGCTCTCAGCGCCAGCTTCACCGCCCATCAGTTCGGCCAGTCGTCGGGTGATCGCCAGTCCAAGTCCGGTGCCGCCATACTTGCGGGTCATCGAATTGTCGGCCTGCTCGAAGGTAGTGAAGAGCCGGGACATGACTTCGGGTTCGATGCCGATGCCGGTATCCCTTACCTCAAAGCGCACCATCACCGAATCAGCGGTCTCCTCCTGTTTGAGCGCACGCACCGTCACGGTGCCGTTTTCGGTGAACTTGACGGCGTTGGTGGCGTAGTTGAGCAGCGCCTGTTGCAGTCGTGTCGGGTCACCCACCAGGTTGTGCGGCAAGTGCTCGGCTTCTATCAGCAGGTGGATACCCTTGGCCTTGACTCGCTCCGACAAGATGGAACTGACATTGGCCATCAGGCTGCTGACGACGACCGGAGCTTCTTCCAACTCGAATTTGCCGGCCTCGATCTTCGAGATGTCGAGAACGTCGTTGATGACCGACAACAGGTGCTGGGCCGAGGCGTCGATGGCGTCGAGGCGTTTTGCCTGTTTGCCGGTAACCCCTTCGCGGCGCAGGATGTTGGCCATGCCGATGATGCCGTTCATCGGGGTGCGGATTTCGTGGCTCATGTTGGAGAGGAAGTAGCTCTTGGCGATGTTGGCGGCTTCGGCCTGGATCTTTGCCTGGGTGAGCAACTGGTTCGTCGCCTCAAGGTCGGCGGTGCGTCGGCGAACCCTTTCTTCGAGGCTGGCGTTGAGGTTTCTAATCTCGGCTTCGGCCTGTTTGAGTTCGGTGATGTCATGGAAAGTGACGATGCCGGCGGTGACCGATCCCGTCTGGCCGTATACCGGGGCAGCATTCACATGTACCCAGTGGGAGTCACCCTTGTCGTTTCGGATAATGACTTCTTCGCCGACCGTTGTTTCACCCTTGAGAATCGCTCGCGAGAGCGGAAGCTCTTCGGAAGGATAGGGCGACCCATCGAGACGGTATGTTTGCCAGCGCAAGGCGTGCTCGGCCACATCTATCTGGGTCAATGCCCCGTCAGTTCGCCCCCGGATTCCGAATGCTGCGGAGTTGGCCAACCGGATCGTCGCGTGCGGCGCATCCGCTATCAGGATTCCGGAGGGTGATTGCTCGATGGCCTCGGTCAAAAGTGCGGAGGATTCACGCAGCGCCGCTTCCAACCGGTACTTCTCGGTGACATCACTGAACACCAGCACCACGCCGATGATTTCCCTTGTGGCGTTGAGGATGGGGGCGGCACTGTCGGCAATCTGGTATTCCTTGCCGTCACGGGCCAGCAGCACCGTATGGTTGGCAAGGCCGACCACCTGTCCATGCGCGATGACCGATTGCACCGGGTCGGCAACCGCTTCACGGGTGCCGGAATTAATGATGTTGAACACTTCCGGCAAGTCGTGGCCCATGGCCTCGGCCAGCGTCCAGCCGGTCATGCGCTCGGCGGTCGGATTCATTCGGGTCACTCGCCCCGCCGGATCTGTGACGATCACTGCATCGCCGATGGAGTCCAGCGTGATCGCAAGTTTTTGCTCGCTCTTCTTCAGTGCAACTTCCCGTTGCGACAAAGTTTCGAGCAGGCGGTTGAAGGCGCCGACGAGTTGGCCGATCTCGTCATGGCTGCTGATGGGCAGGGGTTGCAACTCGTGAGGGTTATCCAACTGGATAGCCAGCGCAGTCGTCGCGCTGAGCATCGGTGAGAGTTGGCGCCGCAACCACCACCAGGTCAGGCTGCCCGCCAGTACCGAGAGGAGGGTCGCTGCCCACAGCATGCGCTGCTGCAGGGCGCGAATCGGCGCAAAGACTTCCGCGACGGGCAGTTGGACGCCGACATACCACCCCGCCACGGGAATGCCCATTGAGGATTGCAACACTTCCACGCCCACCGGATTGACGAAAATACCGGAACCCTCGTAGCCGCTGATAAACCTGTCTATCAACGGGAAGGCTCCCGGGGGAGGGGTCTGTTCCATGATGCGGCGCTTGTCGGTGGCGGTCACAATCAGGCGGTACTGCGATGCGACCAATACATAGCCCCCCGTCTTGCCGTAATAACGGCCATTTGCCGTCTTGTCGATAAAATTTGGCAGCCCCAGATTAATCACCCCTGAGATCGCTCCGATCACCTTGCCTTGCGTATCGCGGATGGGTGCTGTCATTCCGATCACGGGGGCTTGCAGTTTCTTGCCGATGACCGGACGGCTTATGGTTGATTTGCCCTCCTTCAACGCGGCGCCGACACTAATGATGTCCATGTAATTGACGCCGATCCGCTCGGCCGACACCGGGGTCTCGGCAATCGCCATGCCATCCATCCGGTAGACGATGAGGCCACCGTTGAACTGGCTCTGCATTACCGGACGATCTTCGAGGAAGATCTGCAGCGCAGGCATGTTGTGCAGCAGGGCCGGACTGATTTTACCGGCCAGCAAGCCCAGCATTTGCAAACGGTCGGCCAACTCGTCATTGATCTCTCGCGCTACGAAGGACGCTGTCGAGAACTGCTGCTCACTCAGCAGAGTTTCCATATCTTCGCGCAACATCCGGCTGGCGTAGAGCGCCAGCGACCAGATGCTGATCATGAAGATCGCCAGCGTGGCGAGGGTTATCCGGGCCTTAAGCGAATTCCGGATGAAGGAAGGTGAATCCATGCGCACTTGCCCCTGACCGGTGAGCCCCGGCTAATGCGGGGCGCTGATCCGATCGGTACCACGGTGCGCTTAAGTCCTGGCAATAGATATATAGCGAAAGTTATAAGATGGCATAAATCGTCGAGAACAATTGATTTTAATCAAGAAAGCACACTGTTTAGCCGTGTAGCGCAGGCACTCAATCCCAATAGAGCACGGCCGTGGCGCCGAGAAGTTGGCGCAAGGTCTCGGCTTGCCCGTGCAGATCAAGCATCGCCCTGGGCTTGGAGAAACCCGAGCAGCGCGTCGCTGACTCTGTCGGGCGCGCTGATATGCGGAAAATGGCCCTCGGCTTCGAGCATCTGAAAGTCGCTCGCTGCCACGGTCTGGGCCAGCCACCGGGCCGCGGTCAGGGGCACGGCCGGATCGTGCCCGGTCTGCAGCACCTGAGTTGGCAGAACCTCGCGGCGGGCGTCCTGGCGATGATCGGCCAGGAAGATGGTCTTGAGCACGTCGGCGGCGATGTCGGGTCTGAGCGCCAGCAGGCAGGCGGAAAAACCCAGGGCCAGATGCGGGCGGTCGGGATTGGCCACCACCAGCGGCGCAAAACCGTTGGCCCAGGCGGCGTAATCGTTGCGCATGGCGCCGATCAGGCCACCGGCAGCTTCCTGGTGCCGGAATTTCAATGGCTAGCGGCGTTTTTGCATGTCGGCTTTGGAGCAACAGGAATTCCCGGAATCGCGTGAATCCGGAAGAGTCCCGTCTTGCAGGAGAAATGTTCCGTGGCGCACGACTTTTTTTGCGCCACGGCTTTTTGATGGTGGCGACGGAGCATTGTCGGCGCGGAATTGCACGGCACGTTGGTTTTCGATTTTGAAGCCAACAGCGATAATCGCCTGGAGGTTGTAGTGTTCCACTGCGCGCTGGACGTCCCGATTGCCCTCGGATTGAACTATTAAGTAACGCTTAACAGTTGCGCCGCACTCCAACTCGCTGTCAGTAAAAATTCGCTTCGCTTACGCCTGTTGAAGCCGTCAATTATTGAAATGGAATGACTGCCTCGACCGGCCGGGTTTGGCCGTTTGGAGCGTACACCATGTTAGATCGCTAACAATATCTGCTCCGCCACCGCACGAACTTCTTTCTTTCGCCCATGCCCAGGTAGCGGCATGTCCCGGACTTCGATAAGCCCCGCTTTTTCCAGTTCATCAATATCGCGTTTGACCGCGCTACGATCGCGATGTAGTCGCTCAGCAAGCTCAGTGATTGACCCGGCACTTTGACGAATCTCTCTGAAAAGCGCCAACTTCGCTGTGGTAATCAGGCGCGCCATATCTTCCGGATCTTCAAAAGCGATAATGTGCTCGCGGGGAATCGCCTTGCCCTGATCGGCGAGCTTGGCCACAATCTTTCCGCGCTTAAAAAAATCCTCCGGGCCTTCCACTTTAATCACGGTCCTCATTTCTTGCCCTTTCTGCTGAACGCCAACCAATCCGCTTCGAAACGCTCTTCGATATGGCCGAAACTTTGAAATTCCACAGTCTCCACCTTGCCCTTGGAATGGCGGTGATGAACACCGTGGGCGTTGTCGTAACCAACCACCCGTCCGTTGTCACCCTGAAAAACGTCATGGTTGATATACGCCAGGTTGTAACGGACTACCTTGCCCTGACTATCCATCCACACCTCTCGCCTCAGAATCCCGTTTCGCCGTTTCCTTGCCAAACGGGTTGATACGTCCTGGGCCTTCTGTGGTTTGGATGCAGCCATGACTCAGCATATCGCCCCTGTCAATCGACTACAACGTCGCAACAGGCAAGAGTTCATGAATATGGAATAGCACTGGTCGACTTCCGCTATTGGCCGAACAGCGACATCACGTTCCATCTCAAACGCCAGGCAGATGACATTGTGCGCTGCACGGCAAATTATCAATCACGAATTCCGATAGCCTCGATTTGTCATTTCCGGCATCAGCTCAACACCCCGCCGTCGACCTGGAAGATCTGTCCCGAGCTGTAGCTGGCGGCATCGCTGGCGAGGAACAGCGCGGCTGCGGCGACCTCTTCCGGCAGGCCGACGCGCTTCAGCGGATTGACCTTCATCATGTCGGCATAGCGCTGCGGGTCGTTCATGGTGTGGTCGCCCATGGCGGTCTTGATGACGCCGCAGGAAATGGCGTTGACGCGTATGCCGCTGGGGCCGAGTTCGCGCGCGAAGACCCGCGTCATGGTGTTCAGCGCCGCCTTGGAGATGCAGTAGGTGCCGATCTCCGGCTGCGCCATCAGGGCCGAGGTGGTGCTGATGTTGACGATGCTGCCGCCGCAGCCGCGCGCCATCATCTGCTTGGCGATCGCCGCGGTGAGGAAGAAAGGGCCGCGCAGGTTGACGTCCATCACCTTGTCCCACAGTTCCGGCGTCGTGTCGCAGAGATCGAGGCCTGCCGCCGGGCTGATGCCGGCATTGTTGACCAGGATGTCCACGGCCAGGCCGCGTTCCTCCATCTGCCGCAACAAGGACTGAATCTCGTCGAGCTTGCCGACGTGGGCGGCGAAGGCGTGTGCCTTGCCGCCGGCTGCGCGTATCGCCGCCGCCACTTCGTCCACACCCGCCTGCTTGCGCGAGCAGATGACGACCTCGGCGCCCTGGCGGGCGAACAGTTCGGCGATGGCCTGGCCGATGCCGCGCGAGCCGCCGGTGATGAGTGCCGTCTTGCCGGCAATGCTGTAGGGATTCTCGGTTTGCATGTCAGCCCTTGCGCGTCTCGAGCGCGGGCCGCCGTGCCGCCCAGGGCGCGGCCTGTTCCAGTTGTGCCGCCAGTTGCAGCAGGGTCAGTTCGTCGCCGAAACGCGCGGCGAACTGCGAGCCTATCGGCAGGCCGGCGCTGTTCCAGAAAAGCGGCACCGACATCGCCGGGTGTCCGCTCATGTTGTAGGGGGCGGTGAAAGGAGATGAGTTAATGACCCCTGCGACAAACTTGTCGTAATCCTGGTCGAGCGACATCACGCCCAGCTTCGGTGGGGGTATCGCCATTACCGGGGACAGGATAAGGTCATAGGTGCCGAAGAATTCGTCGAGGACGCGACCCCCGCGATCGAAGGCGGCGCGGGCGCGATAGAGGTCCTCGGCACTGTAGCCTGCTGCCTTGGTCAGGTTATGAGCATTGACTTTTTCCAGTTCCTCGGGTGCGATGCGCCGTCCCAGCGCCTTTTCGCGATCACGGATGCTAAGCAGCAGACCGGTGCCGGTCATCACGCCCATGCCCGCGAACATTTCCTGTACCGGTAGTTGCGGAGCGGCATGTTCGACGCGGTGGCCGAGGTCGGCGCAGAGCTTGGCGGCGTGCGCCAACGCTGCCTGGCAATCAGCATGCACTGGCAAGCCAAAGGGGTTCTTGTCCCACAGGGCGATGCGCAGCGGTTTCAGCGGCGCAGCCAGCCCGGCGCGGTAGGACGCGGCGCCCACCGGCGGGACGACGCGGCTGCCGGCCTCGGCGCCTTGCGTGGCATCGAGCAGGACTGCCGAGTCGCGCACCGAGCGGCTGATGACGTGCATCATGGAAAGTCCCATCCAACTCTCCAGAGCGCGCGGGCCGAAGGGCAGGCGGCCACGGCTGGGCTTGAGGCCGAACAGTCCGCAATTCGATGCGGGAATGCGTATCGAGCCGCCGCCGTCGCTGGCATGTGCTGCCGGGATGATGCCTGCTGCCACGGCGGCAGCGGCGCCGCCCGAGGACCCGCCGGCGCTGTAGGCAAGGTCCCATGGATTGCGCGTGAGGCCCCAGAGAAGCGATTCCGTGGTGGGTGTCTGGCCGAACTCGGGGCTGGCGGTCTTGCCGAAAATCACCATGCCGGCGGCCAGATAGCGGTCGACCACGGTGCTGTTCTCGGTTGCCACGGCGTCGCGGAAGGGTCGGCAGCCGTTGGTCGTCACCGTGCCCTTGAGGCCGACGCCGAGATCCTTGAGCAGCAGCGGCACACCGCGCAGCGGGCCGGCGGGCAGGCCGCGGCTGACGGCGGCGCGCGCCAGTTCGTAGTGCTTCAGCACCACGGCGTTGATGACGGGATTCACCGCCTCGGCGCGGGCGATCGCCGCTTCGAGAACTTCGCCGGCGCTGACTTCGCCGCGGGCGATCAATTCGGCGAGTCCTACCGCGTCGTAGCCGGCATAGTCGCTGTAGGCCAGGGCACGTGCCTGCGCGCTTTGCGGCAACTGGGCTGCAGCGAGCAGGGCGCCGCTGGTGGCGAGGAATTTGCGTCTGTTCATGGTTTGCTCCGTTCTGCCGCCCAGGGCGGCACGATGTTGTGCTGGAGTGCAAAGGCTTGGGCGTTGATGGTACAGCGCTGGTGTGCCGGTGCGTCCTGGTCCGTCGCCAGCCAGAGCATGACTTGGGCCGGCACCTCGGGCGGTGCGGCACCGATCTTTTTGAACAGGGCGCCGTCTTCGCCGAGCGTGGCGTGCAGTGCCTCGGTGCTGACTACGCCGGGATTGACCGTGTAGGCGCGGATGCCCTGTTCGCCATGCTCGATGGCCAGTACGCCGGACAGGCGCGACACCGCTGCCTTGGCCGCGCCGTAGGCATAGCCCCAGCCGCCGCGGCCGGCGGCGAGCGGCGGATCG
>CAINHS010000073.1 GCA_903848955.1 uncultured beta proteobacterium
CGGCCGGCGAAGGCCCAGATCAGCCAGAACGGAACGATCAGTGAAAAGAAGGGCAACTGGCGACCGACCATCGCCGATACGGCCATGAGGTCATAGTTATGCACCTTGGCCAGCGTGATGATCGGGGTACCGAGCGCACCGTAGGCCACCGGCGCCGTGTTGGCGATCAGCGACAGGCCGGAAGCGGCGAGCGGGGAGAAACCGAGACCGATCAGGATGGCGGCCGTAACGGCGACCGGGGTACCGAAGCCGGCGGCGCCTTCGAAGAAGGCACCGAAGGCGAAGGCGATCAGCAGCAGTTGCAGGCGGCGGTCGGCGGTAATGCCGGCAATCGAGTCCTGCAATATCTTGAACGAGCCATTCTGCTCGGTCAGCTGATGCAGGAAGATGATGTTAAGTACAATCCAGCCGATCGGCACCAGGCCGGTAAGACCGCCCAGCAACGCGGCTTTTCCGGCCATTTCGGCCGGCATGCCGTAGGCAAAGACGGCGATCAGAATGGCGGCGAGCAGTCCGGCACCGGCGGCGACGTGCGCCTTGAGATGAAGAAAGCCAAGACCGACCAGCATGACGACAACCGGTATGGACGCCACCAGGGTCGATAGGAACATGCTGCCCAACGGATCGTAGATTTGTTGCCAGACCATGAGACTCTCCTCGGATAAAGCATTCGGCGCAATGCCGTGTGGGGCATACTCTATCGACGCCGGCATCGCGGCGAAATCAGGTATTCCCCCATCAGGGGAAACCCCAATGGCGCCGCGATCCGCTCCGCGGTACTTGTCCTGCTTGCTCACGCCGGCTTACGCCGCCCATCGCCATGAAACATCGCTCCGCCACGATTGCTGCCCTCCTCGACAGACGCCCGCTGGGCGGCTGGGTGTGGATCCTGCCCAACCTCGTGCTCGGCCTCTTCGTGGTCTCGCTGTTCGCCCTGTTGGGCGTGCTGCAACACTACGAACAGGCGACCCAGCGCAATGCCCTGGCGCAGGACATGCAGTGGGCCGAGCAGACCATCCGCACGCATCTGACCAACAATCAGGAATTCCTGCAGCAGCTGGCCAGGGGAATCGCCGGCGGCAGCCTCGAGCGGGAGTCGTTCCAGGCACAGGCCGGCCAGTACCTGGCGAACAACCCGGAACTGACGCACATCATCTGGGTCGACGCCGACCAGGTGGTGCGCTGGACCGTGCCTTTTGAAACCAGCGCATGGAATTCCGGCGAGCGCCTGTCCCTGCCGGAACAGACGCTGACCTTCCAGCGCGCAAGCCGCACCGAGGCGCCCGCCTACAGCGTGCCGCTGGTGTCGCCGGAGGGCGACGCGACGATCGAAGTGCACGTTCCGGTGCTGCACGAACGCGCCTCGCGCGGCGCCGTGATCGGCATCTATGCCGCCGGCGGCGTGTTGCGCCACCTGGCGCCGGTCTGGTTCTCGGAGAAGTACCGGCTGGTGCTGGAGACCGACGAGCGGGCGATCGGTGCCAACTCGGCCGTGGAACTGCAAACCGAGATCAGCGACATCGTCAGCCTGAATCCGCCGGGGCAAGGCCTGCGCCTGCGGGTTTCGGCCTACGCGACGAAGTCGAACGTGCCGCAGAACGTGATCATGTTCCTCATCGGCGGCCTGGTGCTGCTGATGGCGTGGAGCCTGTGGGCGCTGGGGGCTCACATGAGAAGCCGGCTGAAGGCCGAGCGCGAGCGCGACCGGCTGTTCAATCTCTCGCTCGACCTGCTTTGCGTGGTCCGTCTCGACGGCCGCATCATGCGCGCCAATCCCGCCTTCGAACGGGTACTCGGCGTCGCTCCGGAGAATCTGTACGACAGCCCCCTCATCGACCTGGTGCACCCGGACGACGTCAAGGCGACGCAGGAGGAAATCGGCAAGCTCGCCAGCGGCGAAGCGTCCACCGGGTTCGACAACCGCTGCCGCTGCGCCGACGGCAGCTACCGCTGGCTGGTGTGGAGCGTCAACCCGGCACTGGAGGAAGAATTGTTCTACTGCGTCGCCCACGACATCACGGAACGCAAGCGCAGCGAGGATGCGGTAAGGGCCGAGTACGCCTTCCGCAAGGCCATGGAGGAATCGGTGATGACCGGCCTGCGCGCCATCGACATGGAGGGGCGCATCATCTATGTCAATCCGGCCTTCTGCCGCATGGTCGGCCTGAGCGCCGACAAGCTCATCGGCTGCAGGCCGCCCTTCCCCTACTGGCCGCCGGATGACAATGCCAGCCAGCGCCACAACCTCGACCTGACTCTGGCCGGCAAGGCGCCGGCCGGCGGCTTCCAGATGCGCATCCGGCACGCCGACGGGGAACAGGTCGATGTCCGCTTCTATGTTTCGCCGCTGATCGACGCCGATGGCCGGCAGACCGGCTGGATGGCCTCGATGATCGACATCACCGAACCGAGTCGCGCCCGCGCCGAACTGGTAGCTTCCCACGAGCGCTTCGTCGCCGTGCTCGACGGACTCGATGCCGCGGTGTATGTCGCCGACGCCACGAGCGACGAAATCCTCTACGCCAACCTGGCGTTTTGCGCCATTTTCGGCGCCGATGCCGTCGGCCGCAGCAGCCTGGAATTGACCGCCTGCTGCCGCCCCGATGAGGCACTGCTGTTGCGCGACCCGCGCCTGCTGGCGCCGGCCGACCTGCCCTGCGAACTGTTCGACGGCGAGATGCAGAACGCCGCATCCGGTCGCTGGTATCACCTGCGCGACCGGGCCGTGAAGTGGGTGGACGGGCGGGTGGTGCGCATGATGATCGCCACCGACATCACCGAGAGCAGGCAGATCGAGGACGAGAACCTGCGCCAGCAGCTGCGGCTGGAGCAGACGTCGCGCCTGATCGCGATGGGCGAAATGGCATCGACCCTGGCCCACGAACTCAACCAGCCGCTCGCCGCCATCGCCAACTACGCGATGGGCTGCGTCAGCCGCATGGAGAGCGGCGCCTATCAGACCGAGGAACTTCTGGCGGCGATGCGCAAGGCCAGCTTCCAGGCCGAGCGCGCCGGCAAGATCGTGCGCCGCATGCGCGACTTCGTCCGCAAGAGCGAGCCGAACCGTGTCGCCGTCGCGCTGGCCGACATCGTCGAGGAAGCCATCGGCTTCGCCGAGATCGAGGCGCGCAAGTCCGGCATAGACATCCGGCTCGAGATTCCGCCGGCACTGCCGCCGGTCTATGCCGACAGGATAATGATAGAGCAGGTGCTGCTCAACCTGGTCAAGAACGGCATGGAGGCCATGGCGCAAACGCCGCGCGGACAACGCCGGCTGACCGTCACCGCGCAGCATAACGACGAAGGCCAGGTCGAGGTCGGGGTGAGTGACAACGGGCACGGCATCGAGGCCGGCGAGACGGAAAAGCTGTTCGCGCCCTTTTTCACCACCAAGGAACAGGGAATGGGGATGGGGCTCAACATCTGCCGTACCATCATCGAGTTCCACAATGGCCGCTTGTGGGCCGCGCCGAATCCGGGAGGCGGCACGGTGTTCCGTTTTACGCTGCCAACCGGAGGATAGAACGCAATGACGGTCGACGAATCCCTGATCAACCAGCAAAGCGTGTTCATCGTCGATGACGACGAGGCGATGCGCGACTCGCTGGCCTGGCTGCTGGAATCCCATGGCTTGCACGTGAGGGGATTCGAATCCGGCGAGGCCTTTCTCGACGCCTGGCGCGAGGACATGGCGGGCTGCCTGGTGCTTGATGTGCGAATGCCGGGGATGAGCGGGCTGGAACTGCACGAGAAGCTGCAGGGACTGCGCTCGACTTTGCCGATAATCTTTGTCACCGGGCATGGCGACGTACCGATGGCGGTATCGGCGCTGAAGAAGGGCGCCGCCGACTTCATCGAAAAGCCCTTCCACAACACGGAAATCCTCGGCCTGATCGAGCAGTGCCTGGCCGCCGACCGCGAGCAGTCCGGCCAGCGCCGGCGCCGCGCGGAAATCGCCATGCGGCTGGCAAGCCTGACGCCGCGCGAGCGGGAAGTCATGGACCTGATCGCCGCCGGACGGCTCAACAAGCAGATTGCCGATGATCTGGGCATCAGCATCAAGACGGTCGAGGTGCATCGTTCGCGCGTCATGGACAAGATGGAAGTCCGTTCCATCGCCGAACTGGTGCAGTGCGTGATGGAGGCTTCAGCCCCTGCCGGCCGTTAGCCGCGCTGCGGCAAGGCACCGGAAATTCCCCGGTTCGCCCTATTGGGGAAAGTACGTATTGCACAATGCGAATCGTCGTTTTACAATGTGAAACATCGCCATCGGATCGGGACGCAATCTCGGTCTATGCTGCGATGATGATTTTCGTCCGCGGCACGACGTGCGACGGACTTCAACAACTCTAGACCGAGGAGACCCCATGTCTGCTGCGCCCCAACCCGCGTCATCCGACGCCGATCCGCAGGAAACCCGCGAATGGCTCGACGCACTGGAGGCGGTGATCGCCCATGAAGGTGCCGGGCGAGCCCATTTCCTGCTCGAACAACTGATAGCGCTGGGCCGCCAGACGGGCATCAACATGCCCTACAGCGCCAATACCGAATACACCAATACCATTCCCGCCGACCAGCAACCGGTCACGCCCGGCGATTACGAGATGGAGCAGAAGATCCGCGACTACGCCCGCTGGAATGCGCTGGTGATGGTGCTGCGCGCCAATCGCGACGATTCCGGCCTCGGCGGCCACATCGCCAGCTACGCCTCGGCGGCGACGCTGTATGACATCGGATTCAATCACTTCTGGCACGCGCCCTCGGAGAAACACGGCGGCGATCTGGTGCTGTCGCAGGGCCATTCGGCGCCCGGCGTGTATGCGCGCGCCTTCATGCTCGGCCGCCTGACGCAAGAGCAGATGGACAACTTCCGCCGCGAAGTCGATGGCAAGGGTCTGTCGAGCTATCCCCACCCGTGGCTGATGCCGGACTTCTGGCAGTTCCCCACCGTCTCGATGGGCCTGGGGCCGCTGCAGGCGATCTACCAGGCGCGCTTCATGAAATACCTGCAGCACCGCGCACTGATCCCCACCGACAGCCGCAAGGTCTGGGCCTTCATGGGCGACGGCGAGATGGACGAACCGGAATCGATGGGTGCCATCGGCATGGCCGGACGCGAACGGCTGGACAACCTGATTTTCGTCATCAACTGCAACCTGCAACGCCTCGACGGCCCGGTGCGCGGCAACGGCAAGATCATCCAGGAACTGGAATCCGATTTCCGCGGCGCCGGCTGGAACGTGATCAAGGTGATCTGGGGCAGCTACTGGGATCCCCTGCTGGCGCAGGACAAGGCCGGACTCCTGCGCCGTCGCATGATGGAATGCGTCGACGGCGACTACCAGACCTTCAAGTCCAAGGATGGCGCCTATGTCCGCGAGCACTTCTTCAACACCCCCGAACTCAAGGCCCTGGTCGCCCACTGGAGCGACGACGACGTCTGGCGCCTGAACCGCGGCGGCCACGACCCGCACAAGGTCCACGCCGCCTACGCCGCGGCGGTGGCGCACACGGGCCAGCCGACGGTGATCCTGGCCAAGACCATCAAGGGCTATGGCATGGGCGAAGCCGGCGAAGCACAGAACATCACCCATCAGCAGAAGAAGATGGGCACCACCTCGGTCAAGGCTTTCCGCGACCGCTTCAAGCTTCCGGTCCTGGACGCAGACCTGGAAAAGCTGCCCTACCTGACCTTCCCCGAGGGTTCGAAAGAACTCGACTACATGCGCGAGCGGCGCATGGCGCTCGGCGGCTACCTGCCGTCGCGCCGGCGCAAGGCCGAAGCCCTGCCGGTGCCGCCCCTGTCG
Organism: uncultured beta proteobacterium; assembly: GCA_903848955.1. Classification (GTDB taxonomy): domain Bacteria; phylum Pseudomonadota; class Gammaproteobacteria; order Burkholderiales; family Rhodocyclaceae; genus Sulfuritalea. Next base: position 5,808 of record CAINHS010000073.1, read on the forward strand.
GCCTTCGATGCCTTGTTGAAGGCCGGCGGCGAAGGCCGCGAATTCTCCACCACCATGGCCTTCGTGCGCGGCCTCAACGTCATGCTCAAGGACAAGATCATCGGCAAGCGCGTGGTGCCGATCGTGGTCGACGAGTCGCGCACCTTCGGCATGGAAGGCCTCTTCCGCCAGATCGGCATCTGGAACCAGGACGGCCAGAACTACGTGCCGCAGGATGCCGACCAGATGATGTTCTACAAGGAAACCAAGACCGGGCAGATCCTGCAGGAAGGCATCAACGAGGCCGGCGCCATGGCCGACTGGATCGCCGCCGGCACCAGCTACTCGACCCACGGCGTGCAGATGATCCCGGTGTATGTGTGCTACTCGATGTTCGGCATGCAGCGCACCATGGACCTGGTGTGGGCCGCCGGCGATCAGCGCGCGCGCGGCTTCCTGGTCGGCGGCACCGCCGGGCGCACCACGCTCAACGGCGAAGGCCTGCAGCATGAGGACGGCCATTCGCAGGTGCTGTCCGGCACCGTGCCGAATTGCGTTTCCTGGGATCCGACCTTTGCCTACGAGGTCGCCGTGATCGTGCAGGACGGTCTGCGCCGCATGGTGACCGAGCAGGAGGACGTGTTCTATTACCTGACGGTGATGAACGAGAATTACGAACATCCGGCGCTGCCCGCCGATGCCGCCGCCGACATCCTCAAGGGCATGTACCAGTTCAGGAAGGGCGCGGCGTCCAACGGTCCGCGCGTGCAGTTGCTGGGTTCCGGCACCATCTTCATGGAGGCCCTTGCCGCCGCCGATCTGCTCAAGAGCGACTGGGGCGTCGAGGCCGATCTCTGGTCCTGCCCCAGCTTCAACGAACTGGCGCGCGACGGCCAGGACTGCGCCCGCTGGAACCTGCTGCATCCGGCCCAGACGCCGCGCGTGCCGCATGTCGCCGCCTGCCTCGCCGAAACGCGGGGACCGGTCATTGCCGCCACCGACTACATCCGCGTCTTTGCCGAGCAGATTCGCGCTCTGGTGCCGCGCCACTACACGGTGCTGGGTACCGACGGTTTCGGCCGCTCCGACACGCGCGAAAAGCTGCGCCACTTCTTCGAGGTCGATCGTTACTGGATCACGGTAGCCGCGCTGTCGGCGCTGGCCGACGACGGCCAGTTGGAAAAAACCAGGGTGGCCGAGGCGATCGCCAAGTACAGCCTCGATCCGAACAAGCCCAACCCGGTAAAGGTCTAAGCGTGACCCCCCACCCCTCGTTCCCCGCCCCACGGGCGGCGATGACCATGGTTCGCGGGCTTTGCCCGCTCCATTCAACTGACTTGCTGCCCCTTTGGGGCGGCCCTGCGGAGGCAGCATGGCCCAGATCGTAGAAGTGAAAGTTCCCGACATCGGCGACTTCAAGGATGTGCCCATCATCGAACTGCTGGTCAAGGTCGGCGACCAGGTGAAGGCCGAAGACTCGCTGATGACCCTGGAGTCGGACAAGGCCACGATGGACATTCCGTGCCCGGTTTCCGGCGTCGTCACCGAGTTGAAAGTGCAGGTGGGTGACAAGGTGGCCGAAGGTGTGCTCCTGGCACTGGTCAGTGTCGGCGCCGGCGCTGCGGCGGCGGTTGTCGCCGCGCAGCCCGCAGCCGCAGCCGCGACAGCGCCGCAGCCCCCGGCGGCGACACCGGCACCGGTCGTGTCAGCGCCGGCCGCAAGCGTCGCCGGCGCCGATTTCCGCCCCGGCGACACCGAACTGGTTCCCGCACAACCCCGCATCTCCATGCCAGGCCCGGCGGACCGCCTGCCCGGCCGGACAGCCCATGCCAGCCCCTCGGTGCGCCGCTTTGCGCGCGATCTCGGCGTCGATGTCGGCAAGGTAAGCGGCACGGGGCCCAAGGGACGCATCCTGCAAAGCGACGTCCAAGCCTGGGTCAAGGGCATCGTCAGCGGTGCAGCGACACCTGCGACGGCAGCGCCTTCCGGCGGCGGCCTCGACCTGTTGCCCTGGCCGAAAATCGACTTCGCCAAGTTCGGCACCATCGAGGTCCAGCCCCTGTCGCGCATCAAGAAGATTTCCGGCGCCAACCTGTCGCGCAACTGGGCCATGATCCCCGCCGTCACGTACCACGAAGACGCCGACATCACCGAGCTCGAGGCCTTCCGCCTGCAGGTCAACAAGGAGAACGAGAAGTCGGGCGACAAGTCGGCCGCCAAGCTGACCATGCTCGCCTTCCTCATCAAGGCCTGCGTCAAGGCGATGCAGAAGTACCCCGAGTTCAATGCCTCGATCGACGGCGACAATCTGGTCCTGAAGAAGTATTTCCACATCGGCTTCGCCGCCGACACGCCCAACGGCCTGATGGTGCCGGTAATCAAGAATGCCGACACGAAGGGCGTTTTCGAACTGGCGCGGGAAAGCGGCGAACTGGCGAAACAGGCGCGCGAAGGCAAGCTCAAGCCGGGCGACATGCAGGGCGCCTGCTTCACCATTTCCAGCGTCGGCGGCATCGGCGGCACCTACTTCGCGCCCATCGTCAATGCGCCGGAAGTAGCGATTCTCGGCGTCAGCAAGTCGGCGATGAAACCGGTGTGGGACGGCAAGGCCTTCGTCCCGCGCCTGACCCTGCCGCTGTCGCTCACCGCCGACCACCGTGTCATCGACGGCGCCCTGGCGACGCGCTTCAACGTCTATCTGGCGCAACTGCTGGGCGACATGCGGAGAAGCATGCTTTGACCACGCTCACCGTAGTCAAGAAGGGGGACATGGTCGCCATCGCCGGCGACGGTCTCACCACCTTCGGCGACACCCGCCTGGCGCGCAGCTACAAGGGCGAGCACGACAAGATCCTCGACATCGCCGGATCGTGGATCGGCATTTGCGGCTCGTCGGCGCACCACCTGGTGTTGCTGAGCGCGTTCTCCAAACTGGAAGACATCAAACTGGGTTCACGCATGGAGGTGTATGAGACCTTCCGCCGCCTGCATCCCATTCTCAAGGAACACGCCTTCCTCAATACCAAGGAAGACGAGGGCGACCCCTACGAGAGTTCGCAGATCACCGCGCTGATCGCCAACAGCACCGGCATCTACGGCGTCTATTCGTATCGCGAAGTGTTCCAGTTCGACCGCGTCTGGGCCGCCGGTTCCGGCCGCAACTTCGCCCTCGGCGCCATGCATGCGCTGTATGACAGCGACCTGCCGGCGGCGCGCATCGCCGAAGCCGGCGTCGCCGCCGGCATCGAATTCGACACCTCGTCCGGACCGCCGATCGTGGTCCATGAGATCAGACTGGAAGGAAAGTCATGAGTGACAGCGTAGAAGTGAAAGTACCCGACATCGGCGACTTCAAGGATGTGCCCGTCATCGAAGTCCTGGTCAAGGTCGGCGATACGGTCACGGCCGAGGATTCGCTGATCACCCTGGAGTCCGACAAGGCGACCATGGACGTGCCGTCGCCGGTTTCCGGCGTGGTCACCGAAATCAAGGTCAAGATCGGCGACAAGGTGGCGGAAGGCACGCTGGTGGCGGTTCTGAAAACCGGTTCAGCCACAGAGGCGCTTTGCGTACCTGGGATTCCGCTTCGCGGGCAGGTAACAGAGGTCACAGAGAAGGTCGTGTCAGCTCCGGCGCCCGCCATCTCTGCGGCGCCGAATACAGCGCCGGCGACTGGAAGCTACGCCGGCAAGGTCGATGTCGAATGCGAAATGCTGGTGCTCGGCGCCGGCCCCGGCGGCTATTCGGCCGCCTTCCGCGCCGCCGACCTGGGCATGAAGACCGTCATCGTCGAACGCTACGCAACGCTGGGCGGCGTCTGCCTTAATGTCGGCTGCATTCCGTCCAAGGCGCTGCTGCACGTCGCCGCCGTGATGGAAGAAGCGGCGCACGCCGACGAACTCGGCGTAAGTTTTGCCGCGCCCAAGGTCGACCTCGACAAGCTGCGCGCGCACAAGTCCAAGGTCGTCGCCAAGCTCACCACGGGCCTGGCCGGCATGGCCAAGGCGCGCAAGGTGGAAGTGCTGCGCGGCTACGGCCACTTCCTCGATGCCTTCCATCTTGAAGTAGAGGCGATGACCGGCGACGCCCAGGAAAAGACCGGGGCGAAGCAGGTGGTCCGCTTTCAGAAATGCATCATCGCCGCCGGCAGCGCAGCCATGCATCTGCCCTTCATTCCGAGGGACCCGCGCATCGTCGACTCCACCGGCGCCCTCGAACTGCGCTTCATGCCGCAGCGGATGCTGGTCATCGGCGGCGGCATCATCGGCCTGGAAATGGCCACCGTGTATTCCACGCTGGGCGCCCGCGTCGATGTGGTCGAGATGCTCGACAGCCTGATGCAGGGACCCGATCGCGACCTGGTCAAGGTCTGGGAAAAGCAGAATGCCGGGCGCTTCGACAAGCTCATGCTGAAGACCCGCACTGTCGCCGTCGAGGCCAAAGCGGACGGGCTCTGGGTTACGTTCGAAGGCGAGCAGGCGCCGGCCGAGGCGCAGCGCTACGACATGATCCTGCAGGCCGCGGGACGCAGTCCCAACGGCAACAAGATCGGTGCCGACCAGGCCGGCGTAATAGTGACCGAGCGCGGCTTCATCCCCGTCGACAGCCAGATGCGCAGCAATGTGCCGCACATCTTCGCCATCGGCGACATCGTCGGCCAGCCCATGCTGGCGCACAAGGCGGTGCATGAAGCGCACGTCGCGGCCGAGGCTGCCGCCGGGCAGAAGAGCCATTTCGATGCCAGCGTGATCCCCGGCGTCGCCTATACCCATCCCGAAGTGGCCTGGGTCGGCGTCGGCGAGGATGAGGCGAAGAAGGCCGGGCGCAAAGTCAGCGCGGCAAAGTTTCCCTGGGCCGCCTCCGGCCGCGCGATTGCCAACGGCGCCGACTACGGCTTTACCAAGCTGGTGTTCGACGCCGAAACCCATCGCGTCATCGGCGGCAGCATCGTCGGCCCCAATGCCGGTGACATGATCGGCGAAGTCGCGCTGGCCATCGAAATGGGTGCCGATGCGGTGGATATCGGCAAGACCATACATCCGCATCCGACCTTGGGCGAAAGCATCGGCATGGCCGCCGAGGTGGCACACGGCTCCTGCACCGACCTGCCGCCGATGCGGAAGCGCTGAAATTAGTTCTGCCGGTGGATTGAGCGCCTGCAGAAAGGCGGCGATGGCGGGACGGCAGGTGACGGCCATTGGCAGCCGGTCGAGGTGTCCATTCCATTTCGATAAATCCGGGTGATGGAAACAAGACTTGCTGTCCGGCTTTCGGTGATCAATTCGAGATGCTAACCGACTTCTCTCGACCTTCTTGGATGTCTGATGACATGTACATCGATTGTTGTGGGCCGCTCCTCAACCCTGAAGGCGCTGGTCGCGCTTACATCTTGGGCTTGACACGGCGGCCTCGACACCCGATTGCGGTAGCGTAGACAACGACATGACTTTCGATCGGCTGACAAACAGGGCGGCGAGTACCCCCTTCATTACGCCGGCGTATCGCTTACGTGCATTGGGCCACCTTCTTGGTGACTGTCTTTTGATTCTTCTTCCCATCTTTGGCATCGTTGGACTTCTTCTCGTCTTTCGTGGCTGAGGCGGTTTTGGTGCTACTACCTTCATCCTTCTTCGTCTCTGACGCAGATTTGTCACCCGACAACGTCGAACTGGTGGTACCGGGCGTCGAACTGCTCGTTTCTCCGTAGGAACTGATTGCCCCTGAGGTGGAACCACTTGCACCAGAAGGCGCCGCAGAGGTGACCACAGGTATTGTGGTGCCTATTGGCGACGACGTGGTCGCAATTGGCTCTGCGCCGAAGCTACCCACGCTACCACCAACAGTCTGACCTATCGGAAGCAGTGGTAACACATTCGTGGTAGTCGAGGTCGTCGTAGGTGGTGGCGTCGCGGGAGGCGCGACCGCAACGGTGCTGCTTACTGGATTGCTGGATGCCATAGTGACCGCCGAATCCATGGCTTGGACGGTTGCGGCACTCGTCGCTGTCACGGCGGTAGCGACTATTGCCGTCACTGCTGATGGCAAGACAACCGTACAACCTGTTACCGTAGGGTCAGCCGTGCAGGTTGCAATGGATGGCAGAACAACTGAGCATCCTGCAGTCGTCGGAGCAGTCGTGCAAGTCCCGGTACTCGGTAGCACGACAGAACAACCAGCCGTTCTTGGATCAGCAGAGCAAGTCGCCAGCGTTGGAAGCACGATCGGGCATCCTGTTGTCGTCGGGTTTGATATACATTGCGACAGCGTCGGCGGAATTGGCGCGATTGATCCCCCTGTGGTGATGATGACCTTATTACCTGCGACTGAAAGGGAAGATTGATTGCCAACTGCCACGGTTGAAGTTGAGAAACTGCCCGAGATTGAGGCGGCGGTGATCACATCAAAGCTCTGGCCGGTCGGCAGATAACTATTGATGGTGCTCGCACTCAGGGTTCCGCCAAGGGTGGCGTTGCCCGATACCGCCAGTACGTCGTATTGCCCCGTAGTCGTACCGCCGACTTTGGTCTGGATGGTGCCGTTGTTGATCAGGTTGCCGGCAATATTGAGCGTTCCGGTGGTTGTCGCTGTCCCAGGACTGATGGTGCCGCTGTTGGTGAGTATGCCAGTGCTAGGAAAGTCACCGATGAAGAA
>CAINHS010000074.1 GCA_903848955.1 uncultured beta proteobacterium
GACATGAATTTCACGGACCTGCTCGCCAGCGTCGATGCGGTGGTCACCAAGCCCGGCTATGGCACCTTCGTCGAGGCCGCCAGCGGCGGCATCCCCATCCTTTACCTGGAACGCGACGACTGGCCGGAGACGCCGCATTTCTCGGCATGGCTCGCCGTGAATGCCCGCGCCGCGGTACTGACGCGCGAGCAACTGATGGCCGGCGACTTCATCGATGTGCTGCGCGGCCTGTGGCAGGCACCGCCAACGCCAGTGCCGTCGGCCGGCGGCGCCGGCGAGGCGGCGCGCCGGCTGGCGCAAGAACTGGGGCTGACCTGAGTGGAGCACCGAAACAATTGACATCAATGGCAAAGCGTTTAGAATGCGCGCCTTTCCCGCCTCTCCAGGATAATTGCAATGCCGGGTATTCGCCTCAAGGAAAACGAGCCGTTTGAAGTCGCGATCCGCCGCTTCAAGCGCGCCATCGAAAAGACTGGTCTGCTCACCGAACTGCGTGCGCGCGAGTTCTACGAAAAGCCCACCACCGAGCGCAAGCGCAAGGCGGCAGCGGCAGTCAAGCGCCATCACAAGCGCATTCGCAGCCAGCTCCTGCCGCCCAAGATGTATTGAGCCGGGCCGCTGTTCGCCAGTTGAGCGAACGCAGCTTCACTGCTTGATTACGGAAACCGCCTCCCGGCGGTTTTTGTGTTTTCGGAAGGGATGACTTGATGACACTCGAAGCGCGTATCGACGATGACTGGAAAGCCGCCATGAAGGCCGGCGAGCGGGCCAAAAAGGACGCACTGAGCCTGCTGCGGGCAGCCATCAAGCAAAAGCGGGTCGACGAGAAGGTGGAAATCGACGACGCGGCCGTGATTTCCGTCATCGAAAAAATGCTCAAGCAGCGCAAGGATTCGATTACCCAGTACGAAGCCGCCAAGCGGCAGGACCTGGCCGATGTCGAGAAGTTCGAATCCGCCGTGCTCGTCGCCTACATGCCGCAGGGCCTTTCCGCTGCAGAAATCGAAGCCATCGTCGCGGCGGCGGTCGCCGCATCCGGCGCCAAGGCCCCGTCGGACATGGGCAAGGTCATCGCCATCGTCAAGCCGCAGGTGGCCGGCCGCGCCGACATGGGCGACGTCTCGAAACTCGTCAAGGCCAGGCTGGCGGGGGCATAATCCCCGCGTGATCCCCGAGAGCTTCGTCCAGGAACTGCTGGCCCGCATCGACATCGTCGAGGTGGTCGAGCGTTACGTTCCGCTGCGCAAGGCCGGCGCCAATTACAGCGCCTGCTGCCCCTTCCACTCCGAAAAAACCCCGTCCTTCACGGTCAGCCCGTCCAAGCAGTTCTATCACTGCTTCGGTTGCGGCGCGCACGGCAGCGCCATCGGCTTCCTGATGCAGCACGCCGGCATCGGCTTCATCGAGGCGATCGAGGATCTGGCGTCATCCACCGGCATGGCCGTGCCGCACGAGGAACGCAACGCGTCGATCCGGGCGAGGACGGCGCCGCTGACCGAACTGATGTCGCGCGCCATGCAGTTTTATCGCGACCAGCTGAAAGCTTCGCCCAAGGCCGTCGATTACCTCAAGGGCCGCGGCCTGACGGGTGAAATCGCTGCCAGGTTCGGCCTCGGCTACGCCCCCGACGACTGGCAGGGGCTGCAACCGGTGTTCTCCGATTACAACGACCCGGCCCTGGTCGAATGCGGCCTGATCATCGTCAATGAACAGGGCCGGCGTTACGACCGCTTCCGCGACCGGGTGATGTTCCCCATCCTCGACCAACGCGGCAACGTGATCGGCTTCGGCGGTCGGGTGATCGGCGCCGGCGAACCCAAGTACCTGAACTCGCCGGAAACGCCGCTGTTCGAGAAGGGCCGCGAACTCTACGGCCTGACCCAGGCGCGGCAGGCGATACGCGATACCGACACGGTGATCGTGGTCGAAGGCTACATGGACGTCGTGGCGTTGGCGCAGCACGGCATCGGCAATGCCGTGGCCACGCTGGGCACCGCCTGTACCCCCACCCACGTGCACAAGCTGCTGCGCCAGGCCTCGAAAGTGGTGTTCTGCTTCGACGGCGACGCCGCCGGGCGCAAGGCCGCCTGGCGCGCACTGGAAGCCAGCCTGGAACAACTGTCCGATGACAAGTCGGCCGGTTTCCTGTTCCTGCCGCCGGAACACGATCCCGACAGCTTCGTCCGCGCCGAAGGTGCGGAAACATTCCAGCGGCTGGTCGCCCATCCGACGACGCTGACCGAATTCCTGCTGCGCGAACTCAAGGCCGGCGTCGATCTCGCCAGTGCCGAGGGCCGCGCCCGCCTGGTGCACGAGGCCAAGCCGCACCTGACGCGACTCGCCGCACCCATTCTGCGCGTGCAGCTGGTCAAGGCCGTGGCCGAGGCTTCGGCGCTGACCCAGGCCGAGGTGGAAACCCAATGCGGCCTCAAGCCCGCCTCGCGCGGCCGCCCCGCACCGCCGAGTGCGCGGCAGCGGCCGGCACCGTCGTCGGTGGAATACAAACTGCTGCAGATCGTGCTGCACAAGCCGGAATGGACAGCGCGCCTGCCTCTGGAACTGATCGATCGCAGCCGCGTCGAAGGCGAGGCGCTCAACGCCATCGCCAATGCCGTCGACCATGGCGAGTTGCCGGCCGGCGGCTTCGGCCTGCTGCTGGAGTTCTTCCGCAATACGCCGCATGAAGCGCTGGTCGCCGGGATCGCCGCAAACATGGTGGAAGAAGTCGATCTCAGCGCCCTCGAAACCATGTTCACCGACTCGATCGCCCACCTGCGCCAGACAGCGCTCAGCGCCGAAATCGAGCAGCTGACGGCCCGCGCCAAACAGGGTCTGAATCCGCAAGAGCGGCAACGGCTGGCCGAACTGCTGGCAAGAAAGCGCACCGCAACGCCCACCCCGTTCGGCGGGGGGTAGCCCGATCTGATATACTTGATGGTTCCCCAGCGCTTTGACGGCGCGCTGAGTCAGCCTGCCCGCGCCGGTCGCGGCGTTGACATGACCCGCCGCGTCGAAATCGCGTTCCAGCCGAGGATAGTCATGCCGAAGGAAATCACCAAGCAGAGCAAGTCGAAGGCCGCCGCCAAACCGGTCGCAAAGAAACCCGCGCCGCAGAAACCGGCTGCGGTCAAAAAGCCCGCGCCGACCAAGAAACCTGTCGCCGCCAAGGCCGTCAAGAGCGCACCGGCCAAGGCCGCGAAGTTGGTTCCGGCAAAGGTCCCGGCAAAGGTCCCGGCAAAAGCCCCGGCCAAGGCCGCTGCGGCCAAGACGCCGGCAAAAGCTCCGGCGGCCAAGAATGCGAAGCCGGTGGTGGCCGCAGCCGCCCGCACACCTGCGGCAGCAAAGCCCGTAGCCCAGCCGGTTCCCGTCAAATCGGTAGCCAAGGCCATCGCCGAGTCGCGCGGCCGCAAGAGCCGGGAAAAACTGATCGCTCCCGAAGCCAAGCCGGTCGACATCGACACCAAGCGCACGCGCCTGAAGAACCTGATCGCGCTGGGCAAGGAACGCGGCTACCTGACCTACGCCGAAATCAACGACCATCTGCCCGACGATCTGGTCGATGCCGAGCAGATCGAATCGATCATCTCCACCTTCAATGACATGGCGATCCAGGTATTCGACGAGGCTCCCGCCGTCGATGACCTGCTGCTCAACGAGACCGCACCGGCGCCGGTGGATGCCGAAGCGGTCGAGGAAGAAGCCGAGCAGGCGCTATCCACCGTCGATTCCGAATTCGGCCGCACCACCGACCCGGTGCGCATGTACATGCGCGAGATGGGCTCGGTCGAACTCCTCACCCGCGAAGGCGAAATCGAAATCGCCAAGCGCATCGAGGATGGCCTCAAGCACATGATCATGGCGATTTCCGCCTGCCCCACGACCATCGCCGAGATGCTGGAAACGGCAGGCAAGGTGGCGCGCGACGAAATGCGCATCGACGAACTGGTCGATGGCCTGATCGACCCCAACGCCAGTGACGAAGACATCGAGGCGCTGGCCGAAGACGAAGAAATGGAAGTCGAAGAGGATACCGAGGACGAGGACGACGACGGCAGCGCGCGCATTTCCGCCTCGCTGCTGCAACTCAAGCAGGATGCCCTCGAGCGCTTCTCGGTGATCCACGCCCTGTTCGGCAGGCTGCAGCCGACGCTGGCAAAGAAGGGTTCGCAGGACAAGAGCTATCTGCGCCTGCAGAAGCAGATCTCCGACGAACTGATGAACATCCGCTTTACCGCCAAGTCCATCGAGCGCCTGTGCGACTCGGTGCGCGGCATGGTCGAAGCTGTGCGCGCCCACGAGCGCAAGATCCTGCATCTCTGCGTGGACAAGGCGCACATGCCGCGCCCGCAGTTCATCAAGACCTTCCCCGGCCATGAAACCGACATGGAATGGCTCAAGCACGAAGTGCAGTCGGGCAAGCCTTATTGCGCGCAGCTGATGCGCGCCGCGCCGAACATCCTGGAAGAGCAGCAGCGCCTGATCGACCTGCAGAACCGCATCGGCATTCCGCTCAAGGAACTCAAGGACATCAACAAGCAGATGTCCACCGGCGAAGCCAAGGCCCGCCGCGCCAAGCGCGAAATGACCGAGGCCAACCTGCGCCTGGTGATCTCGATCGCCAAGAAATACACCAACCGCGGCCTGCAGTTCCTCGACCTGATCCAGGAAGGCAACATCGGCCTGATGAAGGCAGTGGACAAGTTCGAATACCGCCGCGGCTACAAGTTCTCGACCTACGCCACGTGGTGGATCCGCCAGGCCATCACGCGTTCGATCGCCGACCAGGCGCGCACCATCCGCATCCCGGTGCACATGATCGAGACCATCAACAAGATGAACCGCATCAGCCGCCAGATCCTGCAGGAAACCGGGCTGGAGCCCGATCCGGCGACGCTGGCGGTGAAGATGGAAATGCCCGAGGAGAAGATCCGCAAGATCCTCAAGATTTCCAAGGAGCCGATTTCCATGGAAACGCCGATCGGCGACGACGACGATTCCCACCTCGGCGACTTCATCGAGGACCAGGCGACGCTGTCGCCGGGCGACGCGGCGCTGTTCGCCAGCCTGCGCGAGGTGACCAAGGAGGTGCTGGACAGCCTCACACCGCGCGAGGCCAAGGTTCTGCGCATGCGCTTCGGCATCGAAATGAACACCGATCACACTCTGGAAGAAGTCGGCAAGCAGTTCGACGTGACCCGCGAACGCATCCGTCAGATAGAAGCCAAGGCATTGCGCAAGCTGCGTCACCCGACCCGCTCGGAAAAACTACGCAGCTTCCTCGATTCCGAAACCTGATCGCGCATTACCAACGGCTCATGCAACGCGAGCCGTTGCAGTTCCAAGCAGGGCCTGTAGCTCAATGGTTAGAGCAGAGGACTCATAATCCTTTGGTTGCGAGTTCGAGTCTCGCTGGGCCCACCAGTATCTGGAGGGAGTGGCACGAAGTGGCGGCTTGAGCCTTTCCGTCGTTTTCAATGGCAGACAGTTGGCTGGCAGTTCTAATGAATGAAGAGGTGGATTCCATGCTCTCACCTTCAAGCGGAGTACTCGACATGCAAGAAATCATGCAATACCTCAAGGACAACGGTCAGCGCTTCGATTCTGAAATCGCTGCCGCGACCGGGCTGTCGCTGGCCAAGGTGCGCCGCTCGATTACCGACCTGTCGGCGCGCGGCGAGATCTCGAAGTGCAGCGTGACCCGCTTCAACAACGGCGAGAAAATCGAAGCCGTGCTCTGTCGGGTGGCCGGATACATTCCGCCCAAGAGTCCCGGCAGGAAGCCGGGCGCGTCGAGCTAGCAAATCAGCCGGCATCCCTGTCCCGGGGAATCGGCTGATCTGACGCATGGGGCATCCCGCAACAGCGGAACCCGGATCGCCATCAGGCAATTGACAATCTATCGCCGTGCCTGCTGATTGTCGCCGCCTGCTTGCCGTTCTGGCTGTCGCCCTCCTCGCCGGCTGCGCGATGCCGGGCGAGAAGCCGGCGCCCCCGGTGGTACTCCCGCCCGCACCGGTTCCGGTAAAGATCGGTCTGGCACTGGGCGGCGGTGCCGCCCGCGGCTTCGCTCACATCGGCGTGATCAAGGCACTGGAAGCTCAGGGCATCGTGCCGGACATCGTGGTCGGCACCAGCGCCGGCGCCGTAGTCGGCGCACTTTACGCCGCCGGACTCAACGGCTTCGAACTGCAGAAAGCCGCCATGGAAATGGACAAGAGCCACGTATTCGACTGGAACGTCTCGCTGCGCTCCCCCCTCAAGGGTGACCCGCTGCGCAACTTCGTCAATGACGCGGTCGGCAACCGCTCGCTGGACAAACTCAAGCGCAGCTTCGCCGTGATGGCCACCGATTTCAACAGCGGCGAACCGGCCCTGTTCCGCACCGGCAACACCGGATGGGCGGTGCAAGCGTCGGCCGCCGTGCCGGGAGTATTCCAGCCCGTCGCCATCAGCGGTCACGAATACGTCGATGGCGGCCTGGTCAGCCCGGTTCCGGTGCGTGCGGCGCGCAGCCTCGGCGCCAACTTCGTCATCGCGGTCGACATATCTGCCAAACCCCGCGACGGCCACACCGGCAACACCTTCGACCAGTTGCTGCAGACTTTCGCCATCATGGGCCAGTCACTCAGCCGCCATGAACTGGCCGAGGCCGACATCGTGATCCGCCCGGCGACCGGGGACCTGTCGGCCACCAGTCTTGAAGACCGCCACCGCGCCGTGCTCGAGGGCGAGAAAGCCGCCGCCGCGGCCATGGCCGGAATCAAGGAGCGGCTGGCGCGGCTGCGCAGCCGGCCTGCTGCCGAAGTGCGCTGACGGCGGGGCCCGCCAGCGGCGTCATGCGCCCAAGCGCCTTGAGCAGGATGCGGTAGACGTCGCGGTCAAAGGCGGGCGCTTGCATCTCCAGCAGGGAATCGAGTTCAGCCCCGACGCGCACCGTACCGAGATGGCGCCAGTGATCGACCAGATGCGCCTCGTCGCCCTCCCTGAGCCATGCCGGACCGGCAAACGGCCAGGGTGCCAGGCGCTGGCGGCCCAACGCCGCCATCAGGCGCGCACTGTGGAAGGACGCCGGCTCCTTGCCGACACAAGCCCCCTTGCATTGCTGCAACTGGTGCGCAAAACAGGGATTGCCCGGCTTCACCTGCTCCAACCCGAGCAGCGAGTGACAGAGGCGATGCTCCTTGGCCAGTTCGGTCAGGCTGCGCCTGGCATCCCTGGCACTCTTGAACGGCCCGTAAAGATGCTCCTGCTGCTGCAAGCCGAGATCGCCGGCGGGCATCAGTTCGGGCCGCCACTCACCGCTGCGCACTTCGACGAGTTGCCAGAAGCAGGCTTCGTCGTTGCGGCGCAGGGTCCGGTTGTGCAGCGGCTGCATGGCCTTGACCAGCGCCGCCTCCTTAAGCAGGGCGCCGACCTCGCCGCCGGTTTCGATGCACTCGATGCGGCGCACCTGCTGCGCCAGATTCATTTCCCTGGCCGCCGTGTGATCGGCGGCGAAGTGGGCCAGCACGCGCTTCTTCAATTCCTTGCTCTTGCCGACGTACAGCGGCAGATCATTCTCGCCATAGAACAGGTAGACCCCCGGCCCCTCCGGCAGATCGTCGATCGCCGCCGGATCAAGACCGGCGGGCAGGCTGGGCCGCGCCGTCAGGGCCTTGACGGCTGCATCCAGCCGCTCCGGTTCAACCTCGGCCCCGATGCGGCTCCAGAACTGGTGAATCAGCCGCGCGTCGCCAAGGGCACGGTGCCGGCTGCTGACGGTGAGATCGTGACGCTGGATCAAGCTGTCCAGGTTGTGCTTGGCATGCTGCGGAAACAGCTTGCGCGAAAGCTTCACGGTGCACAAGACCGTGGCGCGGAAATCGAGGCCGAGGCGCTTGAATTCGTTCTTCAGGAAACCATAGTCGAAGCGGGCATTGTGGGCGATGAACAGGCGCCCGGCGAGGCGTGCCATGACTTCCGCGGCGACCTCGGCGAAGGGTGGCGCGTCTGCCACCATGGCGTTGGAAATGCCGGTCAGGCGCTCGATGAATCCGGAGATGGGGGTGCCCGGATTGACCAGGCAGGACCACTCGCGCACGCCGTGCTCATCGACCTCGACAATGCCGATTTCGGTGATGCGATCGGCCGTCGCCGTAGCGCCGGTGGTTTCGAGGTCGACAAAGGCAAGTGACGGAAAGGACATGGGGTGGACCGGTAGGATTTGGCTGGCGCCGGATCATACCTTGGGCCGGCCTGCGATATCCCCCGGTGGGATACCGTCACGGGCCGGAAGCCCGTGACATATCCCGCCGGGGGATACCGTCACGGGCCGGAAGCCCGTGACATAATGAAAAAAA
>CAINHS010000075.1 GCA_903848955.1 uncultured beta proteobacterium
ATGCAACCGCTTCGCGGGAAGTTCAGTAGCGTTCGCGCAGGTAGATGTAGGGAGCCTTGGGGGAGCCGAACTTGATGCGAGCTATTGGCGGTTCCGTATAGTCCGATCCGGCGTTGCTCCAGAATCCGCGCAGCCAGGGCATCGTGTCAAGATTGATCTTCAGGTCGGCAAAACCTACTTGTGGCGTTGTCTTGTCAAGCACGAACCAGCTCCCCGTTCCGCCCGCAAGCGTCACTGCGGGCGAGCCAGCCGTCAAACACGATGCATTCGTCGGCGAAGCCGGGCGCGGATTGGTCAGAAAGCAGGTATTGGCAAAAATATCCCCGCTTGCCATCACGCCGTTCTGGGGAATGGTAGTCAGTGCATCCGCCGCGTTCAGCACCCAGCGCGTTCCATCCCAATACTCCGCCCGGCCATCGATACGTATCGGCAGCAGTTCGCTACCATACGCATTGACTAGGCGCAAGCGGCCGAAGCGTATCCCGGTCTCAAACAATTTGCGGCGCAAATTCGTTTCCGTCGGTCCCGGATTGCAAGCGGCATTCTCCGTGCCTGTGGTTGAATCCAGATCGACACAATGCGTCGTGTCGGTCGAACTCCCGGGCGGCAGCGTTACGCCATCGCTATCAAGCGGTTTGCCGCCAATCTTGAGGATATCGTAAGGGCCATCCGGGATAGCGCCGCGCGCGAATTTTGCGTACAAGGTGAAGAAGCTCGTGCCGCCGTCCCAGCCACTTACGGCGCCGCCGAGTGTCGTGGTGTTGCTCGGCGCCACACTATTGGTGCTCGTCGTGTCGATGGCCAAGCGACCGGTCAGCGCGGTAGTACCGCTGATCGCGGCAAGCCCCATGCACTGCGGTCCGCTGGTGCAGATCCACTTGGTCAGGTCGGCAGAGCCAAGCGTCGTCGCATCGAGCTTGGCGAAACTGCCGGTGTAATTCTGTGTTGGCGCGTCGTTCTTGTTGTAGGCCGTAAGGGCCAGCGAAAGCTTCATCGGTTCATCCATGTAGGCGAACGTGGAACCTGTCGCCGGCAGCAAGTCGCTGCGCGTCGCGATTGACCCGGTCATTCCAAAATGATCCGGGTAGAAGCGCCCAACCACGCCGCTGCGTTGTGGAGTGTTGTCGAACACCAGAGCCGACATGCTGACTCCGCTGGTATTAAGGAAGTTGGTCGCAGTTCCACTCAGTGTGAAACTACCGACCTCGCTGTAGCTGAGATTGGTAGGCGTTGCAATGCCGCTGCTGAAGCAGTTCGGGCTGCCGGTCGGGCAGGCGCCGCCCAGTGCAGTGCTGACGAATGTTCCCGCCGCGCCGGTACCAGAAGGCGTATCCGAAGAGGTTGCCGGCGTGTATGGAATGCCGGCAGCAAGTGTTGTCGTCCAGGTATAAGAGGGCGTCGCGCCATTCGCCGTGATTTGCGCCAGTGTTGCGCCGGCGTCGGGCGTGCCATCGCCGCTAGTAACGTTGTTATCCGCCGCGCTGCTCCACCGATACGCTCCGACCGTCGCCTGAAAATCGGTTCCCGCTTTGGCAAACGTGGTACCGCCCGAACCATTGTTGGCAGGGTTGTTGACGGCCCCCTGCTTGATGCCGCTCACCACCAAGGCAAACGGCCGCACCGTCAGTGTCGGTGTCGTAGCCGTGAGGACAGTCGGATTGTTGTCTTTAAACTCAAGCGAGAATTTACCCACATCGGCGGTACAGAGATAAAAAGGATCGACCACCCCGTTGTTGAAATTCAGGGTTACATTGCTTGATCCGGGCAAGACGGCCGGCAGCCCGCCCGCCGGCACAGGGCTGGCGCAGGTACCGGACAAAGATATCTGCGGCGCCGTCGGCGCGGGCGTTATCCCCGAAAAATCCGCGTACGAAGCAGACAACGTCTTGTTGTTCTGGTAGTTCGTAGCCACGCCGCACTGCGTGCCCTGTTTGCGATAAGTGGTGACTTTCATCTTGTGCGGGCGGCCTGCGACAACTGTGGTGGCGGACCCGGCAGCAACCGTGCCGCCCATCGTATCCGTCGTTTCGATCACAAACTCATAGGTAGAAAATTGTCCGTCACACTCCGTCGTGACATTGGGCGCCACCGCATTGATGTTGTTGTCGCAGAGGAAGGAGCTTTGCGGCGCAACGCTTTGTGCGGTGACGGCATATCTGATTGTGCCAGGCACATCCTGCGAATAGCTTGCCGTGGCAATACCGCTCGCGCCGATGGTCACGGGATTGGCCAGCCACCCGGTGGAGGGGGACAGACTCACGGATACGCCGCCTGTGTAGAGCGAACTGCAACTGGTGTTGGCGCAGGCTTGCAAGGTGACAACATCAGGAGAGCACACCCCGGCCATGCCGTCATGCACGATGAGAATGTGATCCAGCGCACCGATAGTTACAGGCGCGGTGTTGGTCGTGCTCGCGTACATGGTACTGGCCGCTGAAATGTATTCAGCATTGACATCGCTGGTGTAGGGCGTAATGCTGCCGGGGACATTCGCGCCCGCTGTGGCGGTGTAAGTAAGCGTGATGCTTTTTCCTACAGCCAGCTCTTTGGTGGCACCGAAAGTCCACAGGATTTCCTGCCGGTTGGCTTGCACCTGATATCCGGAGAAGATTGGTGGCACATTGGTGGTGGGTATCACAACAAGCAACTTGTTGGCCGCCGTATCCGTCGTCGCAAATGAACTGCTGCCCACAGTGAAGTTGAAGCGCTTCGTGGCATCCACCGCGTTGCCGATATAGGGAAGCTCATCGTATATCTTGATGCCGCTCGCTACCACATCACCCGTGTTGGTCACCGTGATGGTGTAGGTTACCGTACCACCCAGCTGGATGGTGGAAGGTGCGGCAGTCTTGGTGACCTGCAAATTGGCTCCATTGCGCACCGAGGTCGTCACACTGGCGGTTACACCGGCCGGGAACAAAGTGGCAGTCAGTATGCCCGTGTTGGTAATGTCGGTGCCGGCGGTGACGCCTGCGCCGAGCAGCACGTCAAAACTGATGTAGCCGCTGCTTGAGCCCGGTGCCGAGAACGACGGAAAAGTCAGTACTTGCCCGGACAGCGCCGGCGTGACTGAGCTGCCATCGCGTAGCGCTGTCCCGGTAACGAACGTCGTGTTCGGCGGTATCGTGTCGGCCAACACCACATTATTGAGTGCCACCGGGTTGGCGTTGATATAACTCAGTTTGTATTTGATCTTGCTGCCCG
>CAINHS010000076.1 GCA_903848955.1 uncultured beta proteobacterium
CGGCGCAGGTGTTGTACACGTAGCCCATCTCGATCGGAAACTCGGTGCGCTCCTCGTACAGCGGCTTGCCTATCATCTCTTGCACTTTGCTTGGCAGTTGATCCGTCATGGCGTCCTCTCCGTGCCTATTCGATGACGCCGGCGGCGCGCAGACCGGCGATTTCTTCGCCGGCAAATCCGGACGCCGACAGCACCGCCCCGGTGTCGGTAATACCCGGCGCACTGACCACGTGTTCGGGCGCATCGCGCTCGCCGCCTGCCAGCACCGCCGCCAGTTGTTCGAAATTCCCGTGCTGCGGATGGCGCGCCGGAACGAAGCTGTGCCGGGCGCGCAGATGCGCGTCCTGCGTCACCTCGGCAATATCCAGCACGGGTGCAACGCAGGTATCCTGGCCGGCCAGCAGGGCCACCCACTCGTCCCGGCTGCGCGTCTTGAAGCGGCCGGCAAAGGCCTGCCTCATGTCATCCTGCTTGCCGGCGTCATACTGGAAGGTGCTGAACTGCTCGAGTTCCAGCAGGCGGCAGAGATTGCGGAAGAAATGCGATTCGATGGCGCCGACTGAGAGATGTTTGCCATCGGCGGTCTCATAAACGCCGTACCAGGCGTACTTGCCGGTGAGCACGGACGAGTTCGGCCGCGTTTCCTCGCCGGTGGCGAGATACTGGTCAAGGTACAGCGACATCAGGTTGAGCACGCCGTCGGTGATCGCTACGTCGAGATAGGCACCCTCGCCGCTGCGCCCGCGCGCCAGCAGGGCGGCCATGATCGACAGGGCGGCGTGCATGCCGCCGCCGGCGCCGTCCGCCACGGTGGCGCCGGGGATGGCCGGACGGCCTTCGCCGTCGCGTCCGCTGCAGGCGAGAAAACCGCCCACTGCCAGGTAGTTGATGTCATGCCCGACCCAGCCGCTGTAGGGGCCGTCCTGCCCGTAGCCGCTGGTCGAGCAGTAGATGATGCCGGCATTGTGTGCCTTGATGTCCTCGTAGCCCACTCCCAACCGCGCCGCAACCCCCGGACGGTAGCTCTCGATCAGCACGTCGGCTTTCGCCGCCAAACGGTGAATCACCGCCCTGCCGGCGTCGGTCTTGAGATCGACGCGTATCTTCTGCGTGCCGCGACCGGCGCCGTAGGCGTGGAACACCGGATCGACCTGCTTGGCGCCCTGAGCCGCCACCGGCGCCACCTTGACCACGCGCATGCCGTAGTCGGCGAGGATGCGCGAAGCGCGCGCCGCCGGACCGACGCTGGCCAGGTCGAGAACCGTGTATCCCGAGAGAAAAGCCATGCCGCCGGTTCCGTCCTAGAAGTTGCGCGGCAGGCCGAGCTTGCGCGTGGCGATGATGTTCTTCTGCACTTCGGACGAACCGCCGCCGATGGTATCGATCACGGTGTAGGTGTAGCAGCTCTCGGAGCGACCCTTCAGGGGCGCATCTTCGGTGCCCAGCGCCAGCTGCCCGCCCGGTCCGACGATGTCCATGGTGGCATCGGCGAGACGACGCGACAGCTCGGTGGCATACAGCTTGTAGTGCGAGGCCTCGATGGTCGGCGTCTTGCTGCTGTTGAGCGCGGCATCGACGAAGCGGACCCCGAGCAGGCGCGCCACTTCGCACTCCGTGACCAGTTGCGCCACGCGCTGCCTGATCACCGGATCGTCCTTGAGCGCCTTGCCGTCGCGTTTGGCGGTCTTGACATAGTCGCACAGCAGTTCCATGCGGCCGCGGATCGGCGAGAAGGTAAACATCGAGAAACGCTCGATGTCGAGCGCTTCGGCGATGTACTGGAAACCCTTGTTCAACTGACCGACACGGTAGTCGTCATGAACGAAGACGTTATCGAAGAACACCGCGTTGGTGCGCTCGTTGCCCATGGTGTACATCGGATGGATGGTCAGGCCCGGATCATCCATGCGGATCAGGAACAGCGATATGCCGTGGTGCTTCTTCGCCTCGGGATCGGTGCGGGCACCGACCCAGTACCAGTCGGCGAAATGCGCCGAGGTGGTGAATACCTTCTGCCCGTTGAGCACCCAGCCGTCGTCTTTGCGCTCGGCCTTGAGGCGCATGGCGGCAGCATCGGAACCGGCGCTGGGCTCGGAGTAGCCGACGGCGAATTCGATGGTGGCGGCAAGGATCTGCGGCAGGAATTCCTGCTTGAGCTTTTCCGAGCCGACATTGATCAGGGTCTTGCCGATGATGCCGACGCCCTTGCCGATCTGCGGTGCGCCGACCGAGGAAAGCTTCTCGTTGAGCAGGTATTCGTAGAAGCCCCCGCCATCCTGGCCGCCGTATTGCTTGGGCCAGGTGATGCCCATCCAGCCGCGTGCCGCCAGCTTTTTCATGAAGGCGCGGCGTTCCGGCGTATCGCAGACCTGAGCCATGTTCTCACGCGTGACATCCATGGCCTTGATGTCATAGTTGTCCTTGAGAAACTTGTCCACCTCGCCCAAAAACCGGCGTTCTTCCTGAGAAAATTCAAAGTCCATGGCGTTGTCCCACTTGTCGTTGGTGTGCTTCAGCCCAAAACGCCGGCTTGGCGCAGGGCAGTGATTTTTTCCTGATCGAAACCGAGTAGTTCGCGCAGCACCTGCTCGCTGTGCTGCCCGACCGTCGGCGCCCGTCCCGGCGGCGGCAATTCCTCGCCGACAAAATGCACCGGAAAACCGAGCATGTCGGCGCCATGCTGCTGATGCGGCAGCAGCTTGAAACGCGCCTGGAACTGCGCGTCGTCGACGATGTTCTGCGGCGTATTGACCGGCGCGATCGGCGTGTTCGCCTCGGCGCTGAAGCTCAGCCACTGCTTCGATGTGCGCGTCCTGAATATGTCGCGCAGGATGGCCTGCAATTCGCGATTGCCGCGGGCGTGGTCGGCGTACTTCGAGCCGGGCCACTTCTCGAACAGGTCGAGGCGGCCGATGCCGGTACAGAAATTCTTCCAGAAGGCCTGTTCCGATGCCATGAACAGGACGTGGCCGTCGGCGGATTCGTACATCTGGTAGCGCACACCCTCGCGCATGCCGGCCGTCGCCACCGGGCGGCGCTTGTAGCCGTCGGACTTGTTGCCGGTGACGACGTCCTCCGGTCTGGCATAGGCCATGTAGCTTTCGCTGCGGTACCAGTCGAAGGCGGCGGCGGCATCGGACTGCGCCAGTTCCATGAAGCAGCCCTCGCCGCTGCTGCGGGCGCGCATCACGCCGGCCAGCACCGCCAGGCCGCCGAACAGGGGCGCGGCGTTGATGCCGATGCCGACGTGCTCGGGGATGAAGCAGAAACCTTCTTCGTCGTAGGCCGGTGTGCAGGCGCCGGACCAGGTGTCGTAGGCAATGCCGTGGGACGGCATTTCGGCGTAGGGACCGCTCATGCCGTAGCCCGAGACAGTGCAGAACACGATCTTCGGATTGATTGCCTTTAATTGCTCGTAGCCGAGGCCGAACTTGGCCAGGGCGCCGGGCTTCGATGCCTCGATCACCACGTCGGCGCCGCGTACCAGTTCGCGGTAGATCTCGCGCGCCTCTTCCTTCTTGAGGTCGAGCACCAGGCTCTTCTTGCCGCGGTTCAGGTGATAGTGCATCAACGAGACGCCTTCGATGATGGGCCAGGTCATCTCGCGGATGTAGTCGCCCGCGGGGGTTTCGACCTTGATCACCTCGGCGCCGAGGTCGGCGAATGCAGTCGTGATGGAGGCCGGGCCGAGGATGGAACTCTCGATGATGCGCAGGCCGGCCAGCGGTGGCGGAATCTTGCTCATGTCTCTCTTAATCAGTATCCGGCCGGTCTCAGCCGAGGTAGGCCTGACCGCCGTCGAGGGCGATGCTCTGGCCGTTGACGTAGCGGCAATCGTCGCTGCACAGCGTGACGACGAAGCGCCCGATGTCCAGTTCGCAGTTGCCGACGCGACGCATCGGGATGGTGGCGAAATAGGCCGCCGCTTCCTCCGGCCGCGCCGCTGACCAGCCGATCAGTCCTTCCGATTCGGCCAGCGGCAGCAACACGTTGCTGCGGATGTTGTCCTTGCCCCATTCGCAGGCGGCGGCGCGCGTCAGTTGGCGTATCGCCTCCTTCACCGCGCCATAGGCGCCGTAACCGCTGGCGTCCCAGCGCTTGCCGGCGGCACTGGCGAGATTGACGATGCTGCCGTCACCCTTGAGATAGGGATAACACAGCTTCATCAGGCGCAGCGTCGCCGCCGGACCCGACAGCCAGCCCGCCTCGAAACTCGCGTCGCTGACGTCCATCAGCTTGCCCATGGGGACTTCCTGGGCGTTGTTGACCAGGATGTTCAAGCCGCCGAAACGCTGCACCACGGCCTGCACGCAACTCTCCAACGAGTCCAGTTGCTTGACGTTGCATTCGACCGCCAGCGCTTCGCCGCCGGCTGCCTCGATTTCGCGCGCCGCATCCTCGACCTTGGCCAGGGTGCGACCGCAAACGGCCACCTTGACGCCGGCCTTGGCCAGAGCCACGGCGATGCCGCGGCCGACGCCCTGGCCGGCACCGGTGATCAGGGCAACTTTGCCTGCCAAGGTGGTCACGCGTCCGTCCTTACTTGGCAATATTGCGCTTGACCGGGTCGATCTTGGTCAGGCGAGCCAGATTGAGGCCGAGGATGTTGGCCTTGTCTTCCTTCGTCAGCTGCTGGAAGCCCCAGTTTTTCTGCAGTTCTTCCGGCATGTCCAGATCGGCGATGTAATTCACCACGCGCGGCAGGTCATCGAAGGGCAGGTCAAAGCCGAGAACGATCTTGGTCGACGGCATCCATTGCAGCGCCGTGCCGATCGCATGGTAGCCGCGGTAAGGCGCGCGCTGGTACCAGCCGATGATGCCGGACAGGCTCATGTAGAGATTCTGGTGCTTGCCGCACAGGCCGATCAGCAGTTCCGTGTCCGGCCAGCCGGCGTGGTAGGCGATCAGTTTCAGCTCGGGGAAGGCCAGCATCACGTCGTCGAGCTGGCGCACCTCGCACTTGCTGCCGGGCTGCGGGCAGACATAGCTGGTGCCGGTATGCACGGTGATCGGGATATCGAGCTCGATGGCCTTCTCGAAGAAGGGCCAGAGCCGCTTGTCGTTGATGGCGCCGTCGTCCTCGGGCGTGTAGAGCTTGCAGATGCGCATGCCCTTTTCCTTGACCAGGTATTCCATTTCCCATATCGCGTGGTCGAGGCCGCGCTTGATCACCGGACCGACATTGCCTTCGAGGTACATGCGCTCGGGATAGGGTTCGATCTGCTGCATCATGAAGCCGTTGGTGGACAGGGAGACCACGCCACCGGTGATGTCCATCATCGGCTCGCGCAGACAGAAGGCCACATCGACGCCGGCCAGGTCCATGTACTTGATCAGCTCGCTGGCGATCGGATGCGGCCATTCGCCCGACAGGTCGCGGCCGGACCAGGCGCGCACCACGCCATCGACGCTGTTCCACCATTTGGCCATGCCGGGGTAATAGCCGATTTCCGACATCGTCTGCGGATTCATGAAGTGAAACTCGGTCATTGCAATGAAATAATCCTTGGCAGCCGACATGGCTCGTCTCCTTTTTTAAGTGGTTGCGTTAGCGCCCTTATGATCAGCCAGGCGGCCGGCTGAAAGAACGTCCGATTGGACTATTCCAGTCCGGTGACGCGTATTCCCGCCTGGGTGCTGTACTGCTTGTTGATGAAAATCAGCACCGAGGTCAGCGCCTCGACGGCGGCGGCATTGGCTATGCTGCCGGCATGGATACCGCGCATGCCCGCCGCCTCGACCAGCTTGACCACTTCGCCGCGCGCTTCCTTGCTGTCGCCGCAGACCAGCACGTCGCAATCGAGGCCGCGACCTTCCTGCAAATGATGGGCGGCGACGTTCTGGAACGCCGACACCACCCTGACGTCCTCTCCCAGCAGCGACTGGGCGATCTGCCCGGCGGAACCCTGCGGCGGCAGTTGCACGCGCGCCACCCTGGGCGGCACCAGCGGCACCGTGACATCGATCAGGATCTTGCCCTTGAGAGCCTCGCGAACCGCTTCCAGGGTGCTGCTCTGGTGGCTGAAAGGCACCGTCAGGGCGACGATGTCGGCGGCCTGCGCGGCGGCGAGGTTCTCCATCGCCTGCACGTTCAGGCTGGAGACGCCGCGCTCGGCCATCACCCGGCGCAGGTCGGCGAGCGCCGTCTCCGCCTTGTCCTGGGTACGCGAGCCGATGATGACCTGATAGCCGGCCGCCGCCCAGCGTCGCGCCAGACCGGTACCGAGGTCGCCCGTGCCGCCGAGGATGGCGAGAACCGGAAGTTGAGTGGTAGTCATGGGTTCAGCGTCCCTTGTAGTTGGGCTTGCGTTTCTCGGCGAAGGCGCGCGGGCCTTCCCTGGCATCTTCCGACGCAAAGACGCGCGCGCCGATGGCTTTTTCGAGCACGAAATTGGGCTCGTTGTTGAGCGCCCGGACGGCGATCTCCTTGGCCGTGCGCACCGCCAGCGGGCCGTTCTCGCAGATCTTCTCGGCCCAGGCCATGGCTTCCTCAAGCAGTTTGTCGGCCGGCACGATCTTGTTGATCAGGCCGACCTGGTAGGCGCGCGTCGCATCGATCGGCTTGCCGGTGAGCAGCATTTCCATCGCCACCGCCCAGGGAATCTGCTGCGGCAGGCGGATATGCGAGCCGCCCACCGGGATCACGCCCCAACGCACCTCGGCCAGGCCGAAGCTGGCGTTCTCGGAGGCGATGCGGATGTCGGTGCCCTGCAGGAACTCCATGCCGCCGGCGATGCACAGGCCGTTGACGGCGGCGATGATGGGCTTGTAGATGGTGTAGAAGGGGCGCTTGACCGGATCCTCGTAGCCCATCGAATCACCGGAATTGATCGCCGGCAGGGCGTCCTTCATATCCATGCCGGTGCAGAAGGCGCGCTCGCCGGTACCGGTGAACACGGCCACCCAGAGGTCCGGGTCCTGGTTGAAATCCTCGAAGGCGGCATCCATGCCGACCAGCATTTCGCGCGTGAAGGCGTTCAGGGCCTGCGGCCGGTTGATGGTCATCACGGCGATGCGGCCGCGCTTCTCGTACTTGAAAGTTTCGGGCAGGTTCAATGCCATCGGGTATTCCTCGTTCTGTAAAAAGTTGGCGCTTCAGGTGCGGCGAAAACAAGGCAGGCTGATGTCCTCGCTGACCGCTTCGAATTCCACCCGCACCGGCATGCCGATGCGCAAGTCCTCGGGGGGGCAGTCGATGATGCGCGAAACCAGGCGCACGCCCTCTGCCATCTCCACCACCACCGGCGCATAAGGCACGGCCTGGAGAAAGGCCGGATGCAGCGCCCGCTCCACTACCGTCCAGGTGTAGACCGTGCCCGCGCCGCTGGAGCGCACCCACTCCCAGTCGAAGGAGGAGCAGTCAGCGCAGATCTCGCGCGGCACATGGCGGAAGCTGCCGCACTGCTTGCAGCGCTGGAAGCGCAACTCGCCCTGCCGGCACCAGTCGTAGAACTCCTTGGCGAGGCCTTTCATTAGCGGCAGCGGCCGCTTGCATCCGATAAAAGGATCTTTCATTTCAAAAAACCCGGTTGAACCACAGAGGCACAGAGGAAAAGCAAGTGCTGACCGTAGCGAAGGCGCTCACCTCCCGGGTGCTCGCCACCGGATTGACAAGCGTCTGATTCCAAGCCTTCTCTGTGCCCCTGTGTCTCTGTGGTGAAGAATTTCGGTTCATATCATCGTCCGAGTATGGCGATGCTGCCATCGCCGAAATCGCCCCAGCCGGTGACTACGCCGATCTCTGCGTCCTTCACCTGGCGGGCGCCGGCTACGCCGCGCAACTGGCGCACGGCTTCGACCACATGACCCAGCCCCAGGCTGTGGGCGTGCGACAGCAGGCCGCCGTGGGTATTCACCGGCAAGCGTCCGCCGAGACTGATGCCGCCGTTCTCGACAAAGGCGCCGCCTTCGCCGCGAGCGCAAAATCCCGCTTCCTCGATCTGCTGGATGACCTCGAAGGTGAAGCAGTCATAGATTTCGGCGAAGTCGGCGTCGCCGGGCGTGACGCCGGCCTGGCGAAAGGCCTCCGCTGCGGCACTGGTGAGGCCGATGCGATGAAACTCGCGGCGGTTGGTGATCTCGTCGGCCGGATAGGGCTGGCCGGCAGCGGCACCCAGCACCTTGACGGGGCGCTGCGCCAGGTCGCGGGCACGCTCGGCGCTGGTGACGACGAAGGCCGCGGCACCGTCGGTCTCCAGGCAGCAATCGAGCAGGCGATAGGGATCCGAGATCATCGGCGACGCCAGGTAGTCGGCCATGGTCATCGGCTTGCCGCACATCATCGCCGCCGGATTCAACTGCGCATGCCCGCGCATGGCCAGGGCCACGGCGCCGAGCTGCTCGGCCGTGGTGCCGAATTCGTGCATGTGGCGGCGCGCCATCAGCGCGTACCACTGCGGCGGCGCGGTGTAGCCGTAGGGCATGTAGTAGTCGCGGGCGATCTGTGCCCCGGGTATGGAATCGTCATCGCCCGCCGAGGTCTCGCGCACGCGCTCGCCGGAGTAGCCGTTCCAGCCGCCGGGCACCAGCACGTAGTCGGCGGCACCGCTCGTGACCGCCATGGCCGCCATGCGCAGCGAGGCCACCGGCGCCGCACCGCCCATGTTGATGGTCGCGGCGAAGCGCAGGTCGGCGCAACCCAGATTGGCGGCCAGCGCCTCGGCCTTGCCGAGATTGGGGAAGGGCATGATGCCGTCGATCTGCGAAGCCTTGAGGCCGGCATCGGCGATCGCCGCCAGCGCCGCCTTCAGTTGCAGGGCCATCTGGCTGAGACCGGAGCCCGGCTTGCGGCAATAGGCCGTCTCGCCGATGCCGACGATGCAGGCTTGCCCGGTTGCTGTCATTTGGTCTTTTTCTCCGCCTGTGCTGCCTGATATTCGTCGAGCAACTGCCGGCGCATTTCCGCCTCGCGCTTGCGGAGGGCCCAGAATTCCGGCTTGCGCTTTTCCAGGAAAGCGGGACCGCCCTCCTTGCCCTCGGGCATGTCGAACCAGTCCGGGTACATCGCCGCCGAGGTGACGCAGGATTCCTTGTAGCCGTCCATCTCCTGATCGAAGCTGGCCTTCAGCACTTCCAGGCAGCCGGGACTCAGGGCCAGCATTTCCTCGCACCACTTGTCCACTTCGGCCTCGAGTTGATCGAGCGGCACGACGGTGTTGATGAGGCCCATCGCCAGCGCTTCCGGAGCCTTGTACTTGCGGCACAGCATCCACATTTCGCGCGCCTTCTTGGCGCCGACCACCTTGGTCAGGTAGGGCACGAAGAAGCCGTCGGCGGGCGACGAAACGCGCGGCCCGGCCTGACCGAAGATGGCGTTGTCGGCGGCGATGGTGAAGTCGCAGCAGTAGGCCATGTGGTTGTGGCCGGCGATGCAATAACCCTGTACCTGGGCGATGATGGGCTTGCGCGAAATGCGCATCAGGCGGTTGTGCGGGTAGCGGTTGTAGAAGGCTTCGCGCAAACCCCAGCGCTCCCATTCGACATCGCCGCCGGCACCGAAGTGCTTGCCGCGCGCGGCGACGATGATGACGCCGATGGCCGGATCATGATTGGCGTCGTAGAAAGCCCGGAACATCTCGTCGACCGTGACCAGGGTCAGCGCGTTCATCTTCTCCGGCTTGTTGAGCGAAACGCGGGCGACGGCGCCCCCGGTTTCCTGATGTTGCTTCTTCTCGTAAATGATTTCATTGAAGTCATCCAGACCTTCGCCCTTGACGACGCTCCACTCGCTCCAGCTCATGCCCGCTTCCTCCCGTTCGTCATGGTATGGCACCCTTGGCCTTGAGTTCCTCGATGGCCTCCCACTCGTAGCCGAGCAACTCCATCATCAACACCTCGGTGTCCTGTCCCAGTTCGGGTCCCAGGCAGCGCAATTCACCCGGCGTCCTGGACAGCGTCACCGGCATGCCGCGCACCTCGACTTCGCGATTCACTTCCTCGGAGTAGGCCTTCAGAAAATAACCGTTCTGCCAGGCCTGCTCGTCCTTGATCACGTCGGCCAGGTTATTCACCGGACTGGCGACGAGTCCCGCGGCCTTGAAGGCCGCCATCAGTTCTGCGTGGCCGCGCTGCAGGGTCAGCGCCTCGATGGCCGCGATCAGGGCCGCATTGTGTGTCGTGCGCCCGGCCGCGTCGGCGAAGCGGGGATCATTGCCCAGGGCATCCGCCGCCAGCGCCCGGCACAGGGCGGCAAAGCGTCCGTCCGCGTTCTGTTCGCAGAGGTAGACCCACTTGCCCTGCGTCGGGTAGAGGTTCCACAGCGGGTTCGCCGCCTGCTTGCGCGAGTGCTGCAACGCGCTGCCCTGGTGGCCGGCCAGATAGGATTGCAGGTAGGGTGCCGCCAGGTACAACTGCGCGCCGTAGAGCGAGGCATCGAGATACTGCCCCTTGCCGGTACGGCGCCGCTGATAGAGTGCGAGCATGATGCCGAGCGCCGACATGATGCCGCCGAAGGCATCGCCGGAGCCCATGCCCATGTAAATCGGCGGCTGCCCGGGTTCGCCCAGCCGGGCCATGGCGCCGGTCAGGGCCTGCACGGTCATGTCGAACGACGGCTTGGAAACGCCGCCGAAGCGCCCGTAGCCGGTATTGGTGGCATAGACCAGGCGCGGGTTGATGGCGACGAGCTTCTCATAGGAGAGATTCCATCCGGCGAGCATTTCCGGCGCCAGATTGGACAGGAATACATCGGACTTCTCTATCAGGCGATGGAGAATCTCCTGGCCCTCCGGCTTCTTCAGGTCGATGGCCATGCTCTTCTTGTTGCGATTGATGACCATGAAATACTGGTTCCAGTCGCCGACTTCCAGCGACTTGATGCTGCGCACGCCGCGTCCCTGGTCGCCGCCCTGGGGACGCTCCACCTTGACCACGTCGGCGCCGAAGTCGGCCAGATACTGCGCCGCCACCGGCCCCTGAAACCAGACCGTAAGATCGACGACGCGGATGCCTTCGAGTGCCTTGCCCATGCTTACCCCCGTCTATGCGACCACGCCTGCGGCGGTCAGTTGCTGGATGGCCTCGACCGGATAATCGAGCAGTTCGTGCAGCACCTGGCCGGTATGCTGCCCGGTGCAGGGCGCCAGGCGGTCGAGACGCGCCATGCTGTCGCTCATGAAGATGGGGAAACCCAGGCTCTTCAGCTTGCCGAAGCTGGGATGATCCAGCTCGATGATATAGCGGTTGGCAGACACTTGCGGATCAGTGGCCGGATAGTCGAACTGCTCGATGATGTCGGCCGACATCTGCTTCTCCATGAACTCCTTGCGCCAGTGGGCTCCCGGCTGCTTCTGAAAAGCCTGCTCAAGTTCCTGGATCAGGGCCAGCCGGTTGACCTCGGTGCGCTTGTCGTGGCTGTCGAAGCGCGGGTCGTCGGTGGCGATGCCGACCATCTTCGAGAACACCGGCCACCAGCGGTCGGTGTCCGGCATGGTGAGCGTAACCCAACGGCCATCGGCACTGGGATACAGCGAACCGGACATGGGATTGGAGACATCCAGCCGCGAGATCGGGTTGAGCAGGCGGTCACCTTTGCCGATGGCGAGGAAGGCCTGCAGGTCGAGGGCGGCGCCGTACATGTTGGCGCCGAACAGGGAGACATCCACCTCCTGCCCCTCGCCGGAGCCGAGCCGATGAAACAGGGCCATGACCACGCCGAAGGCCAGCATCACCGATGCATGCATGGCGCCGGCGCCGGTGTACACCGGCGGCTGGCCCGGCTGCGGCAGTATCGGCATCATCCCGGTGCGCGCCGCCGCCAGTTCGTCTATCGCCGGCAGTTCGCTGTCCGGCCCCAGCGGACCGAAACCGGACAAGCGGCCGAAAACGATATCGGGGCGGAGCTTCGATGCCGCGGCGAAGTCGATGCCGATGGCCGCCAGTTCGTCGCGCGTCATGTCGGTGACGATGGCATCGGCCCGGGCCACGAGTTCGTGCAGCAACTGCCGGCCGCGCTCGACATGCAAGTCCACGGCCAGGCTTTCCTTGTTGCGGTGGATCAGATCGGCTTCGTGGTTCCATTGGCCGTTGGCAGTCTTCGCCGCCACGGGCAGGCCTTCGAGCCGGATCACCCGTGCGCCGAAATCACCGAGGAAGGCGGCCGACAGTGACGAGCAGAACTGCCGCGTCAGGTCGAGTACGACCAGGCCATCAAGCGCGCGACTCATGAAATCTCCTCACTCGCGAAATTCCCGGTGGCAACAGCCGCCGGGACTCAAACCAATTGGACCGGCAGGATAGCAGCGCGACCGCTGACGGAGGCGCGACGGGCTTGCCGGCGAATTTCACCTTGCCCGAAACGCGGACGCTGCAGCCGGTCGCGATGAACAGTGTCGAAATCAGGCAAAAAATCCATATCCGGCAGACATCTGCCCGGCAAGACCTGCAACTCGAATCGGCTGCCGCAGCCTGCCGTTCAGCGCTTGCATCATCACATCCGCCCCCCCTCGCATCATCGTCTAAACGGACTAAGCAAAACATGGACTTATTACTGTACTGTAGCTTCTGCTTAGACTACGCAGCGACCGTCCAACCAACTCGAGAGACTACACATGTCAAATCGTGAAAACATGCAAAAACCCGACTTCATGACCGAAGACGAATGGGCCTGGATAAAGGACAGGACGTCATCGGTGGCGAAGATAACCGAGGATGCCCACGCCGATGTCGAGCGTTACCTGGCCAACCCGGACGGCTGGTCAACCGGAACCGGGAGCCCGTCCGGCTTGCCGACGCTGTTGCTGACCACCATCGGCCGCAAATCGGGCGAGAAGCGCACCACGCCGCTGGTCTTTCTGCAGGACGGTGAAAACATGGTAGTGGTCGGCTCGCTCGCCGGATACGACCGGCATCCGGCCTGGTACATGAACATCCAGGCCAATCCGCAAGCGTGGGTGCAACTCGACCGCCGCAAGCTTACCGTCTCCTACCGCGACGTTACCGATGCCGAGCGCACAGCCTTGTGGCCCAGGCTCGACAAGGTATTCCCGGCCTGGGGCTATTTCCAGAAACAGACCGACCGCCCCTTCCCGATCGTCATCCTGACGCCGACCGGCGCGGCCTGAGCCCCTGCCGGCTCCGGACGCCTGACCAAACCGTCGCCGGCGATGCGACGCGAATAACAAAGAGGACAAAACAGCCATGAGCAATGTGAAATTCGATCACCTTTTCGCACCCTTGCAGGTGGGACCGATGCGGGTGCCGAACCGCGTCTGCGAAACCACCAATACCATCAACTCGTCGATGAGCCAGGGCATGATCGACGAGTTCTTCATTGCTCACCATATCGCCAAGGCCAAGGGCGGCACGGGCTGGATCGGCAGCGAAACCTGGCTGCTCAACATGCCCTTCCCGCCCGAGACACCGGACGAGATCGGCCTCTCGATCGGTTGTGCCGCTCACGAAGCCCTCTACATGTACCCGGCCTTCGCCGAAGGCATGAAGAAGTTCGTCGACGAAGTGCACAAGGAAGGTTCAGTGGCGGTGGTGCAACTGACCCAGCTCAATTCCGTCTGGGCGCCTTCGCCGGTACCGGTGGTCGGGGCGCAAAGCTACACGCCGCACGTGATGGGCGAAGCAGAGATCGAGTTTTGCTTCAACGTATACGCCGAGGCAGCAAAAGTTGCCATGGCTACCGGTGCCGACGGCATCGAAATCCACTGCGCCCACGAGACCGTGGGTTACAGCTTCCTCTCGCCCGTCACCAATCGCCGCAGCGACCGCTGGGGCGGTGGTCCGCAAGAGCGCGTGCTGTTCGTCGTCGAGGCGCTGAAGCGGGTCAAGGGAGTGATCGGCGACAAGCTGGCTCTGGGCATACGCATCAACGGCGAAGAGTTCCGTGCCGGCGGCTACGACAACATGCAGATGCGCGAGATGCTCTATGCCATCGCCGAAACCGGCCTGCTCGACTTCGTCGACATCGACACCGGACATTGCTGGGGGGCCGCGTCTTACGTACCGTCGTCCTACCATCCGCACGCCGAGTTCCGCGAGATCGGCAAGGCCGCCAAGGCCGACCTGGCAGAGATGCCCAAACCGCCCGCCGTGCTGTTCACCGGCCGCATCAACGATCCGGTGCTGGCCGAGGAGTTGCTGCGCGAAGGTTATTGCGACCTGGTGGGCATGGTGCGTGCCGGCATCGCCGATCCCGATTTCGCCAACAAGGCCAAGGAAGGCCGCCTCGGCGAGATACGCCGCTGCATCGCCTGCACGCGCTGCATCGACGAGGCATCGGAGTCCCTGTATATCCCCTACACGCCGATGTGTTCGATCAACCCGATCGTCGGCAACGAACTGCGCTGGCAACAGCAGTACAAGCCGGCGGAGAAGGCCAAGCGCGTCGTCGTCGTCGGCGGCGGTCTGGCCGGCTGCGAAGCGGCGCGCATCGCCACCATGCGCGGCCACAAGGTGACCTTGATCGAGCAGGGCAAGCGCCTCGGCGGCCAGTTGCTGCTGTCGTCCAAGGCTCCCGGCCGCGACTCCTTCGAGGATCAGATCTATTTCGAGGAAAACGAGATGGCGCGCCTCGGCGTCGACGTGCGGCTCGAGACCGCTGCCGATGTCGCCGCGATCAAGGCCTTGTCGCCTGACGCGGTGGTCATCGCCACGGGCGCCGCGCCACGCGTGCCCCACGATGTCAGCGGCCTCGAACTGCCGCATGTGGTGCAGGGTTGGGAGGTCATGAAAGGCAAGGTGCAGACCGGCCAGCGCGTCGCGGTCGTTTCACAGGAAGACTATTTCGAAACGCCCTGTATCGCCGAGTACCTGGCAAGCAAGGGCAAGCAGGTCACGATCTTCCACAAGAACGTGCACCTCGGCTGGGAAATCGCCCGCTACTCGATCGCCATGATGCTGGCACGCATGGAGCAGTGCGGGATTGATGTTCATCCCAACCTGGTGCTGACGAAGATCGAAGCCAAGGCTCTGGAATTCGTCTCGGCGCTGGGCAAGCAGACCTACCGCAAGGAGGGCTTCGACAGCGTGGTGCTCGTGTATGGAGCGGTGGCGCAACCCGCCCTGTACGACCAGCTCAAGGCCGACGGCAGCATCGCCCAACTCTACCTGGCCGGCTCCGCATGGCTGCCGCGCCGCATGGCAGAGGCAACACGGCATGGCGCCAACATCGGTCTGGTGATCTGAGTCCTGCCGGACGATGAGGCACGCACCCGGTGACGGCAATTCCGGTCACTCCTGCAACAAGCTCTGTGAGGCTGACAGTTGATGGGCACAAGCATCAGCTTCAACGCCCTGCAGGGCTTGGCGGAGGTCGGCGCCGGAGACGATCTGGCGGGGCTGCTGGCGGCCGCCATGCCGCCCGTGGCGACCAATGACATCCTCGTCGTCGCGCAGAAGATCGTTTCCAAGGCCGAAGCTCGCAGCGTTGACCTGAACACCGTATCGCCCTCGCCGCGGGCGCAGGAACTGGCGACGATCACCGGCAAGGATCCGCGCCTGGTGGAACTGATACTGGCCGAATCCTCTGACGTGTTGCGCGCCCTGCCCAACATCCTCATCGTCCGCCACCGCCTCGGCTACGTCATGGCCAACGCCGGCATAGACCGCTCCAACGTACCCAGCGCGACCGGCGAAGAGCGCGTGCTGCTGCTGCCGGTTGATGCCGACGCCTCGGCCGCAGCGCTGCGCAAGGCCTTGCGCAGCCGCCTCGGCGTCGACCTCGGCATCATCATCAGCGACAGCTTCGGCCGCCCCTGGCGCAACGGCGTGGTCAATGTCGCGCTCGGCGCCGCCGGACTGCCGTCGCTGGTCGACCGCCGCGGCGAACCCGACCGCTGCGGCCGCGGCATGGAAGTCACGCAAGTCGCGCTGGCCGATGCCCTGGCCGCCGCCGCCGGCCTGGTCATGGGTGAAGGCGCCGAAGGCGTGCCGGCAGTACTCGTCAAAGGATTTGACTGGAGTGCGCCGGAGTGCGCGGCGAGCGCGCTGATCCGGCCGCTGGCCGAAGACCTGTTCCGATGAGCAACGGCACCGTGGTGGCCCTCTCCGGCGGCATCGGCGGCGCCAAGCTGTCGCTCGGCCTGCTCGGCATCCTGCCGCCCGACAGCCTGTCCGTCGTCGTCAATACCGGTGACGATTTCGAACACCTGGGACTGCGCATCTCTCCCGACATCGATACCACGCTGTACACCCTGTCCGACCGGGTCAATCCCGAGACCGGCTGGGGGCAACGCGATGAAACCTGGCGCTTCATGGAACAGCAGGCACAGCAGGGCGGCGAGACCTGGTTCAGGCTCGGCGACCGCGACCTCGAGATTCACAGGGAACGCAGCCGGCGCCTGCGCGACGGCGAAACCCTGTCCGCCATCACCGCCGATTTCACGCGACGCTTCGGCATCGCCGCCGCCATCCTGCCGATGAGCGACGAAACGGTCAGCACCAGCGTCGCGACCGACCAGGGCGAACTCGGCTTTCAGGACTATTTCGTGCGCCGCCAGTGCCAGCCATCGGTCAAGGGGCTGCGCTTCGCCGGCGCTGCCGCGGCACGGCCCGGCCCCGGCGTGGTGGCGGCCTTGAGTGCAAAGGACCTCATCGCCATCATCATCTGTCCCTCCAATCCCTGGCTCAGCATAGACCCGCTGCGCGCCGTGCCCGGCATGCGCCAACTGCTGCGCGGCAGCGGGGTGCCGGTGGTTGCGGTATCGCCGCTGGTCGGCGGCACGGCGGTGAAGGGACCGACGGCCAAGATCATGACCGAACTCGGTCTGCCGGTGACGCCCGCAGCCGTCGCCCGGCACTATGCCGGATGGATTGACGGATTCGTCCTCGACAGCCGCGACCGCCAATACGCCGATGAAATTCAAGTGCCGGTGCTGGTCTGCGACACCCTGATGCAGACCCTCGCCGACCGCCGGCGACTGGCCGGCGCAACACTGGAGTTTGCCGCGACACTGGCACCATCGCGGGCTGCGGCATGAGCTGCTGGGCCGTCATCACCGTCAAGACACTCAGCCAGTGCAAGCAGCGGCTGGCGGCGACGCTGTCGCCCGCCGCACGACAAACCCTGGTGCGGCACATGCTGCGCGATGTCATCGCCGCGCTGCGCGATGCCGGCAGCATCGCCCGCATCGCCGTGATCAGTGCCGAAGACCTGCAACTGGATGGCGACATCACCTGGCTGCACGATGCCGGCGGCGGCCTCAATTCCGCCGCGGCGCAGGCCGCAGACTGGCTGCGGGCGCGCGGTGCGGCGGAAATGCTGCTGCTGCATGCCGACCTGCCCCTGCTCGGCGCGCACGAGATTGAAGCCCTGATCGCTGCCGGTCGCAGCCAGGGACTCGCCCTCGCCGGCGACCGTCGCGGCGAAGGCACCAACGCCATATACCTGACCCTGCCCGGCAGCTACGACTTCAGCTTCGGCCCGCTGAGCCTGCAGAAGCACTCGGCGCAGGCGCGCTTGCGCGGCCGCAGCGCGGCCCTGGTCGACCTGCCCGGCCTGTCCTTCGACATCGACACGGCGGCCGACCTTGACTTGCTGGCCGCCGTCCCGCGTTACCACTTCATCAAACAATATCTCAAGGAGAGCCGTATGCCCGATAAGGGATTGCGCCTGATCGCTGCGGCTCACGCCGGCGAACGACTGGGGCGCGAAGCCATCGAACTCGCCGCTTGCGAGGACATGGATGCGCTGCTCGCCGCTGCCGAAGCCATGACCATTGCCGGCCACGGCCGCAACGTCAGCTACTCGCGCAAGGTTTTCATTCCCCTGACCCGGCTCTGTCGCAACAACTGCGGCTATTGCACCTTCGCCGGGCAGCCGGACCCGGCGACAGCCTCCTACCTCAGCCCGGACGAGGTGCTGGCGATCGCCCGTGCCGGCGCCGCGGCGGGCTGCAAGGAAGCCCTGTTCACCCTCGGCGACAAACCCGAACTGCGTTACCCGGCGGCGCGCCAGGCACTGCAGGCACTCGGCTACGATTCGACCCTGGATTACGTCGCGGCGATGGCAAAGCGGGTGCATGAGGAAACCGGACTGCTGCCGCACCTCAATCCCGGCGTCATGTCCTTGGAGGACATGCAGCGCCTGCGCCCCGTCGCCGCCTCCATGGGGCTGATGCTGGAGTCATCGGCGGCGCGACTGGGCAAGCGCGGCGGGCCGCACCATGCCTCGCCCGACAAGGTGCCCAAGGCCAGGCTGGCAATGCTGCACGATGCCGGCGTGCTGGCCATTCCGTTCACCAGCGGAATCCTGATCGGCATCGGCGAAACGCGGCGCGAACGCATCGAGTCGCTGCTGGCCTTGCGCGAGCTGCATGACAAATACGGCCACCTGCAGGAAATCATCATCCAGAATTTCCGCGCCAAGGCCGACACCGGCATGGCCGCTGCGGCGGAACCCGACTTGCGCGAACATCTATGGACCATCGCCGTGGCGCGCCTGATCTTCGGCCCTGCCATGACCCTGCAGGCACCGCCCAATCTGCGCAGCGGCGAACTCGGCGACTTGCTGCGCGCCGGCATCAACGACTGGGGCGGCGTCTCGCCGCTGACACCGGACCATGTCAATCCGGAAGCGCCCTGGCCGCAAATCGAGGCGTTGGCCGCTGAAACGGCGGCTCACGGCCGCCACCTGGTGGAACGTCTGGCCATCGCTCCGGCATTTGCCCGCAAGCCGCAGCCCTGGGTCGATGCCGCCATGCTGACGCCGGTGCTGCATGCCAGCGACGCCCTCGGTCTGGCGCGCGCCGATGCCTGGCACCCCGGCTCCGGACTGGCGCCGTCGGGCAAGGCCAGCGACTGGCTGCAGTCGCCGCGACGCGGCATCAGCCCGGACCTGAACCGCCTGCTGCAACGCGCCAGCGGCGGCGAGCGGCTGGCGGAGCCGGAAATCGTCAAGCTGTTCAGCGCCCGCGGCACGGACCTGCACGCCCTGCTGCGCTGTGCCGACGAACTGCGCGCCGACAGCGTCGGCGCCGCCGTCTCCTACGTCGTCAATTGCAACATCAACTACACCAACATCTGCGTGCACAAGTGCGGCTTCTGCGCCTTCGCCAAGGGCCGCAGCACCGAGGACGTGCGCGGTCCGGCCTACCAGATGCAGCCGGAGGACGTCGCCGCGCGCGCCGTCGAAGCCTGGCAGCGCGGCGCCCGCGAGGTCTGCCTGCAGGGCGGCATCCACCCCCATTACACCGGGCAGACCTATATCGACATCGTCACCGCGGTCAAGGCGGCAGTGCCCGACATGCATGTGCATGCCTTCTCGCCGCTGGAGGTATGGACCGGCGCCCGGACCCTGGGCCTGCCGCTCGCCGACTTCCTCGCCGAGTTGCGCGACGCCGGGCTCGGCACCCTGCCCGGCACCGCGGCGGAAATCCTCGACGACGAAGTGCGCGGCATCATCTGCGCCGACAAGCTGTCCACCCGGCAGTGGCTGGAAGTGATGACCACGGCCCACTCGCTCGGCATCAAGAGCACCGCCACCATCATGTTCGGCCACATCGAGCACCCGGGTCACTGGGCCCGCCATCTGCTGCGCGTACGCGACCTGCAGGAGGAAAGCGGCGGCTTCACCGAATTCGTCCCCCTGCCCTTCGTGCATATGGAATCTCCGCTCTGGCGCAAGGGTCTGGCGCGCTCCGGCCCGACCCTGAACGAAGTGCTGGCAATGCACGCCGTGGCGCGCCTGGTGCTGCATCCGCTGATACGCAACATTCAGGCCTCGTGGCCCAAACTCAGTCCCGCCGGCGCGCTGCTCTGCCTGCAGGCCGGCGCCAACGATATCGGCGGCACGCTGATGTACGAATCCATCTCGCGCGCCGCCGGCGCCGTCAGCGGCCAGGAACTGACCGCAGAGCATTTCAAGGAACTGGCGGCCAGCATCGGCCGGCCCGTCCGGCAACGCACCACGCTATACCAACGCGTCGTCTCGCGGCGCGCCATCGACAACCATCAATCCATACAGGGAGGACTTTCATGCGCTTCACTTTGATGCTGGGACTGGGCGGCTATCAGGACTATCTCGCCGTCGCCAGGGCGGCCGAGGAATGCGGCTGGGACGGCATCTCGCTGCCCGACAGCATTTTCTTCCCGAAGATTTCGGAATCGGATTATCCCTACGCCGACACGGCCGCCGTCCGTCAATACCTCTCGGTGGCACCGGTGATCGAGCCATTCGTCGCCCTCTCCGCCATTGCCGCGGTGACCAGCAAACTGCGCCTGATACCCGGCGTGCTCAAGGTGCCGGTGCGCCAGCCGCTGATCCTGGCCAAGTCGGTCAATTCGCTGGCGGTGATCAGCAACAACCGCCTGGTGCTCGGCGCCGGCCTCAGCCCGTGGAAGGAAGACTTCACCTACAACGGCGCCGACTATGACAAGCGCGGCAAGCTGTTCGACGAATGCATTGCCATCATCCGCGGCACCATGCGCGGCGAGTACTTCGAATACCACAGCGACAACTACGACTTCGGCCCGATGAAGATGTGCCCGGTGCCGTCGCAAGCGGTGCCCTTCATCATCGGCGGCCACGCCCGCCCCGCGCTGGCGCGGGCTGCGCGCATCGGCGACGGCTGGATGTCGGCCAACACCGACTTCGCCGACCTGAAGCGCATGATCGAGGAACTCAACACCCTGCGCACCGAATACGGCACGCAGAACCGCACCGATTTCCAGATCTTCGGCAACGACATGAAGGCGCGCACCGCCGACGACTACCGCCGCGTTGCCGATCTCGGCGTCACCGACATCTGCGCCATGCCGTGGAATGTCTACGACGCCACGGACAATCTGCAGGTCAAGCTGGACGGCCTGCGCCGCTTCGCCGACACCGTGATCGCAAAACTGGCATGAATTCAACCCGGAGAGAACAAGCATGAGTTTTTCAGGAGAAGCATTCAGGGAACTGCAGCGCGACATCCGCGTCCTCAAGGACATCGAGGCCGTCAAGCGCGTCAAGTACGCCTACTTCCGCTGCATCGACACGGCCAATATCGAGGAGTTGAAGACCCTCTTCCACAAGGATGTGGTGGTGCATTTCACCGGCGGCACCTACGTCTGGGAACTGCACGGCCGCGACGAGTACGTCGAGGCCATCGCCGCCAGCTTCAACGCCAACGTCATCGCCCAGCACAACGGCCACCATCCCGAGATCGACATCCTGAGCGAAACGGAAGCCACCGGCACCTGGTACCTGCACGACAATTTCTACCGCTTCGCCGACATGCACTACGTCTGCGGCACGGCGCTCTACCGCGACCGCTACGTCAAGGAGGACGGCCGCTGGCAGATCATCGAAAGCCGCTACGAGCGTCTCTACGAGATCGACGAGGTGATGACCGAGCGTCCGCCGGTGACCGCGCAATACATTGCCAAGACCGGGCGCAAGATGCCCGCCTAAGCCTCAGCCCGGAAAGGAGACCGCAACCATGTCCACACGCGCCTTGCCCGAATCGCCGTCAGAAGCAGAGATGCTGGCTCACCTGCAACGCCAGCGCGACGCCTTCATCAGCGCCGGCGCGGTCGATGCCGCCACACGCCGCGACCGCATGCGCCGCTGCATCGATCTTCTGCAGACCCACTGCGACACCATCTGCGACCTGATCTCGGCGGACTTCGGCGAGCGCCATCCGGCCGCCACGATCATGCTCGACGTTCAGGCGCCGATCACGGTGCTGAAGCACGCGCTCAAGCATTTCGAGACCTGGATGCGGCCGCAGCGACGGCGCGGGGTTTTCCCCTTCAATCTGTTTGGCGCCCAAGCCGAGGTGCGTTACCAGCCCAAGGGGGTAGTCGGCATTCTCGGCACCTGGAACACGCCCCTGTTCATGATCTTCGCACCGCTGGCGAGCATCTTCGCGGCGGGCAACCGGGCCATGGTCA
Source organism: uncultured beta proteobacterium (assembly GCA_903848955.1). Taxonomy (GTDB): domain Bacteria; phylum Pseudomonadota; class Gammaproteobacteria; order Burkholderiales; family Rhodocyclaceae; genus Sulfuritalea. The sequence continues at coordinate 21,826 of CAINHS010000076.1, forward strand.
AGCCCTCGGACCTGTCGCCGCGCACCTCCGAATGGCTGGCCGGGGCGGTGGCGGACTATTTCGATCCGCTCGAATTGTCGGTCGTGACCGGTGGCGTGGAAGTGGCGCAGGCCTTCACCCGCATGCCTTTCGACCATCTGCTTTTTATCGGCAGCGGCACGATCGCTCGCAGCGTGATGCGCGAGGCCGCTCAGAACCTGGTGCCGCTGACCCTGGAACTCGGCGGCAAATCGCCCACCATCATCGGCCGCAGTGCCGATCTGGCGCATGCCGTGGACCGCATCGCCCTCGGCAAAGTGCCCAACAACGGCCAGATCTGCGTCACGCCCGATACGATCTATGTGCCGCAGGAACGCATGGATGATTTCGTTGCCGAATTCAAGCGCAGCTGGACCACGATGTTTCCCCGCATCAGCGGCAATCCCGACGTCGCCACCATCGCCAACGAGCAGCACCTGCAGCGCCTCGAAGCCAAGCTCGCAGCGTCGCGAGCCGCCGGCGACCGCATCGAGTCGGCGGGCGAGGCGGAGCCGAATGCCGGCGACCGGCGCCTGCCGATGCGCCTGGTGATCAACCCGTCGGCCGAGACCAGCATCGCGCGGGAGGAGATTTTCGGCCCGGCGATGGCCGTCATCGGCTACGAGCGCATCGAGGACGTAGTCGCCCGCATCAACGCCGGCGGCCGGCCGCTGGCGCTCTACTACTTCGGCAAGGAAGCGGGCGAGCAGGAGTACGTGCTCAGCCACACGCTCTCGGGCGGCGTGACGATCAACGACGTGATGCTTCACGTCGCGCTCAACGACGCACCCTTCGGCGGTGTCGGCGCCTCGGGCATGGGCCACTACAACGGACCCGAAGGTTTTGTCGAGTTCAGTCATGTCCGCAGCGTCTACCGCGCCGGCTGGTGGGACCCGCGCCATGCCCTGGGCGTGACGCCGCCCTATACCGCCAAGTTTCTGAAAATGCTCAAGGACAACGTGCGCCGCTCCTGACATCCGTTTCCTCTGTCGATCTGGAGCACCCATGAGCACGCGCAGACAATTCGTTCGCGCATCACTTGCCGCCGGGGGACTGTCGCTGCTGCCGGACATGCCTGCCTGGTCGCGACCGGCAGAGACCCGGCCGATTGAAACCCGCTTCGCCGATCTCATGAGCGGCCTGGGACTCGCGTCGCGGGAGGTCGGCGGCAACATCCGTTTCCAGGGCGCGGAACCGATGTTTCCCAGCGCGACGCCGCTGGCCACCGCCTTTGCCATTCCCGCCATGGCGTGTGCCGCGGGCGCCGCCATCGCATGGCGCATGCGCAGCGGCGAAGGACAAGACCTGCAGGTTGATATCGGCCAGGCCGCCCACGGCATCTTCCCGGAAATGACGGCCAATCCGACGCTGAACGGCCAGCCCTATCCGGGGCTCCACACCGACAATCCCATCGAGCAAAGCCATAGCTATGAGACACGGGACGGCCGCTTCATGTTTGTCTCCGCGGTGTATCCGCATCAAGTCAGGGAGTGGCTGAATTTTCTCGGCTGCGCGTCCACACCGGCCGCCGTGCGCGCTGCGGTCGGCCAATGGAAGGCACAGGAACTCGAGGACGAAGCAAATGGCCGCAAGCTCACCACCGCCATCTGCCGCAGCCCGGAGGAATGGCGGCTGCATCCTCAGGGAGCCCTGCTCGCGGCCACCCCGCTGGTGGATATCCGCCGCATCGGAGACGCCCCTGCCGAGCCCTTCAAGCCCGGCTCACGTCCCCTGAGCGGAATCCGGGTGCTGTCGGCGACCCATGCCATTGCCGGCCCGGCGGTGGGTCGCACCCTCGCCGAACATGGCGCGCAAGTATTGCAGTTCAACAAGCCGGACGATTTCGAGCATGAATGGGTCTATCTCGATGCCAATGTCGGCATGGGCTCCACTTACCTCGATCTCGGACTGCCGGAGCAGAACCGGCGCGCCCGCGAGCTCGCGGCATCTGCCGATGTTTTCGTCGATAACTACCGCGGCCGCAGCATCGCCCGCTTCGGTTTCTCGCCCGAGGAACTGGCCGCCCGGCGACCCGGCATCGTGGTGGTGACGATACGCTGCTATGGCTGGGACGGGCCCTGGGCGCTGCGCGGGGGATTCGACATGCTGGGCAGTGCCACCTCCGGACTCGCGGTGCTGGAAGCGGTGGGGAACCGTCCCAAGCTGCCGGCCACGCTACTGATCAATGACCATGTCGCCGGCTATCTGGGTGCCGCCGGTGCCATCGCCGCCCTGATCCGGCGTGCCCGGGAAGGCGGCAGTTACCATGTCTCCGTCAGCCTCACCCGCGCCGCCATGTGGTACCAGACGCTGGGCATGATGGACCGCGAAGCCCTGATGAAAAGCTTCGGCGAAGTCCGTCACCGGCTGCCTGCCCCCGACATGATTACCCGCAGCACGCCCTTTGGCGAAGTCAGCCGCCCGGCCCCGGCAATCAAGCTTTCCGCCACGCCGGCACACTGGAACGATCCGATCCTGGTGCGGCGAGGATCAAGCAAGCCGGAGTGGCGGTAGAGCGGGGACTGTTTCCCGAACACAGGTGCGCAAAGTTTGCGCGCCTGATTCACGCCGACAGGCGTGCCAGCCAATCCGCCGCGCGCTCGACCGCAACGCAACCACGTTGTTCGGGCTGTCGCAGATGGCGCACCAGCACGCTGGCCCCTGCGGCAGGAAAGCGGGCAGCGATGGCGGCGAGATAGGGCGGCACCGCCGGATCGCTTAGTTTGCACTCGGCGAAGCCGAGCGGCTCGCCGTTTTCACAAAGCACAAAATCGATTTCACGCCCCTCCTTGTCACGCACGTAATGCAGGCTCATGGCACGCCCGGCCGAGTCCTGCAAAAAATGCGCGTGGCGCAAGAGCATCGTGGCGCACGCATTCTCGAAGCGCACTCCCTCGTCGCCCTGTACCAGGCCCGTGTCAAAAAAATACAGCTTGGGTTCCTTGAGCAGGGCACGCGCAACGTTGCGATGGAAAGGCCGTACCGTAAATACGATATGCAAGGCCTCGAGGATTTCCAGATAGCGCCCGAGCGTGGTCGGTGAAATCTGCAAATCACGCGCCAGCGAGGCCAACGAGAGCGGCGAGCCGACCCGGCTTCTGAGCATGTCGACGAAGACGCGCATCGCACGAACTTCACCGATGCGCGAAAACTCGAGAATGTCATCGCGAATCACCCCCTCGAGATACAGTTGCCGCCACCGCTCCGCATCCGCCGCCTGATCAGCCAGAAACGGCTCGGGAAATCCTCCGCGTTCCAGAATGCGCGTCAGCGCCGCTTCGGGCGTCGCGCCGGAAACCTCCACCCATTCCTTCACGGTGACCGGATGCAAGCGCCATGAAAAATAGCGGCCGGCCAAAGACTCACCCGACTGACGGAAGGTATCCAGACGCGCACTGCCGGTCACCAACAGCGCCTGCCCTTCACTGCGACCGTCAAACACGCCTTTCAGCCATGCTTTCCAGCCCGACATCTTGTGCAGTTCATCGAACACCACCAGCCCGGCCGTCGGCGACCAGCTTTGATCGAGCATGACCCGGCGGTCAGCGGCGATATCCCAATTGAGCACCTGGGCATTGGGCCACACTTTCGCCAGGACGCGAGCAAGTGTGGTCTTTCCCGTCTGCCGCGGACCGGACAGAAAGACCATCTTGCGTGCCAGATCAGCCTGGATGAAAGGAATGAGTGCGCGCTCCATACCGACTATTTTCTATAGGAATGGAATAAAGTCAAGACTATTTTCCAATTCATTGGAAAATAGTCGGTTCCGGCAACACCGCCCCAGGCGGGCCACCCCGGCACAGCATGGGGAAGCTCAGTCGCGGGAAACGCTGTCACGCCGTCGGGACATATCCTTTGCGTGCTTGGAAACTTTCCTTCGGCGGCAGGTGCTTTGCATGCCTGGGACTCGCCTTCGGCGGCAGGTGCTTTGCATGCCTGGGACGCGCCTTCGGCGGCAGGTGCTTTGCATGCCTGGGACGCGCCTTCGGCGGCAGGCAAAAAACAAGGGGCGATGGTTGCCCACCGCCCCTTTGGGCTGTTGCAGGCGCGACCATCGCCTGCAACAAAAAACTAGCTGCTGCTTACCACTTGTAGCTGAAGCTCAGGCCGTAGGTGCGCGGATCCTGCCAGTTCGCCGTGCGGAACATGCCGAAGTCGATGCCCTGCACCTGCTTCTTCTCGTCGGTGAGGTTCTTGATCCAGAATGAAAGATCCGCACTGCCCGGGCCACCAACCGGCAGTCCGGCCAACAGCAACTTGAAGTTGACGTTGGTCTGCGCCGGGATGTTGTCCATCGCCGCGCTATAGCTGCCGCCGGCGTTGGGCGCCGTCAGATCCTTGTTGACCGAGTAGAGATAGGTCTCAGAGGTGTAGGTGTAATCGACGATGGCACGCAAGGTACCCCAGGCGGTCTTGGCCAGACGGCCGTCGACGCTCATGTTGAAGGTATTCTTCGGTGCGTAGGGCGAAAGCTTGTTGCCCGCCGTGTCGATCAGAGGACGACCGGCGATGTTCAGCGCATTGTCGATGTACTGGTTGTACTTGGTATCCAGATAACCGTAACTGGCCTGCAGCTTCCAGCCATCAACCGGGATCAGCACCCCTTCCAGTTCCAGGCCCTGATAGGTCGACTTGCCGGCGTTGGTCAGGAAGGAATTCGTCGATGCCGGCATCAGTTGGGTCAGTTGCTGATCGCTGATCTTGTTCCGGAATACCGCCACATTCAACTGCGCACGGTTGTCGAGGAAGGAGTTCTTGATCCCCACTTCCGTCGACACCGATGTCTGCGGTTTGTATGGCGTCATCACCGCTGCGTTAGGCAACTCGCCGCTGAAGCCGCCGCTCTTGAAGCCCTTGGCTACACGGCCATAGACATTGGTGGTGTCGTTGTACTTGTAGGCCAGGGCGAGCATCGGCGTGCTGCCGCTGAAGCTGGCGCTATAGTTGCCCGAGAAAAAGTTGCCCGGGTTTGCCACCAGCGGACCGTCGTAACCGGTAGTGCTGAAGCGATTGGTCCAGCCGCCCTTGGTTTCGCTGGTATGGCGCAGGCCGGCAGTGCCCGTCCATTTGTCGGTGAAGGCGTAGTCCAATTGACCATACAGCGCCTTGGTGCTGGTCGTTGCAGAATAGTCGGAGTGCGTATAGGACGTCGCCGGCTGGCCGTAGAACAGGCTGAAATCCTGCGGTCCCAGGGTTGTGCCGTCGTCCTTGAAGTAATACAGGCCAAGCACGTATTTCAGGCGATCGGCATTGCCGACCCACTGCAATTCGTGCGAATCCTGCTTGTACTGGGTGTCGCGGTCATAGAAAGCGTGGCCGCTCCAGTTGTTGGCAGGAGGAACGAATGGCGCAGCGATCATGTTGAGCCCCGTACCGCCGATGTCCTGGCTGTCGTTGAAGTGCATCTTGCGCGTGGCATAGATGTATTTCACGGCGTTGTTGGTGTTCAACTTGTAATCAAGTACAAGCGAGTGCCCTTCCGTCGTCGACTTCTCCCAGATGCCGGAAGGATTGTAGGTGCTGACATTGCTCGGCCGTGTCGTCGTCACGAAAGGCGTAATTGCGCTCTGGATGATGCCGCCAAGATAGGCGCCGTACATCGAGGGGAAAGTGCCCCCCCAACCGCTGGTCGCGAGCAGGCTGGTCGGCGTCGGCGTATTCTTGATATCCGACTTGTCATACGAATAACCCACCTTGAAGTTCTGGGCGACCTGGAAGTCGGCGGCCAGGCGGAAAGCCTCCTTGTCCTTCTTGCCAAGGTCCGGACCACTCGAGTTCTTCGCCCAGCCTTTCTGGTCTTCCTTGCGATAACCGAGACTGACGCTGGCAATGCCCATCTTCGGCAGATCGAGCGCGACGCGCTCGGTATGGAGACTGCGATTGCCGATTTCGACGCCGACCGATCCGCCCCACACGCCGGTAGGCCGGCGGCTGATCAGGCTGACGGCGCCACCTTCGGTGTTGCGGCCGAACAGGGTACCTTGCGGACCGCGCAGCACTTCCACGCGCTCCAGTTCGATCACGTCGAACACGCTGCCCTGAGACTTGCCGATATAGACGCCATCGAGGTACATGCCGACAGAGGGATCAACCCAGATTGCCGGTTGGCCGGTGCCGCTGCCGCGCAGGGCTACGGTCGAAATCAGGTTGTTGCCGGGATTGGCGCGGAACATCATGTTGGGGGCGACGGCGTTGAGCCCGGCGATGCCCTCGATGCCGCGGTTTTCAAGTTGAGCACCGCTGATGGCGGTGATGGAAATCGGCACCTCCTGCAGCTTCTCCGAGCGCTTCTGCGCGGTGACCAGCACTTCTTCGATTTTTTCCTGCGCCATGGCGCCGCTGGCGTAGGCCGATGCGATCAGCATCGGCAGCACGCGGACTGCCCAACCATATTTGCTTCTTGCCATCCTGTGTTCTCCTCGGGTTCGACTATTTTGGGGTTTCAAGTGCGCCGTCACATCCAGACGACAGCGCTTACACGGCCTTGCACCACAGGCGTTTCCGCCCCGGCCACTATTGCTTCAGACGCACAGAGCTTAGCCGAGCGGCCAAATGCAACATAGTCCATATGGACGAAATGTGGTATTTCTGCATCAATGGTTGCGGCCACTGTGCCGCGGCACCCCGGATCAGGCACAGCCGCTCGAAAAACTGCCCCGGCGCTAATTGCCGAAGCGCAACTGGACATGACGGACGTATCCAGCCAGATGAAAACGCCGGGATCCTTTGCCCCAATGACGAAGGTATAGGCGCCGTCGAGCCCGGCCACCGCCAGGCCGCCGCTCATGCAGGTCTGCCGGTTGGCATATTAGACCGAGGAAAACCACAGGTCGGTCCGCTGTATGCCATGGTAATTGCCGCCGGCTGGATCATCGCTCCGATACAAGCGCGCAGAGTGGCAGCGATCGAGTGAAGCATGATTCACGCGCTATGCCGCCAGCGGATACTGGCTCGGCCCGAGTGGCCGCGACATATCCCGGGATACCGTCCCCGCCGTTCGGCGGGGACATTCCTCTGGATACCGTCCCCGCCGTTCGGCGGGGACATTCCTCTGGATACCGTCCCCGCCGTTCGGCGGGGACATAAAAGAAATCGGGGCAGGTTCTCACCTGCCCCGATGGGGTCCTACACCACGCTTATGCGCTTACCATTTGTAGTTGAACGACAAGCCCACCATGCGCGGCTCGGTCCAGGTGGCGACACGGTAGTTGCTCAAGTCGATGTAGTTGATCACTTTGCGCACATCGCCGAGGTTGCGCGCCCACAAGGACAGGTCAGCCTTCCCCGGCCCGCCGACCGGGATATTGGCCAGCAACAAGCGGGCATTGACCAGCGTCCGCGAAGGTATCAGGCACAGGCTGGCAAGGTTGGCACCACCGGCGTTGGCTGCCGCCAGATCATTGTTGCCAGCCAGGTTGTACATCTCGCTGGTGTAGGTGACATCCATGATGCCGCGCAGGGTCCCCCAGGCGGTCTGCGCCAGACGGCCATCAATGTTGAAGTTGACGGTGTTCTTGGGCGCATAGGCGGGATTACGGTTACTCGCCGTATCGATCAGCGCACCACCGTTGTTCAGGCCGTTGTCGATGTACTCCTTGAACTTCGCATCGAGATAGCCCCAGCTTGCGCCGATGCGCCAGCCGTCTGCCACCACCAACTTTCCTTCCAGCTCGAACCCCTGATACTCGGCCTTGCCGGCGTTGACGACGATCGAATTGGTCGTGCCGGGAATCAACTGGTTGGTCTGCAGGTCGCTCACCGTGTTGCGGTAGATCGCGCCATTCAACTGTGCCTTGCCACCCATCAACGTCGACTTGAAGCCCATTTCCGTCGTCAGGGATTTCTCCGGGCTGAACGCGGTCGTCCGCGCCGCGGTTATTCCTGCCAACGTGGTGCCGCCGCCATCAGCAGAAAAGCCGCCGGCACGGAAACCGCGGGCGACGCGGCCATACACGTTGATCGCCGGGTCGACCTTGTAGCTCAGGCTGAAGGCCGGTGTGCTGGAAGAAAAGCTCTTGCTCGCCATGGCATGCTGGAGGTTCACCATGCCGACCGTACCCCCTGCTCCCGGCTGCTTGCTCAGATCCATGTATGTATTGGGCGCAAGCTGTCTCATGACATCACCGGCGGCGGTGGTCACAGGCGTCAATCCCGGTATCGCGATAAAGGCCGGCAGACCCGCTGCCGTCATCGCACCGCCAAAGGATGTCCCGGTACCGTACTGGCTGGAATCGACGCTCTTCTCGTCGGTCGAATGGCGCAGACCGAGGCTGCCCGACCACTTGTCGTTGAAGTCGTAATCGATCTGGCCGAACAAGGCCTTCGAATCGACCGCGCCCACGTAGTCGCCGGCGAACCAGATATTGCCGGTGCTGACCTGCGGGTTGACGGTACGGCTCTTCTCCTTGTAGGTGTAGTAGCCGGCGACATACTTCAGCGGGCCGCTGCTGCCGACCCACTGCAGTTCGTGCGACTGGGTCTTGAGCGACGTGTCGCGGGAATACGAGTATATGTCGGCTGCAACGCCATCCAGATCGAGGCTGTCGGCATAGTGCATGGTGCGGTCGGAATAGATGTACTTGACCGTATTGTTCGGGTTGACGGCGTAAGACAAGGTGAGCGCATGGTTGTCCGTCTTCAGCCGCTCATACTCGGGAAAGCCGGGCGTGGTATTGCGCGAGCCCGGAAAACTGGTCGAGGCGCCAGCCTGGATGGCAGCGACGTTCGCCGCCGACCCCGCGGCCGCGACCGATACCGGCCCCTTCCAGCCAAAGGCGGTGTAAAGACTGACTGGATTCGGCGTGTTATTAACGTCGGTGTGATCGTACGAATAGTTAACCTGGAAAGTGGGGGTGACATCGAGCAGTGCAGCCAGCCGGTAATTCTGCTTGTCCCTCTTGCCGGAATCGCTACCGGTATTGTTCGTGACGTAGCCATCACGGGTTTCGTTGCGCGCCGCGACATTCAACTTGAGTATGCCCATCTTGGGCAGGTCAATCGACGCCCGCTCGACACGCGCATTGTGATCACCAACCTCGACGCCGACCGAACCACTGAATTCACCGCTCGGCTTGCGTGTCACGAAATTGATGGCGCCGGCCAGGGTGTTGCGGCCGAACATCGTGCCCTGCGGACCGCGCAGAACCTCGACGCGTTCGAGATCGAGGATGTCGAACAGACCACCCTGGTTCTTGCCGGCATAGACGCCATCGACATAGGTGCCGACAGCCGTATCGAGGAAGATATTCGGCGAGCCGGAACCGCTGCCGCGTATGGAAATGACGGACATCGTGGTGTTACCCGAATTGCCATTGGTCACCATCAACGTGGGCGCCAGGGAAGACAGGTCAGCACTACCCTGGATGCCGCGGGTTTCAAGCTGGGCGCCGCTGATCGCGGTAACGGAGAGCGGCACATCCTGCAGTTTCTCGCTGCGCTTCTGTGCGGTGATGACGACTTCCTCGACCTTTTCCTGCGCCATGGCGCCGCTGGCATAGGCAGCGGCAATCAGCACCGGCATCACGCGCAGCGCCAACAACTTACGATTCCTGTTTGGCATTCCCATTCTTTGTGTCCTCCACTATGTTTGACTTCCGATACCGATTGCAGCACCGACAGCGAACAACCTCGCAGCCTGCCGCAATGGGCGCCACGCCCAAATTTGACAATACTGACCGCAATTTAAATGAGTAACAAAGGCCGACATCGTCCGTTTGGACGTAGTGTGGCTGGCGCGCAACACTCGCGCCCGTTGCACCCCGGCACCCCTGTTCAGGTGCCGCGACCGCCCTGAATCAGCCACAGCCTGGCGATGTCGGCGGCGCCTTCGCCGCCCTGCACCGAGCGCAGCACCTGCTGCGCCTTGGCCTTGTTGCCGGCCTGGAGATAGGCGACACCGAGGTGCAGCTTGGCGTCCTCGGGACGCTTCAGGTTGCCCTTGGTGATGCCTTGTTCGATCAGGGCGATACCCTTCTCGAACTGGGCGCTGGTGACATAGGCATAGCCCAGGGCCACCAGGGCGTTGCCGTCCTTGGCCGCATTGGCCTGCTTCTCGACCTCGGCCAGAGCCTTCTGGTCGTCAGCCGCCTGCTTGTTGGCCAGGTCGCGCAGGCGCTTGTGCCGGTCGGCTTCCGCGCCGGTGCCCAGGGCACCCTTGGCGTAGCCGTCGTCCACCGTCTTCTTGGCCTCGGCCGGCAGTCCGGCCTGAAGCGCCAGTTGCGCCATTTCGATGAAATCGCTGGTGTCCTGCAGGTTGCCGGTGGCCCGCATCAACCGATACACGTCGAGGCTGAGCCGGCTGGAGAAGCCCGGCTTGCGCTGCACGCGCGCCAGCAGGTCGGCCCAGTATTCCTTCTTCGGATGATGGGTAACCAGTTTCTCCAGCACCGTGACGTAGCCGGCCTTGTCGTTCAGCTTCAGGTAGCAGTTGGCCAGAAGTTGCAGCCGGTCTTCGGCCGGTGCCTGGCCGGCGTGTTCGGCGGCGGTGATCTCGGCCGTCAATTCCTTGGCGGAACCGGCGAAATCGCCGGAAAGGTATTGCGTCTGCGACAGCAAGGTGCGCATGGCGCTGCTGGTGCCGCCTTCCTTGATGTAGCGCTGTGCCCAGATCTGTGCCTTGGCGTAGTCCTTGCCGCGATAGGCAGTGCCGGCCAGGGCCTCCATCAGCTTCAACTGCTCGGCAGCCGGCAGGCGCCCGCTGGCGATGGTCGCCTCGAAGGCCTTGACGGCCGTGGCCGTGTCGCCGGCACCGGCGGCGGCGGCGCCGCGAATGCGCTCGATGATGGAACTCTCGTAGGGGGTCTTGCCGCTGATGGCATCGGCTTCACCGATCTTGACCAGGGCTTCCTTGTACTTCTGCGCCTTCATCAGTTCCTGCGCCGCCTGCAAGGGCTTGCCCACGTCCGGCCGCAAGGCATCTTCGGCGGCGGCAAAATGCGGCGCCGCAGCGGTCAGGGCAATGATGCCGGCGACCATCAGATGCCGGAGAGTGCGGGTATGAGTCATCTTCGGGTTTCCTTCGTGACGGCGCGTCACGGACAAGCAACTGCGCGCCGCGTCAATTGTTGATGAATTGCTCGTTGCCGACCAGGCCGATCTTGGTCACGCCGAGGCGTTGTGCCGAGGCCATGACCATGGCCACCGACTTGTACGATACCAGCTTGTTCGGCCGCAGATGCACTTCCGGCTGCTCGGGCTTGTCGGCGATTTCCTTCAGCTTGCTTTCAAGCTCTGCCCGGCCGGGCACGATCTGGCTGTCCCACAGAATGGTGCCGTCGAAATCGACGTCGATGCGCACGATCTCCGGCGGCCTCAGCGGCGGCGGCGGATTGCCCACCGGCATGTTGAGTTTCACCGCATGGGTCTGGATCGGTATGGTGATGATGAGCATGATCAGCAGCACCAGCATGACGTCAATCAGCGGCGTCGTGTTGATGTCGACCATGACCTCGGGATCCCCCGAACTGCTGCTGGAACCTACGTTCATTGACATGGGTAGTCCTCCTCAGCCTCTGGCCGGCGGTTCGGTGATGAAGCCGATCTTGATGATGCCGGCACGCTGGCAGGCATAGACCACCCGCCCCACCGCTTCGTAGCGCGCATCCATGTCGCCGCGGATGTGAACTTCCGGCTGCGGATCAAGCACCGCCACCGCCTTCAGCCGCAGCAGCAGATCGTCGCTGTCGCGCACCGCCATGGTGTTCCAATACACGTCGCCTTCGCGCGATACCGACAGCAGCACGTTCTCCGGCTTGGTCACGGTCGGAATGTTGACTTCCTTGGGCAGATCCACGGCTACGGACTGCCTCACCACCGGGATGGTGATCAGGAAAATGATCAGCAGCACCAGCATGACGTCGACCAGCGGCGTGGTGTTGATGGTCGAGACGACCTCGTCTTCTTCGCCGCTGTCCGAAGGGCCCAGGCTCATGGACATGATCAGGCCCCTTTGTTCTCACCTACCATCAGGACGGCATGGACGTCGGCACTGAAGGTGCGGATCTTTTCCATGGCGACCTTGTTGCGACGCACCAGCCAGTTGTAGCCGAGCACGGCCGGCACGGCAACGGCGAGGCCGATGGCAGTCATGATCAGGGCTTCGCCGACGGGGCCGGCGACCTTGTCGATCGAGGCCTGACCGGCGATGCCGATGGCGGTCAGGGCATGATAGATGCCCCACACGGTGCCGAACAGGCCGACGAAGGGAGCCGTGGAACCCACCGTGGCGAGGAAGGCCAGGCCGTCCTGCAGGCGGTTCTGCACGTTCTCGGTGGCGCGCTGGATCTGCATGGTGATCCAGGTGTGCTGGTCGATCTTGGCGACGATCGAGTTGCCATGGCGCTGACTGGCTTCCAGGGCGCTCTCGGCGATGTAGCGGAAGGCGTTGCCGGCTTCGAGGTTGTTCACCCCTTCCTGCACGGTACGCGCCGAATCGAAGGAGGTGCGCGCCGCGGCGGCCTGGCGGAACATCTTGAGCTGTTCGTAGAACTTGGTGACGAGAATGTACCAACTGCCCATGGACATGATGACGAGGATCATCAGCGTGCCCTTGGCGACAAAGTCACCGGTCTTCCACAGGGCTTCGAGGCCGTAGGGGTTGTCGACCTTGACGATTTCCTTGGCCACCGGCGGTGCCGCCGGCAGGTCGCTCTTGGGTGCTGCTGCTGCGGCGGCCGGGGCCGCAGCAGCAGGGGCATCGGCTGCCAGCGCCGCCGGCGCGTACGACACCAGTGCGCCGACAGATGCGCCGGCCATCAAAAATGCCGCGACGATCACGGCCAAACGTCCTTTTTTGTACATGCTGTCTCCTTGGTTTCCGATAATTTCTAGATCTTGCGAGCGGCTCATTCGAGTTCCCATTTGTACTTGATGCTGGCCCATGACTGCTCGGGCTTGCCATCGACGGAGCCGGCCTTGAAGCGGCAGCGTCCCAGTGCGTTGCGCGCCGCTTCGTCGAGGCGGGCAAAACCGCTCGAGGTTTCCACCTTGCTCTCGAGGACGCGGCCATCGACGTCGATGAGGAACCTAAGAACCACGGTGCCCGATTCGTCGAGGCGCCGCGAGGCGGATGGATATTCCGGTTTGGCGCAGTTGGCCTTGGCATCGATCACCGGCGCCACGCGCTCGACGCGCTTCGGTGGCGCGGCGACGACGGCTGCCGGCCGTGCCGAGGTGACTTGCGTGATGGTGTTGGCCACCGGCGCGGCGACGGTGATATTGACTTCGACCGGCGGAATGAAGGGCGGCGGCGGCGGCGCCAGTTTCGGCGGCGGCGGCGGCGGCTGGTCCGGCGGCGGCTTCTTGAATTCTTCGATCAGCTTCGTTTCCAGCGGTCCATGGACGATCTCCATCACCTTGGTTGACAGGCCTGTTGCCAGGGCATACACGGCGAGCACGTGCGCCACCGTGACGATGCCGAATCCCACCAGATGTCGTGCCGGATTACGTTGCTCTTGCGCAAAATCCATCTTGTCCCCTCTCGCCGAGTCGAATTCAGTCTTGCCCGGGCTACGTTGCCGACTGTCGCACTGCTGTACTGTCGGAGCGAAGATTCGCATCCGCGCCTTCAATTAACATCGTCCATTGGGACGATATGGCTAAATTCAGCAACTTCCGCAAGCTCCGCAACCCGGCGCGCATGAATCAGAGCGTCATCAGCAACTGCCCGCTGTCCACCCGCAACTCGGTGCCGTTGATGGCGCGGGCATGGTCCGAGGCGAGAAACAGGATGGCATTGGCAACGTCCTGCGGCCGGCACTGCCGTGCCATGGGGTCGCGATCGATGCAGAGCGATTCGGCGTCGAATCCCGGCGGCAATTGCGAAAGCGTCATCGCCGTCAGCACACCGTCGGGATGCACAGTGTTGCAGCGTATGCCATAACGCTTCTGGCGGCAATGGATGGCCACCGAGCGCGACAGGCCCAGCATCGAATGCTTGGAGGCGGCGTAGGCGGCGTAATCGGGGCGCGCACTGAGGCCGGTGATGGACGAGACATTGACGATGGCGCCGCCGCCCTTGCCCTTCATGACCCGCACCGCCGCCTTGCAGCCGAGGAACACGCTGTCGGAATTGACGCGATGCATCTTGTGCCACTGTTCCAGCGTCGCGTCCTCGATGCTGCCCTTGAGCAGGATGCCGGCATTATTGACCATTACGTCGAGGCGACCGAAGCGCTCCAGCACAGCCGCGATCACCTTGTCCCAAACGGCGGCATCGCCCGCATCATGCGCCAGGAATATGGCGCGCCCGCATCCCGATCCGCTTGACGTAATTAGACTCAAGCCCCCTTATCTTGCGCCACCGGCAGATTACCGTGTCGGACATCCCCGTTTCGCGCTCTATCGCCTGATCCGAC
>CAINHS010000077.1 GCA_903848955.1 uncultured beta proteobacterium
CGCGATCACCAACGTGCCCGGGCCGCGGATACCGCTCTACCTGCATGGCGCCCGCCTGACCTATGTGTCGGCGATCATGCCGATATCAGACGGCATGGGGCTGGTGTTTTCGGTGACCAGCTACAGCGACATGATCGCCGTTTCCTTCACCGCCTGTTACGAGCAACTGCCCGATCCGGAAGTCTTCGCCCAGTGCCTGCGCGACAGCTTCCAGGAATACCTCGCGTTGGCGAGTCCGCGGGCGCGGCGCAAGCCGCGGCCCGCCGCGGCCAAAGCGCCGCGCCGCAAAGTCGCCGCAGCCGTGGCCAAGCCGCCGCGGCGCAAGGCGGCCACGCGCGCAGCGGCGTCCTGAGCGATGCCTGCGGCGACACCGCACATCGAGTACGAGTCGCTCGGCGACCCGGCGCATCCGGCCATCGTCCTCATCATGGGGCTGGGCATGCAGCTCACGGGCTGGCCCGATTCCTTCTGCCACGGCCTGGTGGCGCGCGGCTACCGCGTGGTCCGTTTCGACAACCGCGATTGCGGGCTTTCCGGCCGCATGCCCGGAAAGAAGCGCGCCAACCTGCTCTTGGCCATGGCGGCCGCGGCGCTCGGCCTGCCGGTGCGCACGCCCTACACCTTGCAGGACATGGCCGGCGATGCCATCGGCCTGATGGATCGACTCGGTATAGCGCGTGCCCACATCGTCGGCGCCTCGATGGGCGGCATGATCGCGCAGGTGCTGGCGGCCAAGTTTCCGCAGCGCGTGCTGAGCCTGACATCGATCATGTCGACCTCGGGCAACCGCCGCGTCTCAAAGCCCGCCAAACCGGCGCGCAAGGTGCTGATGAGCCGGCCCGCCGATCCGAAGAACGTCGAGTCGGTGATCGACTACATGGTGGAAATGTTCAGTGTGATCGGCAGCCCCGGCTACCCCACAAGCAAGGAAGAAATGCGCGAGCGGATCGGCAGGAGCGTGCGCCGTGCCTACGAACCGGCCGGCACGGCGCGCCAGCTGCTGGCCGTCATCGCTTCCGGCGACCGGCGCAAGCTGCTGCGCACCATCACCGCGCCGACGCTGGTGATCCACGGCGCGGCCGATCCGCTGGCACCGCCGGCGGCGGGACGCGACACCGCGCAGAACATAGCCGGTGCCGGACTGCTGGTGATCGACGGCATGGGTCACGATTTTCCGGAGGCCCTGATGCCGCGCCTGGCGACGGCCATCGCCGATCATTGCGATCGCAGCGCGATGCCGGCGTAAGCCGCTGCTTCAGCCGAAAATCCTGACTTTCAGTTTCTGCCAACGGCTCAGGTCCGACCACCAGCGCATGCCGTCCGTCCGGAACCGGACGCCGGACTCGGTCAGGGTCAGGCGGCGGGCACCCATTTCAGTGGCGCCGGCATCGACTACATATTCCAATTCCATCAGGTAGCGGGCGATGGCCGGTTCGACCGGATGCCCCTGAACCGACCAGCGTGCGCCGTAACCGTCGGCATCCCCTCTCAGCATGAGCATCGGAGCGAAGTTGCCCATCAGCGACAGCACCTTGATGGTTTCTGCCGGGTCGGGTACGGGGCTGTCGGGATTGTTCATCATCGGGTAATCATAAGCCCGCAGCGTTCCAGTTTCAGGCTGACCTCGGCGGCCCGCCGTGCTTCGCGGATCTCGCCGAACAGGACTGCGGCCTGGGGATAGCTGCGTTGCATCATGCCCAGCCACTGCTTGAGGCGGCCGGGGGACTGCTGCGGCGGCAGCTTGCATTGAACCCGCGCCCAGAATCCGGCAATCATTTCCCGCACTTCTTCCCAGTCGGCGGCCGCGGTGTGCTCGCCGCCGCTGCGGATGCGCCGCGCCAGCAGCGGGTCGGCCACCGCGCCGCGGCCGAGCATGACGTCGTTGCAACCGGTGGCGGCGCAGATGCGGCGGTAGTCGGCGACGTTCCACACTTCCCCGTTGGCGATGACCGGCAGTTCGACGGCCTCGCGTATGCGCGCGATCCACTCCCAGCGCACCGGCGGCCGGTAGCCGTCCTGTCTGGTGCGGGCATGCACCACCAGCTCCTGCACGCCGCCGGCTTCGAGCGCCAGTGCGCAATCGAGCGCGTGGTCGGTGTCCTCGATGCCCAGGCGCATCTTGGCCGTCACCGGAATCTCCGCCGGCACCGCCGTGCGCACGGCGGCGGCAATGCGCTGCAGCAGTTCCGGCTGGTCGAGCAACGCGGCGCCGCCACGGTTGCGATTTATCAGCGGCGTCGGGCAGCCGAAGTTGAGGTCGATGCCGGCAGGCTTGAGCAGGGCCAGGTGGGCGGCATTGGCGGCCAGCATGGCGGGGTCGGAGCCGAGCAGCTGGATGCGCACGGGGGTGCCGCCGGCGGTGCGCGAGCCGTTCTTCAGTTCGGGGCTCAGGCGCGTGAAGCAGGAGTGCGGCAGCAGCGTGGTGGTGACGCGGACGAACTCGGTGACGCACCAGTCATAGCCGCCGGCCGAGGTCAGCACCGCGCGCAGCACGTCGTCGGCGAGGCCCTCCATCGGCGCGAGGATGATTCTGCCCACGGCGCGGCTCAATGCGCGACAGGCGTGATGCTGATCTGCCGGCCCTTCCGGAGCTTGCCGATGACATGCATTTCGCATCGCTTGCAGTCGAAGCGCAGGGTGAGCTTTTCCTTGCCATTGACCAGCGTCATCGGATCGGGGCGGATGCCCTTCACTTCCTTGGGACAGAGGTTGAAGCTGTAGCGCAGGCAGTGGCGGGTGATCATCAGCGAGACCTCGCCCTTTTCGGTGTTGGTCTCGTAGGCATCCGCGATTACGCTCACGCCGTGCTTTTCGTAGAAGGCGCGGGCGGCGCTGTTGAGTACGTTGCCCAGATAGCTCAGTTCGTTTTCGGGATAGGCGACCGGCGGCTCGACCGGCGCTGCACGCGGCGGCCGCTCGCAGGCGGCGGCACGCGCCGCGACCAGTGCCGCCACCGCGTCGCGGCGCAGGCCGTTGATCGCCGCGGCGGGCAGGAACCATGGCTGCGCCAGTTTTTGCACGATTTCCGTGGCGACGAAATCGCTGCCGCCGAGTTTGCCGAGTGCCTCGCCGAGCGCTACCACGGTGCGCTCGGCATTCTGTGCCGGTTCCTTGGCCTGGGCCAGCGTCGCCCCCGCCATGATGCCGTCCTCATCGGCGAGTTGCAGGGCGAAGCCATCGGCTGTTTCGCTGAACTGCATGCGGAGGCGAATGCGCCGCTCCGCCGACTTCTTCTCCAGCGCGCGCTCGAATTCCTGGTCGCGGTTGCGGTAGAGCTCGGTACCGGTCTTCAGGTCGGCCGGCATCTCCCTGGGGAACAGGCGGATTCCTTCGACGCGATTGATGCGCAGGCCGGCCAGCTCGCGATGATTGTCGTAGTAGCTGAGTCCGTCGCCGTTGTGCAGCGGCGCGGCGGCATCGACTTCGAACCAGTCCGGCGCCAGCCGCGTGACGCGACCGACCGGCTCGCCGGAAAACTTCGGCGTGTCGAAGGCGCCGATGTCGGCCTGGCGCTCATTGACGAAGTAGTCGGTGGCGCCGCGGTTGAAGGTCTTTTCCGGACGCGGCGTGAAGGTATAGGTGCAGCGCCCTGACGCAGCGCGCCTGAATTCGGGCGACTTGTCGAGGAAGGAGTCGATCAGCGTGCGGTAGTGCGCCGTGATGTTCTTGACATAGGCGAGGTCCTTCAGCCGCCCCTCGATCTTGAAGGAGCGGATGCCAGCCTCGATCAGCGCCTGCAGGTTGGCGCTCTGGTCGTTGTCCTTCATCGACAGCAGGTGCTTGTCATGGGCGACGATGCGGCCGGTTTCGTCTTCCAGCGTATAGGGCAGGCGGCAGGCCTGCGAGCATTCGCCGCGGTTGGCGCTGCGCCCGGTGTGGGCGTGGCTGATGTAGCACTGGCCGCTGTAGGCCACGCACAGCGCGCCATGGACGAAGAACTCGAGCGTTGCCTTGCTGGTAACGGCGATGGCGGCTATCTCCTGCAGCGTCAGTTCGCGCGCCAGGACCAGTTGCGAGAAGCCGGCATCCTGCAGAAAGCGCGCCTTCTGCGGCGTGCGGATGTCGCACTGGGTGCTGGCATGCAGGGCCAGCGGCGGCAGGTCGAGCTGCAAGAGGCCCATGTCCTGCACGATCAGCGCGTCGGCGCCGGCCTCGTAGGCCTGCCAGGCCAGGCGTCGCGCCGGCTCCAGTTCGTCGTCGCGCAGGATGGTGTTGAGCGTGACGAAGACCCTGGCGAAAAAGCGGTGGGCATGGCTCGCCAGGCGCTCGATGTCGGC
The DNA here is from genome assembly GCA_903848955.1 of uncultured beta proteobacterium. GTDB lineage: Bacteria > Pseudomonadota > Gammaproteobacteria > Burkholderiales > Rhodocyclaceae > Sulfuritalea. The sequence continues at coordinate 4,278 of CAINHS010000077.1, forward strand.
GATGCCGTTGCCGGCGTCGGCGCGCGCGCCGAAGGCCGGCCCGCCGATGTACACGGCATCGGCGCCGTGGTTGATCGCCTCGATGCCGAAGTCGGCGTTCTGCGCGGGAGCGAGGAGTTCGAGGGGGACGGGATTCATTTCTCTTTCATCAGTATGGCCGCGCCCGGTGTGCTCATGGTTTCGACCTTGTGCGCTGGCTGGAAGTATTTCTCAGCGGTACAGATGACCGGTGTTCGCACCGGCGTCAGGTGGATTTCTCATGACCACGGCAATTGCCGCCGGGCAAACGCCGATTTTCGCCGGCCACCGTGGGCGCTTCGCGCACCATCAGGGTGAAGCGTCGGACATCGTCGAGCCATTGCAGGCGGTCGAGGATGGGCAGGCTGCTGTAGCTGAGCAACTGCGCATCGGTTCGCTCGTAATCGAATTCGATTTTTTCGTTCATGCTCGACCCAGGCTGCGCAGGCGCTGCAGTGCTTCGATATCGGCCAGGTCCTGCTTGCGGCCCGCCTGATGTTTAAGGATGAGCAAGTCGTCGATCGCTGCCAGGCAAATCGGCAGGATGCCAACCTGTTTCACGACCCTGCGCGAAAAGGCGGCCGCGAAGTCGATGGCGGGCGCGATCAGGATATCGACGGTCGGCTTCCCTGCGTCATGGCTATGCAAGGCGAAGGCGAGCATGTGACGGTCTTCGATCCAGGTGCGGCGCTTGTCTGCGTCCGCCAGTTCATCGAGGCGGACCGGCACCACGGGTGTCATCTCCAGTTCCTCCGCGGCGCCTATGAAACGCAGCACATTGGTCCGGTCGAAGGCAATCATCAGGTCGATATCCATCGTTGCGCGTTCTACCCCGTAGATGTTCAGCGCAAGTCCACCGATCAACAGGTAGTCGACTTTGTGGCGATCCAGCGCGGCGAACAGGTCGAGGTAGAACATCGCAATGAATTACCGCGTGATCGGCTTGTAGCGGATCCGCTTCGGCTTGGCGCCTTCTTCGCCGAGGCGTTTCTTCTTGTCTTCTTCGTACTCGTGGTAGTTGCCGGCGAAGAAGCTCCATTGCGACTCGCCCTCGCAGGCGAGGATGTGGGTGCAGATGCGGTCGAGGAACCAGCGGTCATGGCTGATGATCATGGCGCAGCCGGCGAATTCGAGCAGGGCGTCTTCCAGTGCGCGCAGGGTTTCGACGTCGAGGTCGTTCGACGGTTCGTCGAGCAGCAGCAGGTTGCCGCCGGTCATCAGGGTCTTGGCCAGGTGGAGCCGCCCGCGCTCGCCGCCGGAGAGGTTGCCGACGTTTTTCTGCTGGTCGCCGCCCTTGAAGTTGAAACGGCCGATGTAGGCGCGGCTGGCGATTTCAGTCTTGCCGATGGTGATGATGTCGGCGCCGCCGGCGAGTTCGTCGAACACAGTCTTGCTGCCGTCGAGGCAGTCGCGGCTCTGGTCGACGTAGGAGATCTTGACCGTCGGGCCGACGACGACTTCGCCGCTGTCAGGCTTGTCCTGTCCGGTCAGCATCTTGAACAGTGTCGATTTGCCGGCACCGTTGGGGCCGATGATGCCGACGATGGCGCCGGGCGGCACGGTGAAGGACAGCTTGTCGATCAGCAGGCGGTCGCCGAAGCCCTTGCTGACGTCATGGAACTCGACGACCTTGTCGCCGAGGCGCTCGCCAACGGGAATGAAGAGCTCGTGGGTTTCGTTGCGCTTCTGGTAATCGACTTCGGACATTTCGTTGAAGCGGGCGAGGCGCGCCTTGCTCTTGGCCTGGCGTGCCTTTGGATTGCTGCGGACCCAGGCCAGTTCCTGCTTCATGGCCTTCATGTGGGCGTCTTCCTGCTTGGCTTCGGTCTCCAGTCGCGCTTCCTTCTGTTCCAGCCAGTTGGAATAATTACCCTTCCACGGGATACCGTGGCCGCGGTCGAGTTCGAGGATCCACTCTGCCGCGTTGTCGAGGAAGTAGCGGTCGTGGGTGACGGCGACCACGGTGCCGGGGAAGCGGGTGAGGAACTGCTCCAGCCATTCGACGGATTCGGCGTCGAGGTGGTTGGTCGGCTCGTCCAGCAGCAGCATGTCGGGGCGCGACAGCAGCAGCTTGCACAGCGCCACGCGCCTTTTTTCGCCGCCGGAAAGGTTCCTGATGCTGGCGTCCCAGGCCGGCAGGCGCAGGGCGTCGGCGGCGAGGTCGAGCTGGTGTTCGGTGTCGGCGCCCGAGGCGGCGATGATGGCTTCGAGCCGCGCCTGTTCCTCGGCGAGCTTGTCGAAGTCGGCATTCTCCTCGGCGTAGGCGGCATACACGGCTTCGAGCTTGGCCTGGGCTTCCATGACCTCGCCCATGCCGGATTCGACTTCCTGGCGCACGGTCTTGTCGGGATCGAGCTGCGGTTCCTGCGGCAGGTAGCCGATCGACAGGTTGGGCATCGGCGTTGCTTCGCCGATTATGTCCTTGTCGATGCCGGCCATGATCTTGAGCACGGTGGACTTGCCCGAGCCGTTCAAGCCGAGCAGGCCGATTTTGGCGCCGGGGAAGAAGCTGAGGGAGATGTCCTTGAGGATCTGGCGCTTCGGCGGCACGATCTTGCCGACGCGGTTCATGGTGAAAACGTATTGAGCCATTTGTGTTTGCTTTATAGACCGGTGAAAAGAAGATCCAGCGCGGCGAGGATTTCGCCGCGCTGGGGGGAAAGGTTGGTGACGGGTTTTTTCAGGAGGCGGCGTGGAACGGTGGCAAGCTCCTGGGTCAGCGCGATAAGTCGCGTCTTGTCCACGCTGACCTTCGGATTGAGTCGCAGGATCGGCAGTGTCTCGACAGCCTCCGGACGGGCCAGGGGAACCACCACGCATGTTGGCAGGGCGTCAAGAAGATCGCTCTGGATGTCGAGTACGAAGGGAATGATCGTCGCGCTCTTGCGGTCCGGATTGCGATATACGTCGAGGTGGGCCATCGCCTCCTAGTCCTCGCGCATGAAACTGCGGAAGCGGTCGGAGAACAGGCCATCCCGTTCGACATGCCGGTTGTAGGCCTCGATCGCTTCCTTGTTCTGCTCCAGCCATTCGGCTTCGCGCTGCCGTTTCAGTTCGGCGGCGAGCGCCACTTCCAGCGTCTGCGACAGGTTGATTTTGCGCGCACGGGCCTCTTCCAGCAGGTCGGCGCGGACCGTCAGATTGGCGGCTTTCTTGGGCTGGGAGCTCATGTTCCTGTTCCTCAGGTTGAATGCGCGCAGGTTACGCGCATCAGTAATGCGCGTCAAGCCGGAGCGGCTTTGCCGGCGGCATGAGACACTTGCGCATTCGCTATCGCCCAAGCGCAGGAAACACGGAGAGCAACACATGGGAATTCTATCCGGCCTCGGCTATTTGCTGGGGTCGCGGCCGCCGCCCGACAAGGCACTGCAGCAGGCCATCGACCACGCCGTCGAGGCCGTCGAGCCGCGGCTGAAGGCCGTCTCGGACTATCAGCGCCGGCTGGCGCCGGCGGTGGAGCACTCGCTGGGATATTGCGCGCAACTGGCGTCGGATATTCCGGGGCCGGTCGATATCGACCGGCGCGCCTTCAGCTCGGACCCGCTGGTGCATGCCCTGTTCGCCACGCCGGGCGATATCGGCGACATGCTGGGTCAGAGCCGCGAGGTGCGGGAGTTTTTCACCGCCGGCGACAATCGCGAAGGGGATGAGTTCTTTGCCCTGCTGGGCATGCGCCAGAGACAAAAGACCGTCATGGGGCAGGCGCTGCACGGCGAGGTGGTGCAGAACGACGTTCCCCAGCGCCTGCTGTATTTTGCCGACCACACCCTCGGCGAACTCGGCGGTCGCCACGAGACCACACGCCAGCGCCTGCAGACGGCGGCATTCGACAGTCTTGCCCGGGGTTTTGCCGCCTGCGTCGCCGGATTGCGCCAGGAACGCCAGGAGGCGAGTACCGCCTGGCAGCTGGAAAGGGGGCTTGCCGACCGCCGCCACGAACTCGAGGAGCGCCAGCGCCAGGCCATTGCTTCGCTGGCACCGGAGCGATTGGTCGAAGCCTATGCGGATTGGCTGGCAGCGCCCGAGGCCCGCCTTTATCTCAAGCCGACCGAAGTTACGGTGGACCGCATGGGCGTGATCGCTCCGGCGCCGCAGGCCGGCGGCAATTTCAGCACCTTGAACTTTCCCGAACTGGTCGGCCGCGACCGGCGGCACTGGATCGTGCTGGTGGCGAGGATCAGCCGGCAGGACGCGCAGGAAGCGCTGCTGCAGCGGCAGCAGGCGAACCGCTATCTGCTGGTCTGATCAGGCCGCTGCCAGCGTCAGGATCAGCGCACCCTCGGCGACTTGATCGCCGGCCTTGACCATGACTTCGACGACACGCCCGGCATGAGGGCTGGGAATGTCGAGCGCGATCTTGCCGGTTTCCAGGACGATGACATTGTCGTCGCGCTGGAGCATGTCGCCCGGCTTGACCAGCACTTCCTCGATCACCACGGCACCGGCGGCGCAACTGCCGCAGGTTTCCCAGCAGTCGGGATAGATGGGGATGCGGATCTCGATGAGCCGGCTCACGTCACGGCGCTCTGCGCGCCGGCAAGGTAGCGGGCGACGAAAGCGCCTTGGCAACCCGGCGGCAATGCAATGCGCATGCGGTAGCCGCTGCCCGGCGCGACCGTCACCGCCTCGCCGTCGGCGTTGCGCATGGCGTCAAGGACCAGTTCAAGATTGCCTTGCGGGCGGATGATCTCGAGCCGGTCGCCGACGGCGAAATGATTCTTCACCTCGATTTCCGCCAGGCCGTCGCTGTCGTAGCCGGTGACGTCGCCGACATACAGGCTGCGGCTCGAGCCGGAACTGCCGCTCAGGTAGTTCTGGTAGTCGCGGTCGGGGTGGCGATCGAAAAAGCCGGCGGTATAGCCGCGATTGGCGAGGCCGTCGAGCTGGCCGATCAGTTGCGCGTCGAAGGGTCGCCCGGCGACGGCGTCATCGATCGCCCGGCGATAGCTCTGGCAGCTGCGCGCGACGTAGTAGGGCGACTTGGTGCGGCCCTCGATCTTCAGCGAGTCGATGCCGATTTCGGTCAGTCGCGCCACGTACTCGATGGCGCGCAGGTCCTTGGAGTTGAGGATGTAGCTGCCGTGCTCGTCCTCCTCGATCGGCATGTATTCGCCGGGGCGCTCTTTCTCTTCGAGCAGCCATGTGGCGCCGGGGCGGCGCAGCGTGTCCGGTTTCGTCGCCGCTGCCGACTGACGCGGCGAGAGCAGTTCGACGTCGCCGCCGGCGTCTTCGCTGCCCGCGAGCACCTTGTAGTCCCAGCGGCAGGAGTTGGTGCAGCTGCCCTGGTTGGGATCGCGGTGGTTGAAGTAGCCGGAGAGCAGGCAGCGTCCCGAGTAGGCGATGCACAGGGCGCCATGGACGAAGACTTCGAGTTCCGTGTCCGGACATTCCTGGCGGATCTCGGCCACCTCGTCGAGCGACAGTTCGCGCGAGAGGATCACCCGCGTCACGCCGATGCCGCGCCAGAAGCGCACTGCGGCATGGTTCACGGTATTGGCCTGGACCGAAAGGTGGATCGGCATGTCCGGCCAGCGCTCGCGGATCATCAGCATCAGCCCCGGGTCGGCCATGATCAGGGCATCGGGCTTGAGCGCAATCACCGGCGCCATGTCGTCGAGGTAGGTCCGCAGCTTGGCGTTGTGCGGCAGGATGTTGCTGACCAGGTAGAAGCGGGCGCTGCGCTCGCGGGTGAGCCGGATGCCTTCTGCCAGATTGTCCAGCGCGCCGAAGTCGTTGTTGCGCACCCGCAGGCTGTAGCGCGGTTGTCCGGCGTAGATCGCCGTGGCGCCGAAGTCGAGCGCGGTGCGGGCCATCGCCAGCGAGCCGGCCGGGGCCAGCAGTTCGGGGCACTTCACGCGTTCAGGCCCGCAGCGTCTCGTCCAGCGTGATATCGACCATCAGGTCGTTGGAAATGCGCTCCAGTTCCTGCGTCAGGGCGGCGACGTCGAGCTCGGGCGCGGCGGTCAGTTCGGCGACGGCGTGGAACAGCACCGCGGCCGACATCGGCGCGCTGGAGGTATGGGTCTCCAGGCTCTCGACATTCACCGCATGGTTGGCCAGCACCTGCGAAACCTCGCGCACGATGCCGATGCGGTCATGGCCGACCAGCGCGAACTTCAGCCGCCGGCCCTTGGCCGCGGGCTTTTGCACGCCGGCCGTTTCCACCGTGACGCGCAGACCGCTCAAGCCGTATAGCGCCTGTTTCAGCGCCTCGACCTGGCCGGCTGCGACCCCCACGTTGACGATGCCGGCGAACTTGCCCGCCAGTTGCGCCATCGAGGATTCGAGCCAGTTGCCCTGATGCGAACTGATGACGGCGGAGAGTTCGCCGACCAGCCCGGGCCGGTCGTCGCCGATGACGGTAAGGATGAGAAAAACAGGGGTGGCGCTCATTGGTAATCCTCCATCGGCACGCAGCCGCAGAACAGGTGGCGGTCGCCGTACACGTCGTCGATGCGATTGACATAGGGCCAGAACTTGTTCTCCGCCACCCAGGGCAGGGGGAAGACGGCCTGCTCGCGGGAATACGGCCGGGTCCATTCGCCGACAAGGTCGGCCTCGGTGTGCGGCGCGTGCTTGAGCGGGCTGGTGTCCAGCGTCCATTCGCCGGTCTCGATCCTGCGGATCTCGTCGCGGATGGCGATCATCGCCGCGCAGAAGCGGTCGAGCTCGGCCTTGTCCTCGGATTCGGTGGGTTCCACCATCAGCGTGCCGGCCACCGGGAAGCTCACCGTCGGGGCGTGGAAGCCGTAATCCATCAGGCGTTTGGCGATGTCGATTTCGGCGATGCCGGTCTGCGCCTTGATGGCGCGGACATCGAGGATGCATTCGTGGGCGACGCGACCCTGGGCGCCGGTATACAGCACCGGGTAATGGTCCTTGAGGCGCGCCGCGACATAGTTGGCGTTGAGGATGGCGATCTCGGTGGCGCGCGTCAGACCGGCGCCGCCCATCATGGTGATGTACATCCAGGAGATCGGCAG
>CAINHS010000078.1 GCA_903848955.1 uncultured beta proteobacterium
GCCAACCTCTTCTACAACATGGGGGCGCGCAAGGTCGGTCTGGTCGGCCTATGGGACGTGGTGGCATTCGATGAGGTGGCCGGAATCAACTTCAAGGATCACGACGGCGTCCAGATCATGAAGGATTTCATGGCCAGCGGATCCTTCTCGCGGGGACGTGAGGCGATCAGCGCAAATGCGGCCATGGTCTTTGTCGGCAATCTCCCGCAAGGGCAGACCGTCGAGTCACTCGTCAAAACCAGCCACCTGTTCAGCCCTTTCCCCGAGGCGATGATCGACTCGGCGTTCTTCGACCGCTTCCACGCCTATGTCCCTGGCTGGGAGATCCCGAAGATGCGCCCGGAGTTTTTCACAAACCAGTACGGGCTGATCGTGGATTACCTCGCGGAGTACCTGCGCGAAATGCGCAAATACAACTTTGCCGACGCCATCGACAAGTGGTTCAAGCTCGGCAACAACCTGAATCAGCGCGACACCATCGCCGTGCGCCGGACGGTGTCGGGCCTGCTGAAACTGATCTGTCCCGCCGGCGATTACGACAAGGAGATCGTACGCAAGTGTCTTGAGTACGCGCTGGAAGTGCGGCGGCGCGTGAAGGAGCAACTCAAGAAGATCGGCGGCATGGAGTTCTACGATGTCCACTTTTCCTATATTGATCTCGAAGACAGCCAGGAGCGTTTCGTTTCCGTTCCAGAGCAATCAAGTGGCGCGTTGATTCCGGATGGCCGTCTCGCGCCGGGCGCGCTACACACGATCAGCATGGGCACCTCCGAAATGCCGGGGATCTACCGCATCGAAATTCAAACCATTGCTGGCGGCGGCAAAGTGTCGGCCTCGGGCGCAGCGCCACGCGAGCCAGTTCGGGTTGCCTTCGACTATTTCAAAGCCAACTCTTCACGCATCAGCGCATCGATCAAGCCCAGCGAACACGATTTCCACCTTCAGCTTGTCGAGTTGCAGAGCGCCGGGGCGCCGCAGTCATTCACACTCGCCAGCTTCATCGCACTGTGCTCCGCTGCGCTTGGCCGGCCAGTTCAGTCACAGATGGCGATCATGGGGGATATGAGTCTGGGCGGCACGGTGGTGCAGGTGCGGAACCTGGCGGAAAGCTTGCAGGTCGCGTTTGATGCCGGCGCCAAAAAGATCCTGCTGCCGATGTCAAGCGTTGGGGATATTCCGAGCGTACCCGGTGAGCTGTTCGCGAAGTTTCAGACAAGTTTCTATTCGGATCCGGTGGATGCGGTATTCAAAGCGATTGGAGTCGAGTGATGTGTATTTCGACGGCCCGGATGTCTGCAATACTTTGCAGAGCCGACGTTCAGCAGCGGAGAAAGCTTGCCTCGCCACTGTCTCTTGATGGCCGGATGCGGAAGTAGATTTAGCCAGGGCCAGTGGCCGCTCCCGCTGCATTGGTGTCGTTGGGTGAAAAATCCCGAGTGGCGGCAATGGGCACCAAGCCCGCATCCAAGGAAAGTCGGCGCTGGCGGGACGGCGTATACTTCGTTCCAGTCATCGAGCCCGGCCAGACCGGGCATGTTTTTAGGCGACATTCCGCCTTCGGGTCGTTTTCAGGAGGACAGCATGGCAACTCAGGACGAACTGAAGCAGGCGGTGGCGCGGGCCGCCCGTGATTACGTCGCCGACCGCCTGCCGCTCGGGGCCATTCTCGGCGTCGGCACCGGCTCCACGGCGAATTTCTTCATCGACGAGATCGCCGCCATCAAGGACCGCCTCGGCGGCGCCGTGGCCAGTTCCGAGGCCACGGCAAGGCGTCTCGCCGGCCACGGCATTCGCGTGCTCGACCTCAACGACGTCGACGCCATCGGCATCTATGTCGACGGCGCCGACGAGATCGACGGCAGCATGGCGATGATCAAGGGCGGCGGCGGCGCGCTGACGCGCGAGAAAATCGTCGCCGCCGTCGCCGGCACTTTTGTCTGCATCTGCGATGCATCCAAGCGCGTGCAGACCATGGGCAGGTTTCCGCTGCCGGTGGAAGTGATCCCCATGGCGCGCGCCCATGTCGGCCGCGAACTGGCCAAGCTGGGCGGAACACCGAAGCTGCGCGAAGGCATGCTCACCGACAACGGCAACGTGATCCTCGACGTGCATGGCCTGTCGATTACCGATCCGGCGGGGCTCGAGACGCAGATCAACCAGATCGTCGGCGTCGTCAGCAACGGCCTGTTCGCCCGGCGCGGCGCCGATGTGCTGTTGCTGGCCGCAGCGGATGGCGTGCAGACTCATTTGCGCTGAAATAAATCCTTCACACGACGGCGCTATAGTGTGGGGATTACTTACACGGGCGGCGGCATGAACCAGGAACATATCAGCCGGCAATTCGATGCCGATCTCGAGGGCTTGCGCACGCGCGTGCTGGCGATGGGCGGGTTGGTCGAACAGCAGGTGATTCGCGCCATGAGCGGGCTCGAATCCGGCGACATGGCGCTGCTCGAACAGGTGATCGCGACCGACAGCGTTGTCAACCGGCACGAAGTCGAACTCGATGAAGCCTGCAACAACGTCATCGCCCGGCGCCAGCCGGCGGCGGTCGACCTGCGCATGATCATGACCGTGGTGAAAACCATCACCGACCTCGAGCGCATCGGCGACGAGGCCAAGAAGATCGCCAAGATGGCGCGCGATATTCACGGCGAGAACATGCGCGTCGTGCCGCGTGTCGATTTGCGACCGCCGGCGGAGATCGCCGTATCCATGTTGCGCAAGTCCCTCGACGCCTTCGCCCGACTCGACGTGAACGCGTCGGCCGATGTGATGCGTCAGGATCGCGAGGTCGATGCCGGCTACAAAGCCGCGATGCGCCAGCTCATCACCTTCATGATGGAAGACCCGCGCACCATTTCAAGCTCGCTCGATCTGCTGTTCATCGCCCGTTCCATCGAACGCATCGGCGACCATGCGAAGAACATCTCCGAGTACGTCGTGTATCTGGTCAAGGGCCGCGACGTGCGCCACATCGGGCTCGAGGCGATGGAAAAGGAAGTCGCCGGCTAGCCTGCCCGGCGCACGCCCGGGCAAGGATCAGCGCGGCGGAACGAAGCCGCCGATCTGATCCGCACCGTCGCCGAAGAAGTGCTTCTGCACCTGCTCCGACAGATACTTGCGGTGCTGCGCGTCGGCGAGACTCAGGCGGTTCTCGTTGATGATCATGGTCTGCAGCTTGATCCACTGCTGCCAGGCCTCCTTGGAGACGTTCTCATACAGTTTCCTGCCCATCTCGCCCGGCATGGGTGGAAGGTCGAGGCCTTCGGCCTCGCGCCCGAGCTTGATGCAATTGACCATGCGTGCCACGGAGTTTCCTTTCGCAAAAAATATTGGGATGGGCCCAGTTTACATTGAGTTCCATGTAAAGCGCTGATCGGCGGCGATGGCGCCGGCTGCGCGCCCGCCGCGGACCGGTCACCGGCCGCCGTCCCGCTCTGAAGCAGGTCCGGGCCAAGGTGCTACAGTTGGCAACCGGCGCGATGAATGCCGGCCAGAGACGATTGCATAAAGGTTCCCTCATGAGCTTCGCTGCCGAATTGCTTGCCCAACTCACCGCCTTTGCCGGGCGGAGCCCCTTGCCGCGGGTTCGCGCCTTGCATCTGCCTCCGCTTCAGCCGCTGCAGGACAGCAAGGGCGAATTCTGCGTTGTGGAGCTCGAGGATGGATCCCTCGGCATGTCTTACGTCCTGCTCGACGACACCCTGGCACAACTGCACCACGGGTCCGACGGCCTCGGTCTTGCCAATGCCGATGCACTGGCCGTCGCCCGCCGTTTCGTCAGCGACAGCGGCATCTGGAAGACCGTCGGTTTTGCCACGGCGAATGCCATCGCCCGCTGCTTGTTTGACCGGGCAGGATTCCGCCCCGGCAACAGCACGGACTCGATAGGACAAATGAATCCCCAGGCGGGTGAGTCGATCGGCATGATCGGACTGTTCAAGCCGCTGCTGGGAAGAGTAGTGGGCAGCGGAGCCCGGCTGACGGTCGTCGAATTGAAGGAGGATGCGGTCGGCGAGCACGATGGCTACCGCGTTACAACCGATGCCGGCGAACTCGCGGCTTGCGTCAAGGTGATATCCACAAGCACGCTGCTCCTCAACGACACGCTTGACCGGATGCTGGCCCACTGCCGCAACGCGCGCTGGTTCGCCATGGTCGGGCCCAGTGCAGGCTGCCTGCCTGACGCGCTGTTCTCCCGTGGCGTGACTTTGGTGGGGGGGAACTGGGTCAACGACCGGGACGGGTTCATAGCGGCGCTGCAGCGCGGCGAACCCACGAGTGACTTTTCCAGCAAGTTTGCGCTGACCGCCGACAGTTATCCCGGGTGGCGTGAGCTGGTTCGAAGAAGCCACGGATGATGTCCGGGGCGCGCCACGCCTCGCGGCGCAGACCGGCGCCCCGCTGCTACAGGGCCTTGACCAGCACCTTCGAGCGCCGCTGCAGGTTGTACAGTTCGCGCCGCGCTGCCGGCAGTTCATCGACGCCGGCGGCGACGAAGCCGCGCTCGATGAACCAGTGGGCGGTGCGGGTGGTGAGGACGAAGAGGCGCTTCAGCTTCAGCTTTTTGGCGCGCGCCTCGATGTGGCTGCGCAACTGGTCGCCGTAGCCGCTGCGGCGGAAATCCGGCATGACCGCAAGGCAGGCCAGTTCCGCCGACTTCTCGGTCGAGAACGGATAGATCGCCGCGCAGCCGACAATCACGCCGTCATGTTCCACTACCGAGAAGCGCGTGATCTCGATCTCGAGCCGTTCGCGGCCGCGCTTGACCAGGGTGCCGTCGGCCTCCAGCGGTTCGATCAGGCCGAGCACGGCGCCGACGTCATCGATGCTGGCGTCGCGCAATCGCGCCAGCGGGGCACTGGTCATCACCGTGCCGACGCCGTCGCGGGTAAAGAATTCCATCAGCATTGCGCCGTCGGCCTGGCGGTCGAGGAAATGCACGCGACCGACTCCGGCGCGGCAGGCACGGATGGCACTGGGCAGAACGCGGGCGATTTCCGGCGCCAGCACCGCCAGATGCCGGGCCGGAAGTTTCTGCGCCTCGTCGGCGGTGAGGGCGTCAAGCAACACGCCCTTGGCGTTGACCAGCCCCGGCGCATCACAGAGATAAATCAGCTTGTCGGCCTTGATCGCCACCGCCACCGCTTCGGCCACTTCCTCCGAAGCCAGGTTGAATATTTCGCCGGTGGGTGAAGCGCCGATCGGGGTGATCAGCACCACGTTTTCCTGGGCCAGATCCGCCTGTATTTCTTCGGCGATCACCTTGCGTATTGCCCCGGTATATTGCAAGTCGATGCCGTCGACCACGCCGACCGGACGCGCGGTGATGAAATTGCCGCCGGTGACGCGCAGGAAGGCGCCGGCCATGGGCGTGTTGGGCAGCCCCTGCGACAGCAGCGCCTCGATTTCGATGCGGGTGACACCCATGGCGCGCTTGACGCATTCCAGCGCCTCGGCGTCGGTGATGCGCAAGCCCTTGTGGAACTTCGGCGTCAGGCCGCGTGCGCGCATCTCGGCGTCGATCTGCGGTCGCGCGCCATGCACCAGGACCAGCCGGATGCCCATGCTGTCGAGCAGCGCAATGTCATGAATCAGCGCCTGCGCCGCACCGCTCTCGAGCACTTCGCCGCCGAAGGCGATGACGAAGGTGCGGCCGCGGAAGGCGTGGATGTAGGGCGCCGCCTGGCGCACCCAGGCGACCAGGCGGGCGTCGCTGTCCGGTTGGCTGCTGCGGGTTTCCAGAGTCATGGGGTGGATCTGCCTTTCTTCGGTTTGACTGTGCTCGCGGCAGCCGGCGCCTTCGGCGCCGCGCGGCCCGGGGCCTTGGCTGTCTTGGCTGTCTTGGCTGTCTTGGACGCTTTCGGCGGTTTCACCGCGACTTGCTCCTGCGCCGCCTTGTCCGGCCTGCTTTCCTTGCCGGCCTTGGACGACTTCGCGGCCTTGGAGGCGGAATGGGATTTTCCGTCCAGTTCGGCCTCCAGCCTTTGGCACAGGGTGCGCAGGATCTTGACCCGGGCATAGCCCTTGTCGTTGGCCTCGACCAGCGTCCACGGCGCCTTGCCGGTGCTGGTGCGGTCCACCATGTCGCAGATCGCCGCCTGGTAGGCATCCCATTTCTCGCGGTTGCGCCAGTCTTCCTCGGTGATCTTGAAGCGCTTGAACTCGATCTTCTCGCGCTCCTTGAAACGCTTCAATTGTTCTTCCTGGCTGACCTGGAGCCAGAATTTGACGACGATGGCGCCGGCTTCGGCGAGTTCATGCTCGAAATCGTTGATCTCCGAATAGGCGCGCAGCCAGTCGGCTTCGGCACAGAAGCCCTCGACGCGCTCGACCAGGACGCGGCCGTACCAGGTGCGGTCGAAGATCGCCACCCGGCCGTTGCGCGGAATGTGCCGCCAGAAACGCCACAGATAGGGCTGCGCGCGCTCTTCCTCGGTCGGCGCGGCCACCGGGATGATCTGGTAATCGCGCGCGTCCATCGCCGCGGCGATGCGGCGGATGGCGCCGCCCTTGCCGGCCGCATCGGCACCTTCGAAGGCGCAGACCAGCGAACGGCCCTTGAAGCGCGGGTCGCGCACCAGTTCCGACAGCTTGCCCTGCCAGCGCGCCAACTGCTCGTCGTAGTCCTTCTCGCTCAGCCGCTTCTTCAGGTCGAGTTCCGAGAGCAGGTTGCGGCCGTCGATGTTCACCCGCATCGGCGGCGCCACCGGCGTGGTCAGCTTGCCGGCGTCGGCCAGGCGCTGGCGGATCGCCTCGAGCAGGATCTTGCCCGTCATCAGCGAACGGTAGCGGTCATCCTCGCCCTCGACGATGATCCACGGCGCCCACGGCGTGTTGGTCATGCGCAAGACGTGGCCGGCGACATCCTGCAGTTTGTCGTAGGTCTTCAAACGCTCCCAGTTCCAGCGGGTGACGCGCCAGGCCGTCTTCGGGTCCTTTTCCAGCAGCTTCAGCCGCCGCTTCTGGCCGACCTTGGTGAGGTGGAACCAGAACTTCAGCACCAGCGCACCCTCATTGACCAGCATGGCTTCGAAGCGGTTGATCTGATCGATGCGTGCGTCCATCGCCGCCTTGGTCATGTGGCCCTCGAGGCGATCATGAATCGGGCTCGAGTACCACGAGCCGGCAAAGATGCCGACGCGGCCCTTGGGCGGCAAGGCACGCCAGTAGCGCCACATGAACGGCCGCGAACACTCCTCGTCGCTTGGCGCCGAGAATGCCAGGGTGGAGATGAAACGCGGATCCATCCACTCGTAGAGGATGTTGATGGTTTCGCCCTTGCCGGCGCCGTCCTGGCCGCTGACCAGCACGACGACCGGAATCTTGCCGTTTTCCTTGAGGTCGAACTGGGCGTCGAGCAGAGCGGCGCGCAAGGCCGGCACTTCCTTCTTGTAGGTTTCCTTGTCGAGCTTGTGACCGATTTCCGCGGATTCGAACATTACCAATCTCCCCAAAGTGCCATCATTGCCGCCAGGGCGCCGAGCCCGGCTGTTTCGGTGCGCAACACACGCGGCCCGAGCCCGACCGGATGAAAAGCCGCGGCGCGCGCCGCCAGCAGTTCGCCGTCCTCGAAGCCGCCTTCCGGACCCACCAGCAGGCTGACCGGCCCCGCCGGCACCGCCAGATCGCGCAGACGCACCGCCGCTCCCGGCGCACAAACGAAGCGCAGGCCATTCTCCTGCGCCGCAAGGCCAAGATATTGCGGCAGATCAAGAATTGGTGCTACCGCCGGAACCCGGTTGCGCCCGGATTGCTCGCAGGCGGCGACGGCGATGCCGCGCCAGTGTTCGACGCGGCGCTCCGCGCGTTCGCCGGAAAGCCTGACGACGCTGCGCCTGGCGGCCACCGGCTGGATGCGGCAGACGCCGAGTTCAACGGCCTTCTGCACCACCAGGTCCATCTTGTCGCCGGCCGGCAGGGCCTGCACCAGCGTCAGCGCCAGCGGCGGCTCGCGGTCGGCGGCGTCGAATTCAAGCAGCGTCGCGCGCAGGGTCTTGCCGACCGGGGTGAGGGTGGCCCGCCACTGCCCGCCGCGCCCGTCGAAGAGGATCGCGGCATCGCCGGCACCGATCCGCAGGACCTTCTGCGCGTGATGGGCCGCCTCGGCGGCCAGTTCGACGGTGGCTCCGGGGTGCAGCGGGAAGGGGCAGAAGAATCTCGGTATCATCGTTGCATTATCACTAATTATCGGAGGCAGCGCATGGCCAGTCTTTCCCCGCCCGTCTGCGACTTCGGCCGGCCGGCAATCGATTTCGACCTGCCCGGGGTCGACGGCCGGCACCATACCCTGACCGGTTCACGCGGCCCCAGAGGCCTGCTGGTAATGTTCATCTGCAATCACTGCCCCTACGTCAAGGCGGTGATCCACCGCATCGTGCGCGACACGGCGGAACTGGCAACGCTGGGCATCGGCAGCATTGCCATCATGAGCAACGACCCGGGCGTCTACCCGGAAGACTCGTGGCAGAACATGGAACGGATCGCGCGCGAACTGGCCTTCCCCTTCCCCTACGTGTTCGACCAGTCGCAAGCAGTGGCGAAAGCCTACGGCGCCGTATGCACTCCGGATTTCTTCGGCTACAACGCAAAGCTGGAACTGCAGTATCGCGGCCGGCTTGACGAGTCGCACCGGGAAACCGCGGCCGCCACGGTGCGGCGCGACCTGTTCCTGGCCATGCAGCAAGTGGCCGGCAGCGGGCAGGGCCCGGCGCAGCAGATTGCCGGCATCGGCTGCTCGATCAAATGGCGCGAATAGCCGGCCCTTCCGCCATGCGCAGGATTCTGCACCGCGTCTTGCCGGCAGCCGCCCTGTTGCTGGCCGGAGTCCTCATTGCCGGTCAGGCGGGGCTGTTTGCCGGCACGCGCCCGGCCGGCCTCGGCGTGCATCAGGGCCGGCTCAAGCCGGCGCCGGCGACGCCGAATTGCGTCAGCAGCGAAAGCGTCGAAGGCTATTCGAAGATTGCCCCGCTCACCTACTCCGGCGACGGCAGGGCGGCGCTGGCGAGGCTCCACGCCCTGGTGGCGGCGATGCCGGCAGCGACCGTCATCGATTTTCGCGCCGACTATGTCTATGCCGAATTCATCTCGAAATGGCTGGGCTTTGTCGACGATGTCGAGTTCCATCTCGATGAAAGCGCCGGCCTCATCCACGTCCGCTCGGCTTCGCGCCTCGGGCAGAAGGATTTCGGCGTCAATCGCGAACGGGTCGAAACACTCCGCGCAAGCTTCGGCAAGGGCTAGGACCGGGTCGCAACCACCGGCGCCTGTTTGCCGACCTGTGCGGCAATCAGCCGCGAGCCTTCGCTGTCCATGAAGCTCACGAAGGCAGTGGCCGCCGGCATCAGCCGCTTGTCGGTGCGATAGACCAGGCGCCACTGGCGATTGACCGGCGTGCCGCTGACGTTGAGCTTGACCAGGCGGCCGACCGCGCGTTCCAGCCCGATGGTGTGCTCGGAAATGAAGGACAAGCCCAGGCCGGCCATCACGGCCTGCTTGATGGTCTCGTTGCTGCCCAGTTCCATGGTGGCGCCGGCCGTGACGCCATGTTCGGCAAGGTAACGTTCCAGCGCCGTGCGCGTGCCCGATCCCGGTTCGCGGATGAGCAGGGTTTCCTGCGCCAGCCGCTGCGGCTCGATGCGCCGCTTGCCCGCCAGCGGGTGACCGGATGCGGCGATGAATACCAGCGGATGTTCGGCAAAGATCTTGGCCACGGTCTCGAATTCGTTCGGCGGCGTACCCATGATGGCCAGGTCGATGCTGTTTTCGGCGAGATGGCGGACGATGGTACCGCGGTTGTTGACCGTCAGCTGGAGTTCGACGCCGGGATGCCGGCGACGGAACTCGGCGAGCAGCGAGGGGGCGAAATACTTGGCGGTGCTGACCACGCCGATCTTCAGGCAACCGGCCTCGACCCCCTTCAGCGCCGCCAGCGCATCGCCAGCCTCGCGCAATTGCTCGGCGATGCGGCGTGCCTGGCGCGCCACCTCTTCGCCGGCGGCGGTGAGACGCACCTTCTTGCCGGCCTGCTCGGTCAGCGGCAGCCCGGTCTGGTCTTCCAGCGCCTGCACCTGCATCGACACTGCAGGCTGGGTCAGGTGCAGTTCTTCCGCGGCGCGCGAAAAGGAAAGATGGCGCGCAACCGCTTCGAAGATCTTGAGTTGGCGCAGGGTGACGTTCTTCATTTCCGCCGATCAGATTGAACCCGTTCAGTCGATGTTATCACTGCATAAGAAAACATGACTTCTACTTATGGATGTTTGCCGGCTATGCTGCCTCTCATGCTGAAAGCCCTGATCTTCGATGTGGACGGCACGATTGCCGATACCGAGCGCGACGGCCATCGTCCCGCCTTCAACGCCGCCTTTGCCGAAGCCGGCATGGCCTGGCACTGGGACGAGGCGCTCTACGGCGAACTGCTGGCGGTCACCGGGGGCAAGGAGCGCATACGCCATTACTGCCAACGCCACGCTGCGGATTTCCTCAAGAGTCCGGACGCGGCCGAGCGCATCAAGGCGCTTCACGCCGCCAAGACGCGTCACTATGTGAGCCTGCTCGGCGGCGGCGCCATCCCCTTGCGGCCGGGCGTCGAGCGCCTGCTGCGGCAAGCGCATGGCGCCGGCCTGCGGCTGGCCATCGCCACCACGACCACGCCGGAAAACATCGTCGCGCTGCTGCCCGCCGACCTGCTGGCGCTGTTCGAAGTGATCGGCGCCGGCGACACGGTAGCGAACAAGAAGCCGGCCGCGGACATTTACCTGTGGGTGCTGCAACAACTCGCCCTGCCGCCGACTGCCTGCCTTGCCTTCGAGGACTCGGCCAATGGCGTGAAAGCCAGCCTCGGCGCCGGGCTGCCGACGCTGGTGACCGAGAACGGATACACCTGCGGCGACGACTTCAGCGGCGCCGTCGCGGTGCTCTGCCACCTCGGCGACCCCGGCAGGCCGGCTGTGGCACGCTGCGGCAGCCTGCACGGCAAAACTCTGGTCGACCTCGACCTGCTGCAGATCTGGCACCGCGAATGTATAAGCTCCAGCTGATGAAAACCATAACAAGACGTGACTGTTAGTTATGCATTGGCCTGACTAAGATGCGTGTTCAAGCTGTTGCCGAACACCCCACTTCACCACGCCGAGAATGAGGAGAACCCGATGGACCAATCGAAACGCTATGCCGACCTGAGCCTCAAGGAAGAGGATCTGATCAAGGGCGGCCGCCACATCCTGTGCGCCTACAAGATGAAGCCCAAGGCCGGCACCGGCTACCTGGAAGCGGCGGCGCACTTCGCCGCCGAGTCGTCCACCGGAACCAACGTCGAGGTGTCCACCACCGACGATTTCACCAAGGGCGTGGATGCGCTGGTCTATCACATCGACGAAGCCGGCGAGGACATGCGCATCGCCTATCCGGTCGAGTTGTTCGACCGCAACGTGATCGACGGCCGCTTCATGCTGGTGTCCTTCCTGACGCTGGCCATCGGCAACAATCAGGGCATGGGCGACATCGAGCACGCCAAGATGATCGACTTCTACATGCCCGACCGCGTCATCCAGATGTTCGACGGCCCGGCCAAGGACATCAGCGACCTGTGGCGCATCCTCGGCCGGCCGGTCAAGGACGGCGGCTACATCTCCGGCACCATCATCAAGCCCAAGCTCGGCCTGCGGCCGAAGCCCTTCGCCGAGGCCGCCTACCAGTTCTGGCTCGGCGGCGACTTCATCAAGAACGACGAACCCCAGGGCAACCAGGTCTTCGCCCCGATCAAGGAGACCCTGCCGCTGGTCTATGACTCGCTCAAGCGCGCCCAGGACGAAACCGGCGAAGCCAAGCTGTTCTCCATGAACATCACCGCCGACGACCACTACGAAATGTGCGCCCGCGCCGATTTCGCGCTGGAAACCTTCGGCACCGATGCCGACAAGCTGGCCTTCCTGGTCGACGGTTTCGTCGGCGGACCGGGCATGGTCACCACCGCCCGCCGCCAGTACCCGAACCAGTACCTGCACTACCACCGCGCCGGCCACGGCATGATCACCTCGCCCAGTTCCAAGCGCGGCTACACCGCCTTCGTCCTGGCCAAGATGAGCCGCCTGCAGGGCGCGTCCGGCATTCACGTCGGCACCATGGGCTACGGCAAGATGGAAGGCGAGGAGGACGACCGCATCATCGCCTACATGATCGAGCGCGACGAGTGCCAGGGTCCGGTGTATTTCCAGAAGTGGTTCGGCATCAAGCCCACCACGCCGATCATTTCCGGCGGCATGAATGCGCTGCGCCTGCCCGGCTTCTTCCAGAACCTGGGCCACGGCAACATCATCAACACCGCCGGCGGCGGTTCCTACGGCCACATCGACAGCCCGGCGGCCGGCGCCCGGTCGCTGCGCCAGGCCTACGACTGCTGGAAGGCCGGCGCCGACCCGGTCGAGTGGGCCAAACAGCACCGCGAATTCGCCCGCGCCTTCGAGTCCTTTCCCGCGGATGCGGACAAGATCTTCCCGGGCTGGCGGCAGAAGCTGGGCGTAAGCAAATAGGTCAGGTTCAGGTACCGGCCGGCCGTTGCCGCAACGGCCGGCCGGGCTTTTCCGTAAAAGATGCCGCAGCAGCAGGAAACCACAGGGGCAAACAGCATGCATGAAGGCCGCAAGACACTGACGCGTTACACCATCGAAGAGGAACACAAGCATCCGGGCGCCTCGGGCGATTTTTCCAGCCTGCTCAATTCCCTGGCCACGGCCATCAAGATCATCTCCAACCAGGTGAACAAGGGCGCCTTGATCGGCGCGCTGGGCAACGCCGGCGGCGATGGCGGGTCGGTCAATGTTCAGGGCGAGGTGCAGAAAAAGCTGGACGTCATGAGCAACGACGTCATGCTGCAGGAAAACGAGTGGACCGGCCACCTGAGCGGCATGGCCTCGGAGGAAATGGAGGAGGTCTACACCCTTCCCGCCCACTGCAAGCGCGGCAAGTACCTGCTGGTTTTCGATCCGCTGGACGGCAGTTCCAACATCGACGTGAACCTGACGGTCGGCACCATCTTTTCCATCCTGCGCGCACCGAACCCCGGCCAGGACGCCAGCCTCGCCGATTTCCTCCAGCCCGGCACGCAACAGATCTGCGCCGGCCTCGCCCTCTACGGGCCCTCGACCATGCTGGTGCTGACCACCGGCGACGGCGTCGACGGCTTCACCCTGGACCGCGACATC
The DNA here is from genome assembly GCA_903848955.1 of uncultured beta proteobacterium. Classification (GTDB taxonomy): domain Bacteria; phylum Pseudomonadota; class Gammaproteobacteria; order Burkholderiales; family Rhodocyclaceae; genus Sulfuritalea. The sequence continues at coordinate 13,206 of CAINHS010000078.1, forward strand.
GGTGCCTTCATCCTCACCCATCCGCAGATGCGGATACCGGACGACGCCCATGAGTTCGCCATCAACTCCTCCAACGCGCGCTTCTGGGAGCCTCCCGTGCAGCGCTATGTGGACGAGTGCCTGGCGGGCAAGACGGGGCCCAGAGGCAAGGACTTCAACATGCGCTGGGTCGCTTCCCTGGTCGCGGAAACCTTCCGCATCCTGACGCGCGGCGGCATTTTCCTCTACCCGAAGGACAGCAAGGATGCCGCCAAGCCGGGTCGCCTGCGCCTGCTCTACGAGGCCAACCCGATTTCCTTCATCATCGAGCAGGCCGGCGGCGCCTCGACCACGGGTCGCGAACGGGTGATGGAACTCTCGCCCGGCGAACTTCACCAGCGCGTGCCGCTCATTTTCGGCTCGAAGAACGAAGTCGAACACGTCACCCGCTACCATGCCGAATATGTCAGCGGCAAGGAGCCGGACACCTTCAATTCGCCCCTGTTCGGCACCCGCTCGCTGTTCAGAACCCAATAAGGCTCTAACTTTCATGACAGCGATAGTCACCCGCCGATGATGAAACACGCCAAAGGCGAATTAATGGCCCGCCCCTCCCCTCCCCCAATCGCAAACGTCGCATGCGACCTTCCCCTCACGGGGAGGCTATTGCTCAGATCGCTTCGCTCGACTATCACCAGTCGCTGCGAACGAGTTATTTCACGTTAATCCAGGAGACTCCCATGTCGGTCAAGCATCCCATCGTCGCCATTACCGGATCGTCCGGTGCCGGCACGTCCACCGTCACCAAGTCCTTCGACCTGGTCTTCCGCCGCGAAAAAATCAGCGCCGCCATCGTCGAGGGCGATTCCTTTCATCGCTACGACCGCAAGGCCATGAAAGCGGCAATGGAGGAAGCGCGCCTGAAGGGCAACAATCATTTCAGCCATTTCGGTCCGCAAGCCAATCTGCTCGACGAACTCGGCGACCTGTTCAAGACCTATGGCAAGACCGGCAAGGGCAAGGTGCGCAAGTACCTGCACAATGCCGACGAAGCCGCGCCCTATAACCAGCAGGCGGGCGAATTCACGCCCTGGCAGGACATTCCCGGCGGCACCGACCTGATGTTCTACGAAGGCCTGCACGGCGCCGCAGTGACCGACACGGTGAATGTAGCGCAGCACGCCGACCTGCTGGTGGGCGTGGTGCCGACGGTGAATCTGGAGTGGATACAGAAACTGCACCGCGACAAGAACCAGCGCGGCTATTCGACCGAGGCCGTGGTCGACACCATCCTGCGCCGCATGCCCGACTACATCAACTACATCACGCCGCAGTTCTCGCGCACCCACATCAATTTCCAGCGCGTGCCGACGGTCGACACCTCGAACCCCTTCATCGCCCGCGACATACCGACGGCGGACGAAAGCTTCGTCGTGATCCGCTTCGCCGATCCCAAGGGCATCGACTTCCCCTACCTGCTGTCGATGGTCCACGATTCCTTCATGTCGCGGCCGAACATCATCGTGGTGCCCGGCGGCAAGATGGAACTGGCGATGCAACTGATCTTCACGCCGCTGATCCTGCGCCTGATGGAAAACCGCAAGCGGGCATGATCTACTGCGAATCAAGCACCTAGCTCTGCAACTAGCGCGATCCACCCGGTTTCGCCGATAATACCGGGCTATCTTGGCGGGGCCCGTCCCGCCATTCAATTCTCGATGCCGCCATGACAACTCCAACAAACGCCGTTGCTTCCGTGGGTTCCAGTCTTTCCAACGCCATTCGCGCACTTGCCATGGATGGAGTGCAGAAGGCCAATTCCGGCCACCCCGGCGCGCCGATGGGCATGGCGGAAATCGCCGAAGTGCTGTGGAACAGGCACCTGCGCCACAATCCGCGCAATCCGCAGTGGGCCGATCGCGACCGTTTCGTGCTGTCCAACGGCCACGGCTCGATGCTGATCTATGCCCTGCTGCACCTCTCCGGCTACGACCTGTCGATCGACGACCTGAAGCAGTTCCGCCAGTTGCACAGCAAGACGCCGGGCCACCCCGAGTACGGCTATGCGCCGGGCGTCGAAACCACCACCGGACCGCTCGGCCAGGGCATCACCAACGCCGTCGGCATGGCCATGGCGGAGAAGCTGCTGGCTGCCGAATTCAACCAGCCCGGCCATGAAATCGTCGATCACCGCACCTACGTCTTCCTCGGCGACGGCTGCCTGATGGAAGGCATTTCGCACGAAGCCTGCGCGCTGGCCGGCACCTGGGGCCTGGGCAAGCTGACCGCGTTCTGGGACGACAACGGCATTTCCATCGACGGCCACGTCGAAGGCTGGTTCACCGACGACACGCCCAAGCGCTTCGAAGCCTACGGCTGGCACGTCGTCGCCAACGTCGACGGCCACGATGCGGCGGCCCTGAATGCCGCCATCGAAGCGGCCAGGGCGGTGACTGACAAACCTACGCTGATCTGCTGCAAGACCGTCATCGGCCTCGGCGCCCCGAACAAGCAGGGCACGCACGACGTGCATGGCGCGCCGTTGGGCGACGCCGAAATTGCCGCCGCCCGCGTCCGCATCGGCTGGCCGCACGCGCCCTTCGAAATCCCCGCCGAGGTCTATGCCGGCTGGGATGCCAAGGCCAAGGGCGCCGATCTCGAAGGCGCCTGGCAGAAGAAATTCGCTGCCTACGCCGCGGCCTTCCCGGCTGCAGCCGCCGAATTCAAGCGGCGCATGGCCAAGCAACTGCCGGCCGACTGGGCCGAACAGGCGCAAAAAGCCATTGCCGGCGCCAACGCCAAGGCCGAGACCGTCGCCACCCGCAAGGCCTCGCAGATTTCCATCAACGCCCTGGCACCGGCCCTGCCCGAGTTCGTCGGCGGCTCGGCCGACCTGACCGGCTCCAACCTGACCAACTGGACAGGCTGCAAGCACGTCTCGGGCAAGGGCACCGGCAACTACATCTCCTACGGCGTGCGCGAATTCGGCATGGCCCACATCATGAACGGCATGGCGCTGCACGGCGGCCTGCTGCCCTTCGGCGGCACCTTCCTGATGTTCTCGGAATATGCCCGCAATGCCCTGCGCATGTCGGCGCTGATGAAGCAGCGCGTGATCTACGTGTTCACGCACGACTCGATCGGCCTCGGCGAAGACGGCCCGACCCACCAGCCGGTGGAACAGACCGCCACGCTGCGCATGATTCCCAACATGGACGTCTGGCGTCCCTGCGACACCGTGGAAACCATGGTGGCGTGGACCTCGGCCGTGGAGAAACTCACCGGCCCCAGTTCCTTGTGCCTGTCGCGGCAGAACCTGCCCTTCGTGCCGCGCGACGCGGCGACCATCGCCAACATCGCGCGCGGCGGCTACATCCTGTCCGAGGCCAAGGGCGGCAAGCCCAAGGCCATCATCATCGCCACCGGTTCCGAAGTGGAAATCGCACTCAAGGCGCAGGCGGCGCTGGAGGCCGAGATTCCGGTGCGCGTGGTGTCCATGCCCAGCACCAATGTCTTCGACCGGCAGGACGCGGCCTATCGCAGCAGCGTGCTGCCCAAGGGCGTCGCAAGAGTGGCGGTCGAGGCCGGCGTCAGCGGCGGCTGGTACAAGTATGTCGGACTGGAAGGCGCCGTCATCGGCCTCGACCGCTTCGGCGAGTCGGCCCCGGCCGGTGCCCTGTTCAAGGAATTCGGCTTTACCGCAGAGAATGTTGTCGCCACGGTGAAGTCGGTCATCTAGGTTTTCTTATCTTTCTGGAGAAGAGTCATGGCTATCAAAGTCGGTATCAACGGTTTCGGTCGCATCGGCCGCATGGTGTTTCGCGCCGTCGCCAAGGAAGCCGAGTTCTCGGACATCGAGATCGTCGGCATCAACGACCTGCTGGAACCCGACTACCTGGCCTACATGCTGAAGTACGACTCGGTGCATGGCCGCTTCAGCGGCCAGGTGGCGGTTGACGGCAAGGACCTGATCGTCAATGGCAGGAAGATCCGTCTGACGGCCGTCAAGGATCCCGCCGAACTGAAGTGGAACGAAATCGGCGCCGACATCGTCATCGACTCCACGGGCCTGTTCCTGACCAAGGAAAGCTGCCAGAAGCACATCGCCGCCGGCGCGAAAAAGGTCGTGCAATCGGCGCCGTCGAAGGACGACACGCCGATGTTCGTCTATGGCGTGAACCACACCAAGTACGCCGGCGAGACCATCGTCTCGGCAGCGTCCTGCACCACCAACTGCCTCGCCCCCGTGGCCAAGGTGCTGCACGACAACTGGGGCATCAAGCGCGGCCTGATGACCACGGTGCACGCCGCGACGGCGACCCAGAAGACCGTCGACGGCCCGTCCAACAAGGACTGGCGCGGCGGCCGCGGCATTCTCGAAAACATCATCCCGTCATCCACCGGCGCCGCCAAGGCCGTCGGCGTGGTGATTCCGGAACTGAACAAGAAGCTCACCGGCATGTCCTTCCGCGTGCCGACCTCGGATGTGTCGGTGGTCGACCTGACCGTCGAACTGAACAAGGAAGCCAGCTACGCTGAAATCTGTGCCGCGATGAAGGCCGCATCGCAGGGTGCCATGAAGGGCATCCTCGGCTACACCGACGAAAAGGTGGTCGCCACCGACTTCCGCGGCAATCCCGCACCCTCGACCTTCGATGCCGAAGCCGGCATTGCGCTCGACTCGACCTTCGTCAAGGTCGTCGCCTGGTACGACAACGAGTACGGCTACACCTGCAACATGCTGCGCTTCCTCAAACACGTCGCGAAGTGATTGAATACAATTAACCACAGAGTCAACGAGACACAGAGAAAGGCGGAACAGGCTTTGTTTCCGCATTGCTCGGTGCATCCCCTCTGTGCCTCTGTGTCTCTGTGGTGAAAGGTTGTTCACATGTCTTTCAAGCGCCTCACTGATTTTGATCTTGCCGGCAAGCGCGTATTCATTCGCGCCGATCTCAACGTGCCGGTCAAGGACGGCAAGGTCACTTCGGACGCCCGCATCACGGCCTCGATGCCGACCATCGAGTTCTGCCTCAAGGCCGGCGCCAGGGTGATGGTGACCTCGCACCTCGGTCGCCCCGAAGAAGGCGTGTACGCCGAGGAGAACTCGCTCAAGCCGGTGGCCGATGTCATGGCGGCAAAACTGGGCAAGCCGGTACGCGTCATCCGCGACTGGGTCGACGGCGGTTTCGAAGTTGCCGCCGGCGAAGTCGTGCTGCTGGAGAACTGCCGCCTCAACAAGGGCGAGAAGAAAAACGTCGAAGCCACGGCGAGAAAATACGCCGCGCTCTGCGATCTGTTTGTCATGGACGCCTTCGGCACCGCCCACCGCGCCGAGGCCTCGACCTACGGCGTCGCCCAGTATGCCCCGGCCGCCTGTGCCGGCCTGCTGGTAGCCGCCGAACTCGAAGCGCTGACCAAGGCCTTGGCCACCCCGGCGCGGCCGATGGTGGCCATCGTCGGCGGCTCCAAGGTATCGACCAAGCTCACGGTGCTCGAAGCGCTGTCGGAAAAAGTCGACCAGATGGTGGTCGGCGGCGGCATCGCCAACACCTTCCTCAAGGCCAGCGGCAGGAATGTCGGCAAGTCGCTGTGCGAGGACGACCTGGTGCCCGTGGCGCAGGCGCTGATGAAGAAAATGACGGCGCGCGGCGCCACCATCCCGATCGCCGTCGACGTCGTCTGCGGCAAGCAGTTCGACGCCGCCGAGCCTGCGGTGGCAAAGGATGCCGGAGCCGTCAGCGACGACGACATGATTTTCGACATCGGCCCGAAGTCGGCGCAGGAACTGGTCGACATCATCATGAAAGCAGGCACCGTGGTGTGGAACGGCCCGGTCGGCGTCTTCGAGTTTGACCAGTTCGGCGCCGGAACAAAAGCCATCGCCATGGCCATCGCCAACACCAAAGCCTTCACCCTGGCCGGCGGCGGCGACACCATCGCCGCCATCCAGAAGTACGACATCTACGACAAGGTGTCCTACATCTCGACCGCCGGCGGCGCCTTCCTCGAGTTCCTCGAAGGCAAGCGCCTGCCAGCGATCGACATGCTGGAACAGCGCGCCGCAAGCTGAGTGATGGCGCCGGCCGTGAGCCTCAAGCGTTCGACCAAGATCGTCGCCACTCTCGGGCCGGCGTCGAGCAGCCCGGAGCGCATGCTGGCGCTGGTGTCGGCCGGGGTCGACGTGGTTCGCATCAACTTTTCGCACGGCACCGCCGACGATCATCGCGCCCGCGTCGTGGCACTGCGGGAGGCCGCCCAGGAAGCCGGGCGCACCGTCGGTGTCATGGCCGACCTGCAGGGCCCCAAGATCCGCATCGGCAAGTTCGCCGCCGGTCCGGTCACCATCAAGGCCGGTCAGGAGTTCATTCTCGATGCCGCCTGCACCCTGGGCGACGGCGAACGGGTGGGGCTCGACTATCAGGATCTGGTGAATGATGTGCGTTCCGGCGACGTGCTCCTCCTCGATGACGGCCGCATGGTGCTGGACGTGCTGCAGGTGCGCGGCAAGGAGGTCCGTTGCCGCAATCGCCACGACGGCGAACTGTCCAACAACAAGGGCATCAACAAGCAGGGCGGCGGACTCACGGCGCCGGCCCTGACCACCAAGGACATGGAGGACATCCGCACCGCCGCCGACATCGGCGTCGATTATGTCGCCGTATCCTTTCCGAAATCCGGCGACGACATGCGCCTGGCGCGCGCCTTGCTCAACGCCGCCGGCTCGAATGCCCTGCTGGTGGCCAAGATCGAACGCGTCGAAGCCATCGAGAACCTCAACAGCATCCTCGAAGCCACCGACGGCGTCATGGTGGCGCGCGGCGATCTGGCGGTCGAAGTCGGCGATGCCGCGGTCCCCGCGCTGCAGAAGCGCATCATCCGCACCGCCCGCGAGTACAACAAGTTCGCCATTACCGCGACGCAGATGATGGAGTCGATGATCCACAGCCCGGTGCCGACCCGGGCCGAAGTGTCCGACGTCGCCAACGCCGTGCTCGACGGCACCGATGCGGTGATGCTCTCGGCGGAAACGGCCACCGGCGATTACCCGGTGCAGACCGTCGAAGCCATGTCGCGCATCTGCCTCGAAGCGGAAAAGTCCTCCGACTTCCCGCTCGACACCCACTTCCTCAATCGCGTGTTCACGCGCATCGACCAGTCGATTGCGATGGCCGCGCTGTTCGCCGCGCATCACCTCAAAGTCAAGGCGATTGCCTCGCTCACCGAGTCCGGCTCGACCGCGCTGTGGATGTCGCGCCTGAATACCGGCATCCCGATCTACGCCCTGACCCAGGAAGTGCGCACCCGCTACAAGGTCAGCATCTTCAAGGGCGTGTTCCCGGTCATGGTGCCGCAGAGCGGGCATGATCGCGACCAGGTGCTGTTCGATGCCGAGGAAGCGCTGATTGCCGCCGGCGCCGTGGAAGTCGGCGACCTGATCGTACTCACCATCGGCGAGCCCATCGGCAAGCCCGGCGGCACCAACACCATGATCATCGTCAAGGTCGGCGAGCATCGCTCCCACCAGTAGGCCCGTCAAACCAACCCGTCCGAACTCATTCCCAGGAGATTGCCATGCCCCTCGTGTCCATGCGTCAGCTGCTCGACCACGCCGCCGAAAACGGCTACGGCCTGCCCGCCTTCAACGTCAATAACCTGGAGCAGATCCAGGCCATCATGGAAGCGGCCGCCGAGACCAACAGCCCGGTCATCATGCAGGGCTCGGCCGGCGCCCGCAAATATGCCGGCGAGCCCTACCTGCGCCACCTGATCGAAGCGGCGATCGAGACCCATCCCGACATTCCCATTGTCATGCACCAGGATCACGGCGCCAGCCCGGCCATCTGCATCCAGTCGATGCGCTCGGGCTTCTCCAGCGTGATGATGGACGGTTCGCTGCAGGAAGACGCCAAGACCCCGGCCAGTTTCGACTACAACAGCAAGGTCACCCGTCACGTGGTCGACATCGCCCACGCCATCGGCGTTTCGGTGGAAGGCGAACTGGGTTGCCTGGGCTCGCTGGAAACCGGCATGGGCGAGAAGGAAGACGGCCACGGCGCGGAAGGCGCGCTGTCGCAGGACCAGTTGCTGACCGATCCGAACGAAGCCGCCGAATTCGTCAAGGCCACCGGCGTCGATGCGCTGGCCATCGCCATCGGCACCTCGCACGGCGCCTACAAATTCACCCGGCCGCCCACCGGCGCGGTGCTGCGCATCGACCGCATCAAGGAAATCCATGCCCGCATCCCCAACACCCACCTGGTGATGCACGGCTCGTCCTCGGTGCCGCAGGACTGGCTCAAGACCATCAACCAGTACGGCGGCACCATGGGCGAAACCTATGGCGTGCCGGTCGCCGAAATCGTCGAGGGCATCAAGCACGGCGTGCGCAAGATCAATATCGACACCGACCTGCGCATGGCCTCCACCGGCGCCATCCGCAAGTACCTGGCCGAGAACTCCAAGGACTTCGATCCGCGCAAGTACCTGGCCGCGGCGCGCAAGGCGATGAAGGAAATCTGCGTCGCCCGTTACCAGGCCTTCGGCTGTGCCGGCCAGGCCGGCAGGATCAAGCCGGTCGGGCTGGAGAGGATGGCCGAGCGCTACAAGAAGGGCGAACTCAACGCGATCGTGAAGTAAGCGGCTATTTGCGGTAAAGTCTGCGCCGCCGGAAACTTCGGCACGCCCTGCATCCGCGAATAAACCCATTTCAGAGCATCTCCATGCCTATTCCCTCCACACCCGCCTTGTTTGAATCCACCATCAAGAGCCTGCCGCTGCTGGGTCGCGGCAAGGTGCGCGACATCTACGCCGTCGGCGAAGACAAACTGCTGATCGTCACCACGGATCGCCTCTCGGCCTTCGACGTCATCCTGCCCGACCCGATTCCGGGCAAGGGTGCGGTTCTCACCGCGGTGGCGAACTTCTGGTTCGGCAAGCTGGCGCACGTGGTGCCCAATCAGCTGACCGGCATCGATCCCGAGACGGTGGTGGCGACCGAGCAGGAAAAACTCCAGGTGCGCGGCCGCGGGCTGGTGGTCAAGCGCTTGAAGCCATTGCCGATCGAAGCGGTGGCGCGCGGCTACCTGATCGGCTCGGGCTGGAAGGACTACCAGTCGACCGGCACCGTATGCGGCATCGCCTTGCCGCCCGGCCTGAAGATGGCGCAGCAACTGCCGGAACCGCTGTTCACCCCGGCGACCAAGGCCGAGGCCGGCGATCATGACGAAAACATCGATTACGCCTCCGTCGAGAAGCTGATCGGCGCCGCCCTGGCGAAGACGGTCAAGGACACCACCTTGCGCCTGTATCGCGAGGCCGCCGCCTTTGCCCGCGTGGTCGGCATCATCATCGCCGACACCAAGTTCGAGTTCGGCCAGGACGAGGAAGGCCGGCTCTACCTGATCGACGAAGTGCTGACACCCGACTCCTCGCGCTTCTGGCCGGCCGACCGCTACAAGGTCGGCATCAGCCCGCCCAGCTTCGACAAGCAGTTCGTCCGCGACTACCTGGAAACCCTGGACTGGAACAAGCAGGAGCCGGGACCGAAGCTGCCGCAGGAAGTCATCGACAAGACCGCCGCCAACTACCTCGAGGCGCTGACCCGGCTGGCCGGCCCGCATTCGATCTGACCCGGCCGCCGCAGGCCATCCCGCCGCGCCGGTGGCGCGGCATTGCAGTCCGCTGTTTCGCCCCCAACTGGACGCCATGAACCCATTGCTCGATTTCAGCGGGCTGCCCCGCTTTGACGCCGTCCTGCCCGACCACGTCACCCCCGCCATCCGCCACTTGCTCGAGGAAAACCGCGCCCTGATCGAAGGCCTGATCGCCGCGGAAACCGCCGCGACCTGGGATGCCTTCGTGCAGCCGATGCTCGACGCCGGCGAGCGCCTGTCGCGCGCCTGGGGCATTGTCGGCCACCTGCATTCGGTGAATGACGTGCCGCCCTGGCGCGAGGCCTACAACGCCATGCTGCCCGAGGTGTCAAGCTTCTATGCCGACCTCGGCCAAAACCTGGCGCTGTTCGCCAAGTACAAGGCCCTGGCGACGAGTGCAGAATTTCCCGTCCTGTCGGCGCCGCGCCGGCGCAGCATCGAAAACGAGTTGCGCGATTTCCGTCTGTCCGGCGCCGAACTGCCGCAGGAGCGCAAACCGCGCTTCAAGGAAATCCAGGAAGAGCTTTCCGCGCTGGGTTCGAAGTTTTCCGAGAACGTGCTCGACGCCACCAACGCCCATGCCGAATGGATCGAGGACGAAGCCGCTCTGGCCGGCCTCCCCGACGATGCCAGAGCCGCCGCGCAGGCTGCGGCAGCAAAGGATGGCAAGCCGGGCTGGAAATTCACCCTGCACGCCCCGTCCTACATTCCCGTGCTGCAGTATTGCGACAACCGCGAGTTGCGGGCGCGCATGTACCGCGCCTATGCCACCCGCGCCTCCGAGTTCGGCCCGGCAGACCGGGACAACGGTCCCCTGATCGACCGCCTGCTGGCGCTGCGCGACGAAGAGGCGAAGATGCTGGGTTACGCCAGCTTCGCCGAAGTGTCGCTGGCCGCCAAGATGGCCGACACGCCTGCCCAGGTCGCAGCCTTCCAGCGCGACATGGCGGCCAAGGCGCGGCCGTTTGCCGGGCGCGACATTGCCGAACTGCGCGACTTCGCCCGGCGCGAGCTGGGCATGGAGACGCTTGAGAGCTGGGACCTTTCCTGGGCCTCGGAAAAGCTCAAGCAACAGCGCTACAGTTTCTCCGACGACGAGGTGAAGCAGTACTTCCCGGAACCGCAAGTGCTGGCCGGACTGTTCCGCGTCATCGAGGCGCTGTTTGCCGTCAAGCTGGCGCCCGACACGGCGCCGGTGTGGCATCCCGCCGTGCGCTTCTTCCGCATCGAGCGCGAAGGCAAGCTCATCGGCCAGTTCTACCTCGACCTCTACGCCCGCGAAACCAAGCGCGGCGGCGCCTGGATGGACGAGGCGATCACCCGCCGCCGTATTGCCGGCGGCATACAGACGCCGGTGGCCTATCTCAACTGCAACTTCCCGGCACCCGTCGGCAGCAAACCGGCCACCTTCAGCCACGACGATGTCATCACCCTGTTCCATGAGTGCGGCCACGGCCTGCATCATCTGCTGACCCAGGTCGAAGAGCTGCCGGTGTCCGGCATCCACGGCGTCGAGTGGGATGCCGTCGAACTGCCGAGCCAGTTCATGGAAAACTTCTGCTGGGAATGGGACGTGCTCTCCGGCATGACGGCGCACGCCGAGACCGGGGCGCCGCTGCCGCGCGCGCTCTACGACAAGATGATCGCCGCGAAGAATTTCCAGAGCGGCCTGCAGACCCTGCGCCAGGTCGAATTCGGCCTGTTCGACCTGCTGCTGCACAGCGAGTTTGCGCCCGGCGCCGGCAGGAGTTTCATGCAATTGCTGGCCGAAGTGCGCGGCGAAGTGGCGGTGCTGGTGCCACCCGAGTGGAACCGCTTCCCGCACAGTTTCTCGCACATTTTCGGCGGCGGCTATGCCGCCGGCTACTACAGCTACAAGTGGGCCGAAGTGCTCTCCGCCGACGCCTACGAGGCCTTCGAAGAGGCGGCCGGGGCCGGCGGCAGCACGCTCGACGCGGCCACCGGCGAGCGCTTCCTGCGCGAAATCCTGTCGGTCGGCGGCTCGCGCCCGGCGCTCGAATCCTTCAAGGCGTTTCGCGGCCGCGAGCCGCAGCCCGATGCCTTGCTGCGGCACAACGGAATGGCCGTGACGGCCTGAATCTTCGGCGCGCCGGCGCTGCGCGGAGCGTCCGGCGGAACGGCTGAGCTTGCGTCAGCCCTCGCGAACCAGGCTGCCGAGTTCCCGGTCAAGAATCGCCGGATCGCCGCTGTTCAACTCGACCAGGCGGCGCAGGTGGGTGATGCTGTCGAGATCGATGCTGGTGCAGCGCAGGCCGACGTGCAGCCCTTCGACATGCATGACGTTGGTCCACATGGTGATGGTGGTCCCCGGCGCCAGATCGAGCACCAACTGGCATTCGTCGCCGGGCTTGCCATGCCAGGCCGTGCCCGTTTCGAGCAGCGCGCCCTTCAAGGAGATATCCAGCAGCTTGGCCTGGGCATGGCCGGCATGGGTGGTCAGGCGCACCGGCGAATGGAACACGGCGCGCCAGAAATTGCGACGTTCAGTAGCCTTTGTCACGCAAACTCTCCTTGGGCTGGGCAACGCTGAAATCGATGCCGGTGAAATATTTCTGCAAAGGACAAGCTGTATCCGTGCTGCAAGCGTGCTCGCGCGCGCACTCGGGGCGGGTCTGATCCAGCAAGACCATCTCTCCGCAAACCGGACAGTTGGCGATGGGCGAATCGAAC
>CAINHS010000079.1 GCA_903848955.1 uncultured beta proteobacterium
CAGTCCGACAGCCACTCCCGGCTCAGCCGACGAGCGACAAGGTGCTGTTGGAATAACGACGGTCATGGCTGATTTTTTCCGCAATCCACTCCGGCACTGTGAAAACCTGGTGGATCGACAGTTCCACGGGCTATTTCGGTTGCGCTGCCCACTCTTCCGCTGCAACGAGGGGCGAAGATAATTGTCATTCGGCACATCATCGCCACTGAACAGTGGTCGTTGCCTGCCTCTCTTTGCGGTTGCCGCCTTGCTTTTTAATATTACTTTCATAATAATGAAACTATGAAAGTCCAAACTGCTGTTCAATCGTTGGTTGCGCTTGCTCAGGAAACCCGCCTGGCCGTCTTTCGTCTCTTGGTCGAGGCAGGTCCTGAGGGTATGAATGCGGGTGCAATCGCCGAGGCTGTGGGCGTACCTGCGGCAACACTGTCATTTCATCTGAAGGAGCTGTACCGCGCCGGCTTGGTGGTTTCACGCCAGGAAAGCCGCTTCATTTTCTATTCCGCCAACTTTTCCGCAATGGATGACCTTATTGCCTATCTCACGGACAACTGCTGTCAAGGCGGGCAATGCCTCCCCAAAACCGCCGCGGCTGCCACTTCGTCCAAGCGCCGCCGCAAGACGGCCTGATCCAATTGTCTCCAGGAGCTTTCATGTCTGACAAAATTTATAACGTACTCTTCCTCTGCACGGGAAATTCGGCTCGCTCGATCCTGGCCGAAGCTATCCTCAACCACGCCGGCAAGGGTCGTTTTCGCGCCTACAGTGCCGGCAGTCATCCTGGCGGAAAAGTGAATCCGTGGGCCATCGAGCTATTGGGGCGGCAGGGACTCGAAGTCGCCGATCTGCGCAGTAAAAGCTGGGACGAGTTTGCTGCGCCTGGAGCACCGTACATCGATTTTGTGTTTACAGTCTGTGACAACGCGGCAGGCGAAGTGTGTCCGATCTGGCCAGGCAAGCCGATGACGGCGCACTGGGGTATCGAGGATCCGGCAGCCGTGGAAGGCCGTGACGAGGACAAGCGCAAAGCCTTCTCCAAGGCGTTCGGTGAAATGAATCGGCGCATCTCATTGTTCACCAGTCTGCCATTCGCCAAACTCGACGCCATGGCAATCAAACGCGAACTGGACCAGATCGGGAAATTGAGCGAAAAGGGTGAGTGACTCGAATCCCATAGTGATAAGCGCTAAACAAACCGCATGCCGACCCATGCTCTCGAGCTTGGCAATTCAACTTAACCTGGTTTTCAGATAACGACCATGAGTGCCCTGACAAAGAAACTCTCTTTCCTCGACAGGTATCTGACCGTCTGGATTTTCGCCGCCATGGCCTTGGGTGTCGGCCTCGGCTTTTTCGTGCCGGGTATCGAGGCCTTCATCAACAGCTTTCAGGTTGGCACCACCAACATCCCCATTGCGATCGGCCTGATCCTGATGATGTATCCGCCGTTTGCCAAGGTCCGTTACGAGGAACTCCCCGATGTCTTCCGCGACTGGAAGGTACTGGGGCTTTCCCTTGTGCAGAACTGGATCCTTGGTCCGGTACTGATGTTTGCGCTGGCGTTGATCTTTCTCCAGGACAAACCGGAATACATGGTCGGGCTGATCATGATTGGTCTGGCCCGCTGTATCGCCATGGTGATTGTCTGGAACGAACTCGCCAAGGGTTCAACGGAGTACGCCGCCGGCCTGGTCGCGTTCAATTCCATTTTTCAGGTGTTGTTCTTCAGCGTCTATGCCTGGCTGTTCATCACAGTATTGCCGCCGTTCTTCGGTCTTACGGGTTCCGTTGTCGATATATCCATCAGGCAGATTGCCGAAAGCGTCTTCATCTATCTCGGCATCCCGTGCATTGCCGGCGTGATGACGCGCGTGATCATGTTGCGCTTTGTCTCAAAAGACTGGTACCACAGCCACTTCGTGCCGAAGATCGGCCCGATCACGCTCGCCTCGCTGCTGTTCACCATCATCGTCATGTTCAGCCTGAAGGGCAAACTGATCATCAGCATCCCGATGGACGTAGTGCGTATTGCCATTCCCTTGCTGGTTTATTTCCTTGTGATGTTTGTGTTCTCGTTTTACATGAGCATGCGCCTGGGGGCCAGTTACGAAAAGAGTGCGACCTTGTCTTTCACCGCAGCCAGCAACAACTTTGAGCTGGCCATCGCTGTTGCGGTAGCGGTCTACGGAATCAACTCAGGGGTTGCTTTTGCAGCGGTCATCGGCCCCCTGGTCGAAGTCCCGGTAATGATTGCTCTGGTCAATGTTGCGCTATGGTTTCAGAGGAAGTATTTCGTTCCGACACCAGCCCGATTGTCCAGTCATGGCTAGTGCCACAGCGCCGTTCTGAAAGTGACGAATCCCGTGAAGAAGCTCGAAATTTCGATTCCGCGATGCGCTGTTCGACTGGCGTCTGCGGCGTCGACGTCGATACGGTGCTGCCCCGGTTTGCTGCCGACCTGAAATGGCTGGAAGAGCACGGCGTTGCCGTACAGCCAGGCTTATGTCCGACCTACTCCGTCTGCAACCAAAGCAGGACCTCCCTGATCACCCAGTCGCGGTCATCGAGGGGGATATCGTGGCCGGCAGCGGGATGCTCGGCATAGGCGGTTCGCCAGCGCAGCGCCAGCCGTCGTGAACAACGCGGATTGACCAGGGCGTCGCCTGCACTGCCAAGGATCAGCAGGCGCGGCGAAGGCCTGTCGGCAGGCGCCCGATAGCGGGCGGCAGCCAGCAGTTGCCGTAGTACATTGCGGCGCGAGACGGGATGCTCGCGTCGATAACGGATCCAGGTCTCGAGGATGGCCGCCGGATCGTCGACGCAGTTGCTGGTGAGGCGCAAAATCCTTGCTTCCCAGTCAGGCGCATGGCCGCCGCGCAAGGCCAGTCCAAGCAATGCCGGATAGTTCTCCGGTCGCAAGCGGTGGAAGAAAGGGCTGAACGGGCGCACGCTGGTATTGATGAGGACGCCTGCATTGACTTCCGCGGGATATTTCGCCGCCCAATCCACTACCACCATTGCACCCAGCGACATGGCCAGCAGGTGGTAGGGAGGACGGATCCCCCGCGCCAACAGCTCCGCCCTGCAGTAATCGGTCATTTCGCCGACACGGCTAGGGCTTGCCATGCCGTTCAGGCGGCCGTTGCCCGGCAGGTCGAGGGCAACGACGTCGGCATCCGGCAGCGCGCCGCCCAGGGCGGCGGGGAAGTCACCCCAATGGCGGCTATCGCGCGTCAAGCCGCGCAACAGAATCCAGGTGCTCATGAACGCGTTCCGCGATACCAGAGCTCCAGCGCACGCCGGCGATGCTCTGCCCGCGCCTCCCCTGCGGGCAGCCAGCGGCGGTGGCCGCCGGCAGCACGGACCAGGAAATCGAGCCACGGCAAGTGGCGTCGCAGCACGCGCTGCAGGCGATGTCCGATCAGCGGGTTGAAAATGCCATGGCGCGAAAACAGTTGGCGCGGATTCTTCTTGACCCACAGCCATGAACCCATTTCCAGGGTCAGCGGCAGGAATACACGGTGCGAATGCGATGCCTGCCGGTACAGGTGATCCCACAGATCGCCGTGCGTCAGGTACTGCCGGCTTTGCGGTTCAAACAGGTAACTGTGGTTGGCATGGGTCTGCTCGAATATGTCCTTCAGGGCGTGAACCTCCGGCAGATGCTCGATGGGTACCGCGGTGTGGGCGTATGGAAACCAGAGTCGATCGTTCAAGCCGAAGCCCGAATGGCAGTCGAGGGCGAGGCTGAATTCACGCGTCAGCAACTCCTCCTCGACGACGCGGCAAAGAGCACTGCTCTCGGCTTCCATCGGCGCGCCGCGCTGCCCCTGATACCAGGGCAGGCGCGGGCTGATGCGCTGGCCGCCGATGAGGAAAGGCACCCGCTGCGCCGACTCGAGCGGAGCATTGCGCATCAGGTCGATTCCGTTCGGATTGGCGCGCGTGCCGCGCAACATGCCCCCGGGATTGACGATCGGCATGAAGACCAGGCGCACCGACTCCAGTTCCCGGTGCAGCGCGCTGTCCCAGCGCAGGCGCGCCACCAGGCTGCGCAGAAAAACCAGAACGACCTCGGCGCCGATGCGTTCAAGGCCGTGCACCCCGCCGAAAAAGCCGACGGCAGGAACGTCGGGGCTCGGATTGCCAAGGCATATGGCATACACCGGCAAGCGGCAGCCGTCGCTTGCTGCGTCGCAAACAACGCGCGCCTCAAGATGGGCCGCACCCTCGTCGAGGATGCGTTCCAGATCGTTGAGTTCGGGCAGGGCGTGGCTGGGCAAGGCAATCATCCGGCAATGGGCAGCGGCCAGAATATCCGCAGCAGGCGCGCCGCGGTGCCGGCGGGCGGGTCGCTTGCCGCGAAACATTTGTCGCAATACTGCAATAGATTCTTAATGTGGCGTTGGTAGTCTGCTCGTGTCTCTATTCCTGACCTGGAGTACCTGGGCAATGACGCTGACCACGACACTAAAAGCTGCGACAACGCGGGCACGGGATCTTCTGGATCTGCAAGGAATGATCGACAGGCTCTTCGCAGAGCGATGGGTGGCGCTATGGCTGCTCGATGACTTTTGACAGGAAGGCCGCTACATGTACCCATTGTTTCGCAAGCTGATTGCACATCCGGCGCTGGCCATCGGCAGCACCCTGTTGTGGGGGATGGTGGAACTCATCGCCCTGCAGCGGACGCGCCGCCAGGCGCCGCCGTCGCGACGGCTCGGCTAGGCGGCACTTCGCGCTGTCATGCCGTGCAGACCGCGCAGGCTAAGCGGAACTGCCGGCCGCCGCCGGCAGGCCGGCTTCCTCAGCCGAAACGGCCCGTGATGTAATCTTCTGTCGCCTTCATCGTCGGCTTGATGAAGATCTGGTCGGTGACACCGAATTCGATCATCTCGCCGAGATACATGTAGGCGGTGTAATCGGAAATGCGCGCCGCCTGCTGCATGTTGTGGGTGACGATGGCGATGGTGAACTCTTCCTTGAGTTCGCCGATCAGTTCCTCGATGCGCATGGTCGAGATCGGATCCAGCGCCGACGTCGGTTCATCCAGCAGCAGCACTTCCGGCTTCACCGCAATGCCGCGCGCGATGCACAGGCGCTGCTGCTGGCCGCCGGAAAGGCTCATGCCGCTCTGTCCCAGCTTGTCCTTGGCCTCATCCCACAACGCCGCCTTGCGCAGCGCCCACTCGACGCGTTCATCCATCAGCGACTTGCTCATCTTTTCGTGCAGACGCACGCCGAAGGCGATGTTTTCATAGATCGACATCGGGAACGGTGTCGGCTTCTGGAACACCATGCCGACCTTGGCGCGTAGCACCGTCACGTCAACATTGCGATCGAGCATGTTCTCGCCGTCGAGCAGCAGTTCGCCGGTGGCGCGCTGCTCCGGGTAGAGGTCGTACATGCGGTTCATGACCCGCAGCAGCGTCGACTTGCCGCAGCCCGACGGGCCTATGAAGGCCGTCACATGACGCTTGTAGATTTCCAGGTTGACGTTCTTCAGCGCATGGAACTTGCCATAGTAGAAATCCAGGCTCTTGAAAGCCATCTGGGCCTCGAGCTGCGCCACTGTCTCGTTCATCATCATATTCTGGCTCGTGTCATTCATGGGTTGTCCGGTATCAGTTCTTGTGCTTTTGGCGGAAGAGTATGCGGGCCACGATATTCAGTCCGAGTACGCCCAGCGTAATCAGGAACACACCCGCCCAGGCGATCTGCTGCCATTCCTTGAAGGGGCTCATGGCGAACTTGAAAATGGTGACAGGCAGGTTGGCCATTGGCTCATTGAGGTTCAGGCTCCAGAACTGATTCGACAGCGCAGTGAACAGCAGCGGCGCGGTCTCGCCCGCGATCCGCGCCACGGCCAGCAGGATGCCGGTGATGACGCCCGTGGTGGAAGCCTTCAGGGTTACCTTCAAGATCACTGTGCTTTTGGGCGCGCCGAGCGCGAAGGCCGCTTCAC
The DNA here is from genome assembly GCA_903848955.1 of uncultured beta proteobacterium. Lineage (GTDB taxonomy): Bacteria > Pseudomonadota > Gammaproteobacteria > Burkholderiales > Rhodocyclaceae > Sulfuritalea. The sequence continues at coordinate 5,966 of CAINHS010000079.1, forward strand.
GCAGCGTGTCGGGTACCAGCTTGAGCATGTTCTCGGTAGTCGCCACCACCACCGGGATGACGATCAGGGCCAGGGCGAAGACACCGGAAATGCCGGAGAAATTTCCCACCTTGGCGACGTAGACGGCATAGATGAAGAGGCCGATGACGATGGAAGGCGCCGACAGCAGAATGTCGTTGATGAAGCGCGTCGAGTTGCCCAGCCAGGTGTGGCGGCCGTACTCGGCGAGATAGACCCCGGCCAGGATGCCGATCGGGGTCCCCAGCGCAGTGGCAAGTGAGACCATGATCGCGCTGCCGACGATGGCGTTCAGCAGTCCCCCGGGCTCGCCCGCTCCGGGCGGCGGCGTCATCTTGGTGAACAGATCGAGCGAGATGCCGGCAATGCCAAGTTCAAACGTGGTCAGCAGGATCCAGGCCAACCAGAACAGGCCGAAGCCCATGGCGAGCATCGACAGCGTCAGCGCGACCTTGTTGGCGAACTTGCGTCGGATAAGTAGTTCCATCGCCGCCTCAGGTCTTGGTTCCCTCGTGCTTCGCCAGGCGCAGCAAGAGGAGTTTCGAGGACACCAGCACAGCCAGCGTGATGAGGAACAGGATCAGGCCCAGTTCAATCAGCGCCCCGGTATAGATTCCCGGTGTCGCCTCGCCGAACTCGTTGGCCAGCACCGAGGTAATGCTGTTTCCCGGCGCATAAAGTGAAATGGTGGAGAGGAAGTTGGTGTTGCCGATGATGAAGGTCACCGCCATGGTCTCGCCCAGCGCGCGACCGAGGCCGAGCATGATGCCGCCGATGACACCGACCTTGGTATAGGGCAGCACCACGTTCCAGACCACTTCCCAGGTCGTGCTGCCGATGCCGTAGGCCGACTCCTTGAGCATGGCCGGCGTCACGTCGAACACATCGCGCATGACGGAGGCGATGAAAGGAATGATCATGATGGCGAGAATGATGCCGGCGGCCAGCAAACCGATGCCCAGGCCGGGGCCGGCGAACAGCGCACCGAGCAGCGGCACCCGGCCCAGCGTGCCGGCAAGCAAGGGCTGCACGTATTCGGCAAAGATCGGAGCGAATACCATCAGACCCCACATGCCATAAACGATGGACGGAACCGCCGCCAGAAGCTCGATCGCGGTACCCAGCGGGCGGCGCAGCCAAACCGGCGACAACTCCGTCAGGAACAGCGCGATGCCGAAGCTGACCGGTACGGCGATGACGAGTGCGATCAGCGATGTGACCAGAGTTCCGTAGATCGGGATCAGTGCGCCGAACTCCTCCATCGGAGGGTTCCAGTCCTGGCGCCAGATGAAGCTCAGGCCGAACTTCTGGATCGACTCCCAGGACCCGACCACCAGCGAGACGATGATGCCCGCGAGCAGAATCAGCGTCAGCGCGGCGAACAGGCGCGTCAGATTGAAAAACAGCCAATCGCCAAACTTGCCGGCACCTGCTGCTGTGTTGGCGCTCGATTCCTGCGTCGCACTCATTGTCGAAATATCAGTAGGCTCAGTGGAGAGTTGCGCCACCGGAAAGTGGCGCAGGTCACGGGTATTGAATTACTTGCCGGTGAAGACGGGCTTGCCGGAAGCATCCTTGACGTTGGCCCAGGAGGTACCGATCAACTTGACCAGGCTCTCGGGCAAGGACACGTAGTCCAGGTCTTCCGCCATCTTGGCGCCGTTCTTGTACGACCATTCGAAGAACTTGAGCACTTCGGCACCCTGTGCCGGCTTGTCCTGCACCTTGTGCATCAGGATGAAAGTGGCACCGGTCAGCGGCCAGGCATCCTTGCCGGTCTGCTCGGTGAGGATCTCGGCAAAGTTCGACTTGGTCCAGTCGGCATGGGCCGCAGCGGCCTTGAAGGTCAGGTCATCCGGCGCCACGAAATTGCCGGAAGCATTTTTCATGATGGCGTGGGTCAGCTTGTTCTGCTTGGCGTAGGCGTACTCGACATAACCGATCGAACCGGGCAGGCGCTGAACGAAGGCGGACACGCCCTCGTTACCCTTGCCACCGAGACCGACCGGCCACTGCACCGCTGTACCCTCGCCGACCTTGGTCTTCCACTCCGGGCTGACCTTGGACAGGTAGTTGGTGAAAATGAAGGTGGTACCGGAACCGTCGGCGCGACGCACGACGCCGATGTCGCTGGCCGGCAGGGCCACGCCGGGATTGAGATCAGCGATTGCCTTGTCGTTCCACTTGACGATTTTGCCGATGTAGATGTCGGCCAGCACGGCGCCCGTTAGTTTGAGTTCGCCAGGCTTGACGCCGGCCAGGTTAACCACCGGCACGACGCCGCCGATTACCGTCGGGAACTGCATCAAGCCATCCTTGTCGAGTACTTGGGCCGTCAGCGGCATGTCGGAAGCGCCGAAATCGACCGTTTTGGCCGTAATCTGCTTGATGCCGCCGCCGGAACCGATCGACTGGTAGTTGATCCGGTTGCCGGTTGCCTTCTGGTAGGCATCGGCCCACTTGGCGTAAATAGGGGCCGGGAATGAAGCGCCGGCGCCGGTCACATCAGCCGCATTTGCCGCGGACATCGCCAGCAGTGAAATGGCGGCAATTCCTGCGTTCCTGAGGGTGCGAATCAGCATGGTTCTACTCCTTTGAAATGTCCGGACGGACCGGAATTCCGGCCCGGCATGTTGCATCGCCACAGAGTTTAGGCAGCGAATGTTACAAAGCCGTGAAATAGTCACTGGAGCCCTGGAATTTATTTCCTCGCCGCGAGGTCACAAGCCTGTAACACGCCGCCGCCATCCTTGGCGCATGTCACTGCCTTCGCTGATCGCCCGCCTGCGGCTGCTGCCGGTCGGGCTTCATCTCATCTACGGCGCGCTGCTGGTGGCGCTGCTGTTCCGTTTTGGCGGCGCCCTCTGGCGCCAGCGCCTGAAACGCGCCTGGTCGCGCCAGTTGCTGACTCTGCTCGGCATCCGTCTCGAGTCCGGCGCGGGCGAACTGGCAGCCATCGAGGGCGGCCTGCTGGTCAGCAACCACATATCCTTCATCGACATCTACGTCATCAACGCCCTGCTGCCTTCCGGCTTCGTAGCCAAGAGCGATGTCGCGCAATGGCCGCTGATCGGCTGGCTCGCCCGCCACAACGACACCGTGTTTATCGAGCGCGGCAGCCGCAAGGCCGCCCACCTCACCCACCAGCACATGCGGGCAGCGCTCGGCGCCGGCCGCCGCCTGGCCATTTTCCCCGAAGGCACGACGACCGCCGGCGACACCCTGCTGCCCTTCCACGCCGCCCTGTTCCAGAGCGCCATCGACGCCGCCGTGCCGGTACATGCAATCGCGCTCAGCTATCACGACCATGCCGGCACCCGCTGCGCGGCGCCGGCCTACATAGCCGATATCAGCCTGCTCGATTGCCTGTTGAGCATTCTCCAGACCAGGGGACTGGTCGCCCGCGTCACGCTGGCCGCCAGTTTCGCCCCGCCGCTGGCCGACCGCCGCCCGCTTGCCCACAGCGCTCACCAGGCGGTCGCGGCAGCCATGGCACCGGCAGCCGGACGTGCTCCGGTTTTCCCGGCGCGCGACTTCAATCCGGCGAATAGAGGAGGAAAGCCGTTTGCGCAGCCTGCGCAACCTTTTCGTAACGAAGCGGCAATAACACGGTAACGCAGGGTTTTGAAAATGCAGGCGAACCCAAGGAGAAACGCCATGCAAAGACACCTGATCGAAAACACCGTCGCCAGCCAGCGCGTCGCCTACACCGTTTCACTGGCGCGCAGCGAAGATGAAGTCCGCGAAGCGCAACGCCTGCGCTACAAGGTTTTTGTCGAAGAACTCGGCGCCCACATCCAGACCCGCACAGCGGACCACGACATCGACCTCTTCGATCCCTTCTGCGAACACCTGATCGTGCGCGAGAGCGATGCCAATCGGATTGTCGGAACCTACCGCATCCTGTCGCCGGAGGCTGCCCGCCGCGTCGGCAGCTACTACTCGGAGAGCGAGTTCTACATCAACCGGCTGCAGAACCTGCGCAGCCGCATGGTGGAAGTCGGCCGCTCCTGCATCCACCCCGACCATCGCAGCGGCGCCGTGATCACCCTGCTGTGGGCCGGGCTGGCCGACTACATGGTGAGCAACGGCTACGAGTACCTGATGGGCTGTGCCTCGATCGGCATGGCCGACGGCGGACACAACGCCGCCAACCTGTTCTCGCAGATGGATCCGGCCCACATGGCACCGGCCGAATACCGCGCCTTCCCGCAGCACGGCCTGCCCTTCGAGCGTCTCACCAATGGCCAGCCGGCACTGATCCCGCCGCTGATCAAGGGCTATCTGCGCGTCGGCGCCTGGATCTGCGGCGAACCGGCCTGGGATCCTGATTTCAACACGGCCGACCTGCTCATGCTGCTGCCGATGTCGCGCATGAATCCACGCTATATGCGGCACTTCATCAAGCCCGCCGACCCGCTCACGGCATGAGCGCAACCGGCAGCGCGGCGGAACAGGACATGCTCGACGAGACCCGCGCGCTCACACCCCGCGCCGGCCGACCCCTGCATGTGCTGATGGTCAGCGACGTCTACTATCCGCGCATCAACGGCGTCTCCACCTCGATCCAGACCTTTCGTGCCGCTCTTGCCGCTCTGGGCGTACGCGTCACCGTGGTGGCGCCGGACTATCCGGCGACCAGCATCGCCGGCGACGCCATGGCCAGTGCTCTGCATGTCGGGGACTCCGCTGCGCGGGCCGACACTGTCCGCCTGCCGTCGCGTGCCGTGCCGCTCGACCCCGAAGACCGGCTGATGCAGTGGAGCGCGCTCGCCGACCTGGATCGCCGTCTTTCCAGGACCGAGTTCGACCTGGTGCACGTCCAGACGCCCTTCGCCGCGCACTACGGCGGCCTGCGACTGGCGCAGGCCCGCGGCATTCCCTGCATCAGTACCTATCACACGCACTTCGAGGAATACCTGTTCCACTACATCCGCTTCCTGCCCAGGAGTGCGCTGCGTTTCGCCGCGCGCTGGCTGGCCCGGCATCAGTGCAACGCGCTCGATGCCATTGTCGTGCCGTCGCAGCCGATGGCGGCCACCCTGCGCGACTACGGTGTCAGCACGCCGCTAACGGTGATTCCTACCGGACTGCCGGAAAGCCAGTTCGTGCGCGGCGACGGCGAACAGTTTCGCCGCACCTGGAAAATAGCACCGGAGCGCAAGGTGGCGCTGTTTGTCGGACGTGCTGCTCACGAAAAGAACATCGGCTTTCTGCTGGAAATGATGGCACGGGCCTGCCGGCAGGAGCCGCAACTGCTGCTGGTGATTGCCGGCGAAGGCCCGGCGCTGCCGGCGCTGCGCCGCCAGGCCGCAGACCTGAAGCTGGACGATCATGTGCGCTTCGTCGGCTACCTGCCGCGCGAAGGCGGATTGCGCGACTGCTACGCCGCCGCCGATGTATTCACCTTCGCGTCATTGACCGAGACCCAGGGCCTGGTGCTGCTGGAAGCCATGGCGATCGGCCTGCCGGTGCTGGCCATTGCGGCACTGGGCGCGGCCGAGATCATTCGTCCCGAACGCGGCGCCATCGCTGCCGCCGCCACGCCTGAGGCATTCGCCGAGCAACTGCTGACACTGCTCGGACGACCGGCGCAACTGGCCGCCATGGCCGAAGCTGCGGTCGCCTTCGCCCGCGAGTGGAATGCCGCGGCACAGGGCGCCCGGCTCGCTGCGCTCTACCGCGAACTGGTGCGCGCTCCCCTGACCGTCGATTTCACCCTGTCCCTGCCCGCCACCCGATGAATACCGATCCGATCGCCGAAGAAAGTCCCTTCAAGGGCCAGACCGGCTTGCGCCGCATCTGGAATGCTCTCAGCTATTCGCTGTCCGGCCTGCACGCCGCCTACCTCAACGAAGACGCCTTCCGCCAGGAAAGCCTGTTGGCGGCGCTGCTGATCCCCGTCGCCCTGCTGCTGCCGCAGCCGGGCCTGGCCAAGGCACTGATGATCGGCAGCGTGTTGCTGGTGCTGATCGTCGAGTTGCTCAACTCGGCCATCGAGGCCGCCATCGATCGCATCTCCATGGACCGGCACCGGCTCTCCAAGCGCGCCAAGGACATCGGCAGCGCAGCGGTGCTGATCGCCCTGATCAATGTAATCGTGACCTGGGCGCTGGTGCTCTGGCCCTGAGGACGACATGACCGCGTCATTGCATATCGCGATAGTCACGGAAACCTTCCCGCCGGAAGTCAATGGCGTCGCCATGACGCTCGGCCGCATGGTGCAAGGCCTCGTGGCCCGCGGGCATCGCGTCAGCCTGACGCGGCCGCGCCAGAGTACCGGGGACATCCCGCCGGCCCCGGCGCTGTTCGCGACCACGCTGGTGCGCGGCCTGCCGATTCCGGGTTATGCCGGCCTCAAGTTCGGCCTGCCGGCGCCGCGACTGTTGCGCCGCCAGTGGCGTGCCGACCGTCCGGATGTGGTGCAGGTCGTCACCGAGGGGCCGTTGGGTGCCTCGGCCATAGCGGCCGCGCGCGACCTCGGTATCCCGGTGGTGTCCGAGTTCCACACCAATTTTCACGCCTATAGCCGCCACTACGGCTTCGCCTGGCTGGAAAACCTGGTTGCCGTCCATTTGCGGCGTCTGCACAACCGCAGCGGAATGACCCTGGTGCCCTCGCACCAGCTCGGAGTGGATCTGATGCGCCGCGGCTACCAAAACATTCGCGTCGTCGCCCGCGGTGTCGATACGGCGCTGTTCAACCCGGCACGCCGCAGCAGCGAACTTCGCACTGCGTGGAAAGTCGGCGATGGAGACCTGGTGGTGACTCATGTCGGGCGCCTGGCGCCGGAAAAGAACCTGCCGCTGGTGTTCTCCGCGTTCGAGGCCATTCGCCGCTACGCTCCGGGCGCACGTCTGGTGCTGGTCGGCGACGGTCCGTCGCGCCGGCGGCTGGAGCAGCAGCATCCGCACTGCATCTTTGCCGGCATGCGCCACGGCGAGGACCTCGCCACCCACTACGCCTCGGCCGACCTGTTCCTGTTTCCGAGCATGACCGAAACCTACGGCAACGTCACGCTCGAGGCACTCGCCAGCGGCCTGCCGGTGGTGGCCTACCGCCTGGCGGCGGCGGCCGAGCTGATACGCCCCGGCGCCAACGGCATGCTGGCCGAGCCGGGCGCCAGCGACCAGTTCGTGCGCGTCGCGCTCGACCTGGTGACCCGCCCCGGCGTCCTTCAGCGCAGCGCCGAAGCCGCGCCGCAGAGCGTCGCCACGCTTGACTGGGAACGCATCCACGACCGCCTGGTGGCCGCCCTGCGCGAAGCCATCGCGCCGCCCGTCGTGCCGGCGACGAACAACGAATCCGCTTTCCGCTTTCTTCCCGACTAGCCGGAGACCATGCACGTCCGCTCGATCTTCATCTCCGACGTCCATCTCGGCACCCGCGGTTGCCAGGCCGAGCGGCTGCTCGACTTCCTCAGGGACTACGAAAGCGAAAACCTGTTCCTGATCGGCGACATCATCGACTTCTGGTCGATGAACCGGGGCATCCACTGGACGGCGGCACAGAACACGGTAGTGCAGAAGATCCTGCGCCGCGCCCGCCACGGCAACCGGGTGATGCTGATCCCGGGCAACCACGACGAAGCGATGCGCGAATACGACGGCGTCAGCTTCGGCGATATCCTGGTCAAGCTCGAGCACATCCATGTCGCCGCCGACGGCCGCCGCTACCTGCTGCTGCACGGCGACGAGTTCGATCAGGTGACGCGCTACCACCGCTGGCTGGCCATCGTCGGCGATGTCGGCTACAACCTGCTGGTGCGCCTCAACGCCTCGCTCTCGCGCTTGCGCCGCCTGTTGCGGCGCCCCGGCTACTGGTCCTTGTCGGGCTATGCCAAGAGCCGCGTCAAGCGCGCGGTTTCCTTCATTTTCAACTTCGAGGACTCCCTGATCCATGCCGTCCGCGAGCGCGGCCTGGACGGCGTGATCTGCGGCCACATCCACAGCGCCGCCGTGCGCCGGGTCGGAGACGTCACTTACGTCAATTGCGGCGACTGGGTGGATAGCTGCACCGCCATCGTCGAACACCACGACGGCCGGCTGGAACTGATCGGCGCCTGGCAGCCCGCCGCCGCGCCAGTTCTGCAAAACCAGTACGTCCTCGCCACGCCGGGCTTTGCCGGGTCAGCGCAGCCAAGCGTTGCCGACGGCCGCAGCGTAATACAACTGTAATAATCTTTGCGGGGTTTGAGGATTACACTTGTCCGCTGCCTTCTGCCGACAACAACCCGATGGCTCAACAAATCGTTCTCAAACTGGCCGTCACCGAAGACCGCCACGGCGCCGTACTGCGCCACCCGGCCCTGGCCAGGGCAACCGTCCGCGAGCAGCACCATCTGGTCAGCATCTACTACGACAGCGGACGCATGGCCTTGCGCCGCGCCAACATCCTGCTGCGCCTGCGCAAGGACGGCAGCTCATGGCAGCAGACGGTCAAGCGCCAGGATGAATCGCACGGCGGCCTGACGCGGCGGCCGGAATGGCAGACGCCCTATCTCAACCACTTCGATTTCTCCTGTGTGGACGACGCCGGTTTGCGCGCCTGGCTGCAACGGGACAAGATCGCCGGCCACCTCAGCGCGGTGTTCGAAACCAATGTCCGGCGCACCGTCTGGCAACTCGACCCCGACTCGAAAACCCGCATCCTGGTCAAGCTCGACCGCGGCTGGATTGCCTCCAACGGCCGCCGCGAAACCATCTCCGAACTGGAACTGCAACTGCTGGCGGGCGGCGGCGACAGTCTCTACGCCTTTGCCCTGCAACTGGCGCAGCGCCAGGCCTTGCCGCCCCTGCTGCTGTCGAAGGCGGAGCGCGGCTACCGGCTTTTCCTCGGCACGCCGCAGCGCCCGGTCAAGGCCGGTGACGTTCCGATCGACGCCACAGACACGCCGCTGGCGGCGTTCCGCCTGATCGCGCAGGACTGCCTGTCGCATCTGCAACTCAACCACGCCGGCGCGGTACATAGCGATGATCCCGAATACGTGCATCAGATGCGGGTCGCCACGCGCCGCCTGCGTGCCGCGCTGCGCATGTTCAAACCCGTTCTGCCGGCCGGGTTCGCCGAACGACTGGTGCCGCCGATGCGCGAACTGATGCTCGCCCTGGGACAGGTCCGCGACTTCGATGTGCTGATGGCGGAGATCGTCGTTCCGGTTGCCAGGGCCTTGCCCGACGAGCCGCGCCTGACCGATCTGGCCGGCGCCATCACCGACCGCCTCTATGCCGCACGTGCCGAGGCCCGCCACGTGCTGCGGCAACCCGGCTACAGTCAATTGATGCTGATCGCCGGCAGCCTGCTGCAGGGCGCCCCTTTCATCGAACCGCCCGCGGCCGGCGACCAGTCATCATCGCTGCGGCAGTTCGCCGACCGCCGCCTGCGCCGCTTGCTGAAGAATATTCTCGAGCTTGCCGATGCCGCCCGCGTCGAAAATCCGCCCTCGCTGCACCAGCTGCGCATCGGCATCAAGCGGCTGCGCTATGCCATCGAGTTTTTCGGCCCGATGCTGCCCGGCAAGTCCGGCATCGCCGCAGTCAGGCGGCTTGCCGGTCTGCAGGAAGAACTGGGGCAACTCAACGATCTGGCCAGCGCCGGCACCCTGCTGATGGTCTGCGCCGGCCGCGACCCGCATCTGCGGGAAGCCGTGACGCTGATCGGCGGCTGGCACGGCCAGCGTCACGCCGCCTTGCTTGGCGACATTCCCGACAAGCTGAAGCTGATCCGCGGCCTCAAGCTGCCGCGCTTGGACGACGCAGCGAGCTAACGGCAAGCGTCTCACCTCTGACATGGGCGGGGTGCGCCACCGGCCGGCGGCATTGCTGCTCCCCTATCTGCATATCGGGTTATTGCCAGCATCCAATTACCCGACTATTACACTATACTATTAGCGCCTTATGTCCTGCCCTTTAATTTCAGAGACGACCGAAACGGAACGCATCTCGCCGCTGCTTACAAAAAAAGGAGCCAGAATGAATATTCAGACCCCCAAAGCTATCCCTGCATTAATCGCTACCACCTTCTTGATGGCAGCATGTGCTTCAACTCCGACAACGCGTCATGACGCAGTCGCCACGCTGTCCCCCGCATCGGGCAGTCAAGTCAGCGGTAGCGCGAACATCCGCGTGATTCCGGGAGGGATACATCTGGATGCGTCCGTGGCCGGCCTAACTCAAGGTGCCCACGGTTTCCACATCCATGAGGTTGGAGATTGCAGTGCTGCCGACGCCAGCTCAGCCAAGGGCCACTTCAATCCTTTAGGCAAGCCTCATGGCAGCTTCGAGCACGGCGATCATCATGCAGGCGATATGCAGAATTTGGTTGCCGATGCCGATGGAAAAGCTGCCTTATCCGTCGACTTGCTTGGAATGTCCATCAGTGAGGGCAACACCAATATCATGGGTAGGGCGCTCGTTATTCATGCCGATCCCGATGACTATAAATCGCAGCCAGCCGGTAACTCTGGCAAGCGCATTGCCTGCGGTGTCATCAAGCCAAGTTGATTGATCCACGCTGAAGGAGTCCGGCGATGGCGGCTATCAGCGAACCACCAGGTCGCTACTGGCTCGTCCCCACACCTCGACGGGCACCCCAACTGAGCGCCGTAGTGCGTCCCTGACCTTCGACGCGGAGACAGGAATATCGAACGAGATGGTCTGGGCAAGCAGTTGCCCGGCCAGACGGTACATCCAGGTGCGGCGCCGAACGATCATGTCATTTCTCCTTGGTGAGTTCCCTCTATTCGTCAGCAGTGGTGACTGCTGTCCTTTGCATCGGCCCCATCGGTCAGTCGATTTCCCAATCCTCGACCGGGTCCCAGTACTTGCGCGGACGGTCAATCACCACCGCCTGCAGAGCTTCATTCAATCGGTGCAGTTCATCTGTGTAGAGAATCCTGATGCCCGAGCCGATTGCTTCGTCCAGCCTCTTGCCGGAGTGTTCAATGACGTATTGCGTTGCCTGAGATAGATCGCCGCTGAAGGCGACATAGGCATGGTCGAGAACGTGGAACATGATGACCTCCTTGTAGCTTTCGATGCTCGGACTCTTGGGAGCTCCGTCATCCTGACTTGAGACATGCATAGGATGTGCCAGTGCCGGGATCAGCCTACCGCGTAGCCGTGGAAACTCATTTTCAAACGGGTGACCGGCAAATCCGCGACTCTGTGTGGCCAAGTCTGAAACCTATAACGGCAAAAATTGCAGGTCCCTGAACCCTGTTGGATGGCTATGGAACATCTTCTGAGCAACCAACGAATTGCCCTGTAACGCGGGGTTACATTCTCGTGTCCTCGCCGGATGACGCGGCGGCGTTGTTGACTACAAGCGCATGTGCGCCGCTCAATGGAGAAATAAAATGAACAAGCTACTCGCCGCCCTCCTCATTGCAGGAGTTTCCATCAGTTCTTTTGCTCAGACCGGCACGACGTCCCCGACACCGACGCCCAACCCGCAGGTAGCTGCCGACAGGGCTCAAGTCAAACAGGACGCAGCGAAGCTCAAGGCCGACCGCGCCGTGGTCAAGGCCGACAAGACCCGACTGGTGACAGACAAGACCGCGGGCAACAAGGACGCCGTCGCAGCAGATCGTACGAAACTCAAGGCCGACAAGGCTACCGCTCACGCCGACCACAAAACGCTCCACCAGGACCGTGCGAAGCTCCGCGCTGACAAGAAGGCAGCCCCCTAGCCCGCTGCGAGCGGCAGTCGGCTGCCGCGTGATAAGCTGTACGGCGTGGAGGGGCGTTTCAGGCGCAACGGCTCGAATCGTCGCCGCGCCTGGCGTCGAGGCCCCCCCCAAGTTGCTGCGGCGAATGCAGCCGGCAGCAGCCGATTGTCTTCAGGCCATGAGGCGGCAACAGGCAGCAGAATGGGGGCGGGCATGGGATCAGCCAAAAACACTAGCGCAGAGACAGCCACTGCCGGGTCCGGTCGATCTGACGAAGGACAATGCAAGTCCCGCCACATCCATGAAAGCATGAGAGAGGCTTTCGTTCTGTTCAATTTGCAGGGCGATTTGATCGAGTGGAATTCCCCCTACTCGAAGATGCTGGGATATTCCGCCGCCGAACTGAAGAGATTGACACACCAGAAGCTGATGCCGGCAAAGTGGCACCCGGTCGAGGCGCAAATCGTCGCCGGGCAAATCATTCCCCACGGCCATGCACGGCTGTACGAAATGGAATACATCCGCAAGGATGGCGCGATTTTCCCGGTGGAGCTGAATGCCCACCTGCTGCGCGACAGCGACGGTCAGCCCGACGCGATATGGGCCACCGTCCGGGACATCAGCGAACGCAAGCGGGTGGAAACGGCTCTGCGCGAGCAGGAGGAATTTTTCCGCTTGATCGCGGAAAACAGCGGCGATTTCATCGCAGTCATCGATCTGGAAGGGCGACGCCTCTACAACAGCCCGTCCTACAAACATTTTTTTGGCGACACCAAGTACCTGGTCGGCACAAAGTCATTCGCCGAAGTTCATGCCGATGACCGGGAGCGGATCCGGCAGGGATTCTTCGAAACCGTGAAATCCGGCATCGGTCACCGCATGGAATACCGCTTTGTGCTGCCGGACGGCGGCATCCGGCAGATGGAATCGCGCGGCGGGGTGATCAAGGACAGTGATGGCAAGGTGATGCGGGTCGTTGTCGTGTCGAATGACATTACCGAACGCAAGAAAGCCGAGGAGCGGATTTACAGCCTGGCCTTCTACGATACCCTGACGCAACTGCCCAATCGTCGCATGCTGAGCGACCGCCTGCGGCTGGCAATGGCCGCCGGCAGGCGCAGCGGTTGCCATGGCGCACTGATGTTCCTCGATCTGGACAATTTCAAACCGATCAATGACGACTACGGGCATGGTGTCGGCGACCTGCTGCTGTGCGAAGCAGCGCGGCGCATTACCGGCTGCGTGCGCGAGGTCGACACCGTGGCGCGCTTTGGCGGCGATGAATTCGTCGTCCTGCTGAGCCAGTTGGATGTAGGCAAAACCGAGTCTGCCGCCCAGGCCGGCATGGTCGCGGAAAAGATCCGCGTCAGGCTGGCAGAGCCCTATGTGCTGCCTGTTCGCGATGAATCAGAAAGCGACCTGCTGATCAAGCATCAGTGCACTTCAAGCATCGGGCTGGTGCTGTTTCTGAGCCATGAGCATAGCGAGGATGACCTTCTGCGATGGGCGGACATCGCAATGTATCAGGCCAAGGACGGCGGCCGCGATCAGATCCGCCTCATTGATCCGAAATCCTGCGCAGCGAAAAAGCCGCCGCCGGATCCGGCGTGAAACCGGGCAAGCCGGCGAAGACCGGAGACCTGTCGCACGGGTATTCTGATGCTTGAACGAATCGCGGGAATCGTCTTCCCGATATATGCGATCGTGGCGGGGGGCTATGCCTACGGTCGCTGGAAGAAGCCCGACATGGCTTTTGCCAACCAGCTCAATATGGATATATTTGTTCCGGCGCTGGTGTTTGCGGCCCTGGCGTCGAAATCCTTCGACATGGGGCAGAATCTTCCGCTGCTGCTCGGCGCCGCCATCGTCACGCTCGGCACAGGGCTGCTGGCATTGCCGGTAGCCCGCTTGCTGGGCGTGGCCGGCAACACCTTCGTGCCGCCGATGATGTTCAAGAATGCCGGCAACATGGGCCTGCCGCTTATGGTGCTGGCATTCGGCGAATCGGCGCTGCCGGCTGCCGTAGTGTTGTTCTTCACCGAGAATTTCCTGCACTATGCGCTGGGTACCTGGCTGCTGGATCACCGCGCCAGGCTCTGGAACCTGTGGCGCCTGCCGGTTGTCGCCGCCACGCTGTCGGGACTGGCGGTGAGCCTGCTGCATTTCCAGCTGTGGCAGCCGCTGTGGCTCGGCATCAAGATGCTGGGCGACGTGTCGATTCCGCTGCTGCTGTTTTCTCTCGGCGTGCGGCTCACCGACAGCCGCCATGCCGACTGGAAAATCAGCATCGCCGGTGCGCTGGCTTCACCTGCCGCCGGTGTGCTGATGGCGCTGCTGGTGAATCTCGCGCTCGGCCTCAGCGGACGCGACGCGGCGATGATGATTCTCTTCGGCGCCCTGCCGCCGGCCGTGCTCAATTACATCTTTGCCGAGCGCTACCGACAGGAACCCGAGCGTGTGGCCTCCATTGTTCTGATCGGCAACCTGGCTTCGCTGGCAATTATTCCGCTGACCCTGGCCTGGGTTCTGCGCTAGCCATTGCCGCGTCATGCCTGTGGCTTGCCAATGTCATCAAACGGTGCCGCGCAGTCATCGCTTGCGCCATATGCCGGCATGACAAAACCGCAGTTGCTCAGCGCAGCACTTCGCGCGCGATGATCAGTTGCTGGACTTCGGTGGCGCCCTCGTAAATGCGCAGGGCGCGGATCTCGCGATAAAGCCTTTCCACCGGTTGCTCCGACACCACGCCGAGACCGCCCCACATTTGCAGGGCGGCGTCGATGACCTGCTGGGCTCCCTCGGTGGCAACCATTTTCGCCATCGCCGCCTCGCGCGTGACGGTCTTGCCCTGATCGCGCAGCCAGGCGGCGCGATAAGTCAGCAGCGCCGAACTGTCAATCGTCGTCGCCATCTGGGCAAGCTTGGTCTGGGTAATCTGAAAATCGGCCAGAGCCTGGTTGAACATTCGTCTCGATTTTGCACGCATCAAGGCCTCGTCCATGGCCCTCCGGGCGAAACCCAGCGCCGCAGCTGCAACAGACGTGCGGAAGATGTCGAGCGTCTGCATCGCGATCTTGAATCCCTGCCCGGGTTCGCCCAGCACCCGGTCCCTGGCAACCCGGCAGTTCCTGAACGACAACCGCGCCAGAGGATGCGGCGCAATGAGCGGAATGCGTTCGGCGATTTCCAGGCCGGGGGTGTCGGCGTCGACCACGAACGCGGTGATTCCGCGAGCACCGGGCGCTTCGCCGCTGCGCGCGAAAACCACATAGAAATCGGCGATGCCGCCGTTCGATATCCACGTCTTTTCGCCATCCAGCACGTAAGCACCGGCCTCCTGCCGCGCGCTGCAGGCCATCGCCGCGACATCCGAACCGGAGTCGGGTTCCGACAAGGCGAAAGCGGCTATGGCAGTACCGGCGGCAACGCGCGGCAGATAGGCCCGCTTCTGTTCATCCGATCCGCACAGGGTGATGGCACCGGAGCCGAGTCCCTGCATGGCAAACGCGAAATCCGCCAACCCCGAGCGGCGCGCCAGCGTCTCGCGCAGCAGGCAGATCGAGCGCGTGTCGATGGCGTCCTGCGCCCCGCCATAGGCGCGTCCGCCTACCGCGTGAGTCAGCCATCCGGCCTTGCCGAGACGGTCCACGAGTGTCCGGCACTCTGCATCGGTGTCGCTGCCATGATGGCCGGAGATGTTTTGAGCCGACCAGTTCTCCAGTTCGGCGGCCAGCTGCCGGTGGCGGACGTCGAAGAAGGGCCAGTCAAGATAAGTGCTGTCGCTCATTGATTCAGTTACCTTCGAAGACCGGTTTGGTCTTGTTGACAAAGGCGAGATAGGCCCGCTCGAAGTCCTTGGTCTGCATGCAGATCGCCTGGGCCTCGGCTTCGGTCTCCAGCGCCTGCTCGATGGACATGTTCCACTCCTGATGCAGACACTTCTTGGTCACCGAATGAGCAAAGGCCGGACCGTCGGCCAGCGACCTGGCCATGCCCTGCGCCGTTTCCAGCAGTTTATCGGCTGTGACGATGCCATTGAAATAGCCCCAGGCCTGCCCTTCTTCCGCCGTCATTATGCGTCCGGTATACAGCAGTTCGGATGCCCGGCCCTGGCCGATGATGCGCGGCAGGATGCTGCAGGCGCCCATGTCACAGCCGGCCAGGCCGACCTTGACGAAAAGGAAGCCGGTCTTCGCCGCTGCCGTCGCATAGCGCAGGTCGCTGGCCATGGCGATGATTGCGCCGGCACCGACGCAAATGCCGTCTACCGCGGCGATGATCGGTTGCGGACAGGAGCGCATTTCCTTGATCAGGTTGCCCGTCATGCGCGTGAAAGCGAGCAGGCCGTCCATGCCCATCCTGGTCAGCGGGCCGATGATTTCATGTACATCGCCGCCGGAACAGAAGTTGCCCCCCTCCCCGGCAAATACCACGGCGCGCACATCCTCGGCATAGTGCAGTTTGTGGAAGGTATCGCGCAGTTCCGCGTAACTCTCGAAGGTCAGCGGATTCTTGCGGTCCGGCCGGTTGAGGGTGATGGTAGCCACCCGATCGCTGACTTCCCACTTGAAATGTTCAGGTCGCCAATCGGCTGCTTTCAGCTTGTACATTCGCCTTCCTCCATATCAACTCCCGCCGGGCCCTTGCCATAATTTTTTCCGCTCCCGATTCGACGAAGCATCGTGCGGCGCGTCCCTGTCATGTCGCCAAAAACCGTGAATGGTGTAGCGCAATCTATGACGCACCTTAGCGTATTTGGCGGGTTTGCGGCGTGAAAACGGGATTCAGGTTCGCAGATACTCTGCTGAACAATAATGACCACACAATCACCGGCAGAATCGGGATAGGGGGCGGGCAACAGCACCTACCAGATCGACGCAGGCGGGGTCAAACACCGCGAGTGGCACGGAGATTTCTGCTGGCACAGCCTGCGGCACACGTGGGCCTCTTGGCAGCTTGCTGGCGGTTCCGACCTCGCAGAGATCAAGGAGCTAGGGGCTTGGACTGACCACCGCTCTGTGGAGCGGTACGCCCACTTCAACGTGGAGCGCCTGCGCACGGCAGCTAACCG
>CAINHS010000080.1 GCA_903848955.1 uncultured beta proteobacterium
AGCATTTGTCGCCAAGGCGCCCGCCGCCGCTCCGCCGCCGCTGCCCGTGCCACAGCCGCCACGGCATCAGCCCGTGCCACCGGCGCCGCCCTTGCCGGCACCGGCGCCTGTCGCTGCCGTCGCCGTCGCGCCTGCGCCGGTTCAGACTCCGCCAGCGGTAGCCCGGCCGGCCATGCCCGCCGTGGTCGCCGCCACTCCCCCTGTGGTCGCCGCCACTCCCCCTGTGGTCGCCGTCAGGACTCCCGCCGCCGCAACGCCGGAGCCGGCCGTCGCCGCTGCCGCGAAGTCTGCTCCGGTGCCGGAACAGAAGGTGATGGCGAAGGCGGAATTGCCGCCGGCGATTCAGCAGGAGTTGCCGGCCATGTCGGTGTCGCTCCACGCCTACTCGGCCAAACCCGGCAACCGCCTGGTCAGCATCAACAACCAGTTGCTCAACGAGGGCGATTCCCTGACGCCCGGCCTGGTGCTGCAGGAGATCACCCGCCAGGACATGATATTCAGCTACAAGGGCTACCGCTTCCGTCAGTCCGTGCAATAGCGTCGCCGGGCCGGCTCAGGAACGCAGCAGCTTGCTCAGCGGAATGAGTATACCGAGCAGCAGCGGCTGATGCAGCAGGTAGATGGCCAGGCTGTGACGGCCGCTCCAGGCCAGCCAGGAGGGCGCGGCGACCTGGCTCCAGCGCGCCAGGCTGTCGCGGCGCAGGGCGACGCGCATGCTGCCGCAGCCGATCAGGCAGATGCCGAACCAGGGGATGAGCGGCACGTAGTCTTCCGTGCGCGGTCTGAAGGTACGCAGCCCGAGCCAGGACAGGGCCGGCTGGTTGAATATCTCGTTGGCATAGGCGAGGTTGCCGCCGATGATTGCGGCGCCGAGCAGGCACAGGCCCCAGCCCCAGTTGGGCAGCGCCATCAGAAGCAGTCCCATGACGGCGATGGCGTGCAGGGTGCCGAAGTAGATGGCGGATTGCGGGAAGGCCAGCCGGCTGCCCAGGGTCACCAGCAGCGCCGCCGCCGCGATCCTGGCGATGCGCGTCAGCTGCCGGCGGGGCGGCGCGCTGCGCTGTTGCGCCAGGGCGAAACCGGCACCGGCCAGAAACAGGAAGTTGCCCAGGATCAGGGTGCGCGCCATGCGCCAGGCGGGATCCTCGTTCAGGTTCTGCTGCAGCCAGCCGAGATGATTCAGGTCGAAGCCGAAATGGTAGGCAATCATCGCCAGCACCGCCGCGCCGCGCCAGCCATCGAGCCAGCCCAGGCGGCCGGCGGTCCGTTCAGGCTTGGCTGCGGCCTTGACCGGGCGCGGGGATTTTTTTGCCATGCGCCATCTTATCGCATCCCTCCGGCGGCCGAATCGGCCGCCGGAAAAGGGCTAAAATGCGGCCTGCCTCTAGCCGCCGGCGGGATGGCGAACATCGTGCCGGTGCCCTCCGCGCGAGGCGGCCCACAAGCTGAAGGATGACAAATGCGTAGTGTTCGGCGGCGAGTTCGCGGCTTTACTCTTATCGAGATTCTGGTGGTCATCGTGATCATCGGCATCCTTGCCACCCTGGTGGTGCCGAAGCTGATGTCGCGCCCCGACGAGGCGCGCCTGGTCGCGGCAAAGCACGACATCCAGACCGTTCTCCAGGCCCTGAAGATGTACCGCCTCGACAATGGCCGCTATCCGACCACCGAGCAGGGGCTGCAGGCGCTGGTGAAGAAGCCGACCACCGAGCCGGTGCCGAAAAACTGGAAAGAAGAGGCCTATCTGGAAAAGCCGCCGCGCGATCCTTGGGGCACGCCCTACCAGTATCTGCAGCCCGGCGCGCATGGGGAAATCGATGTGTTTTCCCTCGGAGCCGACGGTATCCCCGGCGGAGAGGGCGTCGATGCCGACATCGGTTCCTGGCAACTGTAAGCAGCGGCGACTCAGCGGCGGCTTCACCCTCGTCGAAGTTCTGCTGGTACTCCTCATCGCCGGCATTCTGACCAGCGTGGTGGTTCCCAGCCTGTCGTTCAGGCGGGCCTCCGCGCAAGACGAGGCGGAGCGGCTGGCGCGACTGCTGGAACATGCCGAAGTCATGGCGACGTCGCTGGGCAGCCCGCTCGGTCTGGAAATTGGCGAGGGCCAGTACGAGTTTCTGCGCTGGTCGGGGATCTGGAGCCCGATCGAGTCCGGTTACCTGTCAGGCCGCCATCAGCTTGCCGCCGGCATGGCGATGGAAGCGCAGGCGGATCCGGTCTCGGGTCACGCCGCTCCGCGCATCATCCGCTTCCCGCCGGCAGGCTATCCCGCCGCCTTCGCCATCCGCGTCAGCGGCGCCGGCCACGCCTGGCTGGTCAGCGGCGACCTGGCCGGGCGGGTACGGGTTGAGAACAAGGATTCCGCGCCATGAAGCGGCGCGGCTTTACGTTGGTGGAAGTGCTGGTCGCACTCGCCATCATGGCCATAGCGCTGGCTGCCGCAATGCGGGCAACGTCCTCCGCCTTCGTCTCCAGCGACGGAATCCGGGAGCGGACCATGGCGCGCTGGGTCGGCAGGAACGAACTGGCGCGACTGCAGACCAGCCAGTCCTTGCCCGGACCGGGAACCCTGACGGGGGAGGCGACGCAAGGCAATCTCGGCTTCTCCTGGGAGGTGCTCATCGAGTCCACGCCCAACCCCAACTTCCGCCGCGTCGAAATCGCCGTCAGGCGCAGCGGCCAGACACGCTCCCTGGTAACGGTGCAGGGCTTCGTCGTGGGCTCGCGATGACAGTCCGTACCAGATTCGTGCCGCGCAATGGCTTTACGCTGATCGAACTGCTGATCGCACTGACGATTCTGTCGGTGCTGTCATATCTCTCCTACCGCGGCATCTCCTCGCTGGTGCTTGCTGAAAGACGGCTGGAGGAGGGCACCCGGCGCATGCAGACGATCGATCGTTTCTTCGCCGAATTCGAGCGCGACATCATCTTCGCCGTGCCGCGGCCGGTGCGCACGGCAAGCGCCGAAACGGAAGCCGCGCTGCTTGGCGCCGGCGTCGGCAGCCAGGGCAATTACCGCATCAACCTGAGCCGCTTTGCCTCTGCCCCGGATACGCCGCCGCAACGGGTCAGCTACATTTTTGCCGTTCCCGCCGTCAGTCTGGCGGCGACGGCGAAAATGGATTTTGCCAATCCGGCGGAGGAACAATCCGTGGTGCTGCTGGACGGACTGCAGAGCGCGGCGGTGCGCTTCCTCGACGCGGACGGCCGCTGGTCCCTGGTCTGGCCGCCCGCCGCGACAATGACAGAGGCCATGCCGCGAGCGGTTGAAGTCACCCTGGTGCTGGATGACCTCGGCACCGTTTCACGCCTGATCGCGCGCCCATGATCCGCTCGCGAGGCTCCGCAATCGTCGCCGCGCTGCTGGTGGTGGCGCTGGTGGCCGTCATCGGCGGCAGGGTGCTGATGGTGCAGGGCATGTCGATCAATCAGTCCGAGGCGCGCGACGACTACGACATCGCCCGCGAAACCGCCAGTGCCGGCCTGCATTGGGCCAGGGCGATCCTCTACGATGACGGCCGCCGCTCGTCGACCGACCACCTGGGCGAAGCCTGGGCGCAGCCGATGCCGCCCACCGTGGTCGGCGAAGCCACGGTCAGCGGTTTCATCGAGGATGCGCAGGGCCGCTTCAACCTCAATTCGCTCGCCGTCAAAGGCAAAATCGATCCGCTCGCGCTGGCGGTGTTTGCCCGCCTGCTTTCCAATCTCAGCCTGCCGTCAGACCTCGCCGACAGTGCGGCCGACTGGATTGACGAAGACGATGAACTTATCTCACAAAACAGTGCTGAAAGTGGCTATTATTTGGGCCTCCAGCCGCCCTATCGGCCTTCCGGTCTGCCTTACGGAAGCGTCGAAGAACTCCTCAGAGTGCGCGGCTTCAGTCCGACCATGCTCGAAAAACTCCGGCCCTTTGTCATCGCCTTGCCAATGCCAGCGCCCGTCAACATAAACACGGCAAGTCCGGAATTGTTATCGGCCCTTGTTCCTTCGCTGTCGCCTGGCGATGCCGGCAGGATTGCCGCCGAGCGCGAGCGTTCGCCGTTCAAGTCGACGGCGGAGTTTCTCGACCGCGTCCCCGGCGTTCGCAGCGACCAGATGCCGCCGCTGGCAGTGCAGAGCCAGTTCTTCCTGGTCAGCGGTTCGGTGCGCCAGTCGAATACCCATTACCAGGTTGCGTCCCTCCTGCAGCGTCAGGAATCGCGCTGGCCGCGCATCGTCTGGCAGATGCCGCAATGACCGAACTGAGGCTGTACGCCGACCGCTCCGGCCTTCACGACGGCACACCCTGGGTTTTGCTCGACGGCAAGGCTCAGGTGCAGGTCGAAGGCCACGGCATCGCGTCGGCACCCAAGGCCGACGGCATTCTCGTCGTGGTTGCCGACGACTGCATTTCGGTGATTTCGCTGCCCTTGCCGGACTTGCCGCTGAAGCGCCTGAAGCAGGCCCTGCCGACCATCATCGAGGACCACCTGCTGACCGCCAGCGAGGATACGGAAACGGCCTTGATCGTGCCTCCCGTCGCCGGGGTCGGCACTCTGGCCGCCTTCAGCCGCGACTGGATGAACGCGCTGTTGCTGGCGCCCGCCATGGCGCGTTGTCCGGTGGTCAGGGTGGTGGCCGAAAGCTGGGCCTTGCCGCGGCTGCAAGCGCAAGCGGGCATCTACCTCGGCGCCGAACGCATCGTGCTTGCGCTGCCGGGCTGGACGGCGTCGACCGAGCCGAGTCCGTCCGGCACGGCGAAACCGGAAGGCGTCCTGTTCGCCCTGCGCCAGACCCTGGGCAGCGACGACAAGCCGGTCGGCATCGACTGCTTTTTCGGTCCGGGGATGGACGGCCAGCCGCCGGCGTGGCTGACCGAGCCCGGGCTCCCCGTTCATGCCAAAGGCGTATTCGACTGGCGTACTGCATCCTTCGACGCGGCGCCGAGTCTTCACCTGCGGCAGCGCAAGGCCTTTCCCGTTGCCGCCCTGAAGCAATCGATGCGACCGGTGGCGCTGCTCCTCGGCGTCTTGATCGCGGTCGAACTGCTGGCCACCGCCCTGGCCTTCGGCCGCTTGTATTTCGAGAACGCCGACTTGAAGGCGAAGCAACTGGTCATGTTCCGCGCCGTCATGGGTGCCGATGCGACCCTCGTCGATGGCGAACGGCAACTGCTGCACAAACTGGCCGCCGAGCGCGTTGCCGGCGGGCGCCCGGAGCCGGCCGACATGCTGGTGCTGATGAGCCGGATTGCCGAGAACTCCGGCGCCGCTCCGGCCCTCGAAGAAATCCGCTTCGACTCGGGCGTGCTTTCGCTGCAGGTCAAGAGCCGCGAGGAGCAGACGGCCTGGCTCAACCTGGCGAGGTCGGCCGAACTGACCGCGAGCGCGGAAAGCCGCGACGGCAAGAACCTGGTGCGGGTGTCGCCATGAGCATCCGCGCACAGTTGCAGGCTGCAATCGACAGGCTGCTGGCGGGCCGCAGTCCGCGTGACCGGCAGATTCTCACCTGGGGCGCGGCGGTCTGCCTGCTGCTGATCCTGATCGTCGGCATCTGGATGCCGCTGCAGCAGGCGCAGTCGCGCCTGGAGCGCAGCGTGGCGGTCGAGCGCAAGCGCCTCGCCGTGATGGGCGCCGCCAGGCTTGAACTGGCAGCGATGGAAAATCGCAGCGGCCAGCAGTCGCGTCCGGCCTTGTCGCGCCCGGCCATCGAGGAACTGGCGCGAGCCCGCCTGGTACCGGCCACGCTGGACGTCCGCCTGGAAGGCGAACACGGCGTCAAGATCGCATTCTCCGGCGCACAACTGCCGAGGGTCGTCGAGTGGATCGACGAACTGTCGCGCAGCCAGCGCATTCATGTCACTTCCGCCCGGCTGCGTGCCGAAGGCGCCACGATTACCGGTGAAGTGCAGCTTGCGGGGGCCGAGCCGTGAGCCCCAGGATCCTCGCTGCGGTCTTTGTTCTGGCGCTGTTCGTCGCCCTGCTGGTGCTCGCCCCGGCGCGGGCTTTGGCGCCCGTTCTGGAGGAGCGCAGCGGCCATCGCCTGCGCCTCGCCGACGCCCGGGGCAGCGTCTGGTCAGGCGCTGCAGGACTGTCCTGCGTGCTGCCCGAGGGCACTTCGGTCAACTGCGGAAGATGGGGCTGGAATCTGGTCGCGGAAAACCTGGCCCAGGGGCGACTGAGCCTGCTGGTCCGTCGCGAGGGCGTGGATGAATCCATGCTGATTTCCTGGACTGCGGCCGGGTTGGAAATGGAGGCGGTGGCGATCACGCTGCCGGCCGCGCTGGCGGGCAGCCTCGATCCCAAGATCGCCGCCCTGCGCCTCGGCGGCAGGCTCTCCATCAGCAGCCAGAAGCTGTCGGGCAAGGCCGGCCAGGCAAGAATATCGTGGCAGAAAATGGACTCCGGTCTGGTCCCCGGCAACGCTCTGGGCGACCATGTGATCGATGTCGTCAACGCACCTGCGGGCTCGGTGTTCACCATCGCCTCGGCGTCGGGTCCGGTGGTTCTGAGCGGCGGCGGAAACGTCTCGCCGGACGGCAAGGTGACGATCGATGCCGTGGCCAGGGTCGATCCCAAAAACGCCGCCCTGCCGTCCCTGCTGTCCCTGATGGGCAGCGAATTTGCCCCGGGCCAATTCCGCTTCAGGCTGCCATGATGAATATTCCGGCAATCACCATCAACGTCGAGCGCAGTGTCCGCATCCTGGGCCGGCTGCTGGTCGTTGCCCTGGTTCTGCTGCTGGCGTGGCGCGGAGCCGGATGGGCGTGGTATTTCGCGGCACCGGCGGCGCATCCCCTGATACCCGACCTGAGGGGCGGGGTCAGTCTTGCCAACGCAACGCGCTTTCCCTGGTTCGGCACGCTGGCGCAGGCTCCGGTCGCCGCGCCGGTGAGCGACATCAAGGTGATCGGACTGTTTGCCGGCGGCAAGCGACCGATGGCCCTGCTCAGCATCGGCAGCCAGAACCCGGTCGCCGCCGTGGTCGGCGAGTCGCCCGTGCCGGGGCTGCAGCTGGTGGAGGTTGCCGGCGATTACGCTGTCATAGCGCGCAACGGCATCAACGAAAAAGTCATGCTGACGGGATCCGGCGCAGCGACTCAGGCAAAGAAATCCAAGAAGAAAGAGGGGCAATCCGAATGAAATCCGTGCTCGCATCCATTGACCGCTCAGTCAGCCGCCGCTTAAGTCGCGGTCTGTGCTCGCTGATTCTTGGTATCGGACTCGCCGCAGCGTCGGCGACGGCATCCGCCGCCGACGATACGCACGCCATGCTCAACTTCGTGAACGCCGACATCGAGTCGGTGGTGCGCGGCCTGGGCAAGATTACCGGCCGCAACTTCATCGTCGATCCCCGCGTCAAGGGCGTCATCAACGTCGTCTCGAGCGCGCCGGTGAGTCCCGCCCTGGCCTATGACATCGTGCTTGCCGCGCTGCGCCTGCAGGGCTTTGCCGCCGTCGAGCGCAACGGCGCGACCATCATCCTGCCGGAAGCCGACGCCAAATTCAGGGGCAGCCCGGTCTCTTCGCCGGCCAAGCATGCCGGCGGCGAAAGCCTGGTCACCGAGGTCTTCAATCTCAAGTACGAGTCGGCGCTGCAACTGGTACCCATCGTGCGGCCGCTGATTGCCCCGAACAACCCGGTGACGGCCTATCCCGGCACCAACACGCTGGTCGTTACCGACTACGCCGAAAACCTCCGCCGCATAGGGCAAATCATCGAAAGCATCGACCGCCCCAGTGCTTTCGAGCCGATCGTGGTGCCGGTGAAACACGGCTCGGCGACTGAACTCGCCGCGGCGGTGATGCGCATCCTGGCCGACAATGCGACGCCGGCCGACGTCAGCCAGCGCGTCTCCGTCATCGCCGAGCCGCGCAGCAATACGCTCATACTCCGTTCCGACAATCCGTCCCGCGTCACCCGTCTGCGGACATTGATCGACCGCCTGGATGCGGCCGGCGACGTTCCCGGCAACATCCACGTCGTCTACCTGCGCAACGCCGAAGCCGGCAAGCTGGCGCAGACCCTGCGCGCCATCCTCTCCGGCGATACCAGCGCCGCCGCCGCGCCCGGTGCCAGTCCGGCCGCCACCGCCGGGACTGCCGCCGGCGGGCAGACGACGGCAACCGGCTCCGGAATAATCCAGGCCGACGCCGCCGCCAATGCGCTGATCATTACCGCACCGGATGCCGTATTCAACAATGTGCGGGCCATCATCGAGAAGCTCGACGTGCGTCGCGCTCAGGTTCATGTCGAAGCATTGATCGCCGAAGTGACGGCGGACCGGGCCACTGAATTCGGCATCCAGTGGCAGGGGGTGCCCTACAGTTCAGGCCGCACCGCGGTCATCGCCGGCTCCAATTTCAACTCGGGCGGCAACAACATCCTCAGCGCCGCAACCGGCGCGGTGGCGGGAGCACCGGTGTTGCCGGGCTCGGGCCTCAACTTCGGCGTGCTCAACAAGGTAAGCATCGGCGGCAAGGAAATCGTCAATCTTTCCCTGCTGGCGCGGGCGCTCGAGACCGACTCCAATGCCAATATCCTGTCGACGCCGAACCTGCTGACGCTGGATAACGAAGAAGCCAAGATCGTCATCGGCCAGAACGTTCCCTTCATCACCGGCCAATACGCGCAAACCGGGACGGCAGTCACCGCCACCCCGTTCCAGACCATCGAGCGCAAGGACGTCGGCCTGACGCTGAAGATCAAGCCGCAGATCAGCGAAGGCGGCACGGTGCGCCTGCAGGTATTCCAGGAGGTTTCCAGCGTCGATAGCACCGGCAGCCCTTCCGGCATCATCACCAACAAGCGCTCGGTGGAGTCCACGGTGCTGCTGCAGGACGGCCAGATCATCGTGCTCGGCGGACTGATCCAGGATTCGATCACCGACGGCAGCGAGAGAGTGCCCCTGCTGGGCGACATCCCGCTGATCGGCAACCTGTTCTCCTATGACAAGAAGCACCGCACCAAGACCAACCTCATGGTCTTCCTGCGGCCGACCATCCTCCGCGCCGAAGCCAGCGCCGAGCGGCTGACCAGCGATCGCTATGAATTCATCATGGGGCTGAAGGATCCCAAGGCCGGACGTGCGGCGGAGATGCCCGATTTCGCCACGCTCAACCCGGCTCCGGCGAAACCGGCGCCTGCCGCCAAGCCCGCCAACTGACGTAGCGATGTCACGCCAGCCCATTCCCTACGCCTTTGCCCGTACTCACGGGATTCTCGTCACGCAGACCGACGGCACCCACGCCCAGGTGCTGTTGCGCCAGGGCGCCTCGGTCGCTGCCCTGGGCGAAATACGCCGCGCGCTGGGGTTGTCGCTGAGCATCGAGGAAGCCGACGCCGACACGTTTGATCGCCGGCTCGCCGCCACCTACTCCGACGGCAACCAGGCCGCCTCCGACCTGGCCGACGGCATCGAGCAGGACCTCGATCTCGCCCGCCTGCTGCAGGACGCGCCGCAGACGCTCGACCTGCTCGACAGCCAGGACGGCGCGCCCATCATCCGCATGATCAACGCGCTGCTGACGCAGGCCTTGCGCGAGGGCGCCTCCGACATCCACATCGAGCCCTATGTCGAGCGCTCTGTGGTGCGTTTCCGCATCGACGGCGTGATGCGCGACATCGTCAGTCCGCCGCGCAGCGTGCACGCCGCCCTGGTCTCGCGCATCAAGGTGATGGCCAACCTCGACATTGCCGAAAAGCGCTTGCCGCAGGACGGCCGCATTTCATTGCGCCTGGCCGGGAGGACGGTCGATGTGCGGGTATCCACCCTGCCCGCGGCGCAGGGCGAACGCGCAGTGTTGCGCCTGCTGGACAAGGACAACACCCGGCTCGACCTGCCGCAGCTCGGCATGTCCGAGCCGACCCTGAAGCAGCTGGACAATCTCATCAAGCAGCCGCACGGCATCCTGCTGGTCACCGGGCCGACCGGCTCGGGCAAGACCACCACGCTTTACGCCGCGCTGTCGCGGCTTGACGCCACCCAGCTGAACATCATGACGGTCGAGGATCCGATCGAGTACGAGCTCACCGGAATCGGCCAGACCCAGGTCAACCCGCGCATCGACCTGACTTTTTCCCGCGCCTTGCGTTCCATCCTCCGCCAGGATCCCGATGTCATCATGATCGGGGAAATCCGCGACCTCGAAACGGCGCAGATCGCGGTGCAGGCCTCGCTCACCGGGCACCTGGTGCTGGCAACGCTGCATACCAACGACGCCGCCAGCGCCGTCACCCGTCTTGGCGACATGGGCATCGAGCCCTTCCTGCTGGCTTCGTCGCTGCTGGGGGTGATGGCCCAGCGCCTGGTGCGCCGCCTGTGCCCGGCTTGCCGCAAGAAGGACAAGATCGGCAAGGCCGAGCTGAAGCGCCATCAGTTGCGCGCCGTGGCCTCGTTCGAGGCGCCGGGTTGCAGCGCCTGCGCGCAGACCGGCTACCGCGGCCGCACCGGAATCTATGAGCTGCTGCAGGTGGACGAACCCCTGCGTGCGCTGATTCACGAACGCGCCGGGGAGACTGCCTACCGCCAGTACGGCCATGAAAAGGGCATGGTGACGCTGCGCGAGGACGGGCTGCGCTGGATCGCCGACGGCACCACCTCCGTCGCGGAATTGCTGCGCGTCACGCGCGACTGATTTTCGGGCGACAACGTGCCGGCCTATCGCTACGAAGCTGCGACGCTGGACGGCCGCGAAGAGCAGGGCATTCTCGAAGCCGAATCGCCGCGCGCGGTCAGGACCCTGCTGCGCCAGCGTGACCTGACCGCGGTGTCGGTGGCCCTGCTGAGCGACGAGAACGTGAGCGGCAGCGCCACCCGCCACGCGGTCTCGGCCGCCGATCTGGCGCTGATCACCCGCCAGTATTCGGCGCTGCTGGCCTCCGGCATGACGGCCGAGCGCGCGCTGGATGCGCTGGTGGCGCAGACCGAGTCCTTGAAGCTGCGCGAGATTCTGGCCGGAGCCCGCGCCGAAGTCCGCGCCGGCCACAGCCTGGCGCAGGCCATGTCGCGCTACCCGAAGGCCTTCCCCGATCTGTATCGCGCCCTGATTCGCGGCGGCGAAGACGCCGGCGATCTGCCGCGCGTGATGAACGAACTGGCCGACCATCTGGAGAGCCGCGAGGCGGTGCGCCAGAAATTTGCCCTGGCCCTGCTCTACCCCGCGGTAGTGACGGCGGTGGCGGCCCTGGTGATCGGCGGCCTGATGATTTATGTCGTGCCGCAGGTGGCCGAGGTATTCACCCAGACGCGGCAGAAGCTGCCGCTGCTGACGCGTGCGCTGCTGTCGGCATCGGCCTTTCTGCGCGAGGCCTGGCCCTGGCTGGCAATGGCGATCGTGATCGTTGTTTTCGGCCTGCGCCGCGCCTATCGCCTGCCGCAACCGCGGCGCCGGATGCAACTGTGGATGCTCGGTCTGCCGGTCATCGGCCGCTTGTTCCGGCTCGATGCCGGCGCCCGCTTTGCCAGCACGCTCGCCATCATGCTGGCCGGCGGCGTGCCGATGCTGAAGGCGCTCGCCACTGCCGCCGAGGGCGCCGGCGCCGAAATATTCCGCGAGGCCATCGACAGCGCCGCCAAGCGCGTGCGCGAAGGCGCGCCGCTGGGTCGCGCCCTGACGGTTGAAAACCGCTTCCCGCCGCTGCTGATCCACTTCATCTCGAACGGCGAGCTCGGCGGCGATCTGTCGGGCCTGCTGCGCCACGCCTCGCGTCAGTTGCAGAATGAACTGGATATCCGCCTGCGCTGGTTCGGCGGCCTGATCGAGCCGGCTCTCATCGTCGGCATGGGCGTGGTCGTTCTGACCATTGTCCTGGCGGTGCTGATGCCGATCATCGAAATGAACAACATGATGGCGCGCTAGGGCGCCACCGGTGGCGGCGCGCTTGCGCCGCGCCTGTCAGTTGGCGTCGTAGTAGTAGGCCTTGCCCGGCACTGTCGCGCTGGCGTCGTCCTGCATCGCCTGCAGCGTCCGCGGCGCTTTGTCCCACCACAGGGCTCGCCCTTGCTTCTGCTGCTGCAGTTCCTCGGGGTGCTTTGCCATCCATTCGCGCATGAATTTAGTGTGCTCGGATTCGTAGAGTGCCATGGGATTTCTTCCTTTGGTTTAGTGTTTTGAATCGACGTAACGGGTGATGCGCACCACTTCCGGTACGCGCCGCAGCGAGCGCAGGATGCGGGCGAGATGGATGCGGTCTGTCACTTGCAGGGTGAAGAACAGCGTGGTGGCTTCGCCGGTATCCTCGTCCATGCTGATATTGACGATGTTGGAGTCGGCCTCGGCAATCCCCGCGGCGAGCCGGGCCAGGACGCCGCGCACGTTATGGACGACGACACGGATGCTGGCCTCGAACATGCCGGTGATGTCGGCTTCCCATTCGACGTCGACCCAGTTGCCGCGCTCGCTGCGCACCTTGGCGATGGTCGGGCAGTCGTGCGTATGCACCACCAGGCCCTGGCCCTTGCGGATGAGACCGACGATGGGGTCGCCGGGAATCGGCCGGCAGCAGTTGCCGAGCCTTACCGCGACGCCCTCCGCGCCGTGGATCAGGACGGCGGGCTGGGTGTGCCCGGCGGGCGCCGCGCTTGCAGCGTCGGTTGCGACGCCTTCGGCCAGACGTCGCGCGACGATCGCCGGCAAACGCTTGCCGAGACCGATGTCGGCCAGCACGGAGCGCTGCGAGCGGGCGCCCGATGCCCTCTTGAAGCGGTCCCACGCCTGCGCCGGCAGTTTGGCCAGAGCCAGCCCGAGATCGCGCAAGGCATGCGCCAACAGGCGTTCGCCGAGCGCCGCCGATTCGGCATTCTGTTGCGTACTGAGAAAGTGGCGGATCTTGGAGCGCGCCCGCGCGCTCTTGACGTAGGCGAGCCAGGCCGGACTGGGCACGGCGTTCGGCGCAGTGATGATCTCGACGCGGTCGCCGTTGCGCAGTTCGGTGCGCAAGGGCATGGTTTCGAAATTGATGCGGCAGGCGATGCAGCGGTCGCCGATGTCGGTATGCACGGCGTAGGCCAGATCGACCGGGGTCGAGCCGCGCGGCAGGGCGAAAATCTTGCCCTTGGGGCTGAAGACGTAGACTTCGCTGGGAAACAGGTCGACCTTGACGTGTTCCAGGAACTCCGAGGAGTCGCCGCTGGTTGATTGCAGTTCGACCAGCGATTGCAGCCACTTGTGGGTCTTCTTCTGCAGCTGGTCGATCGTTGTTTCGTCCTTGTACAGCCAGTGCGAGGCAACGCCGGATTCCGCGATATGGTGCATGTCGGCATTGCGGATCTGGATTTCCGCCGGCGTGCCGAAGGGACCGATCAGGGTGGTGTGCAGCGACTGGTAGCCGTTGGGCTTGGGGATGGCGATGTAGTCCTTGAACTTGCCCGGCACCGGCTGGTACAGCGCATGTAGCGCGCCCAATGCCAGGTAGCAGGTGGGGCGATCCTTGACGATGATGCGGAAGCCGTAGATGTCCAGCACCTGCGAAAAGCTCAGGCGCTTTTCGCGCATCTTGCGATATATGCCATAGAGATGCTTTTCGCGGCCCGCGACTTCGGCATCGATGCCGGCCGCCGGCAGTGCCTTGCGGATCGCTTCGAGGATCTTGCCGACCACTTCGCGCCGGTTGCCGCGCGCACCCTTGACCGCCTTCGACAGCACGCGGTAGCGCAGCGGGTGGGCATGGCGAAAGGCCAGTTCCTGCAGTTCGCGATAGAGCGCGTTGAGGCCCAGGCGATTGGCGATCGGGGCATAGATTTCCAGCGTTTCGCGCGCGATCCGGCGCCGCTTTTCGGGCCGCATTGCGTCCAGCGTGCGCATGTTGTGCAGGCGGTCGGCCAGTTTGATCAGGATCACGCGCACGTCGCGCGCCATGGCCAGCAGCATCTTGCGGAAGTTCTCGGCCTGGGCTTCCTCGAAGCTCTGGTGTTCGATGCGGTCGAGCTTGGAGACGCCATCGACCAGTTCGGCGGCGACCTTGCCGAAGCGTTCGGCGATCTGCTCCTTGGTGATCGCCGTGTCTTCCATGAC
Source organism: uncultured beta proteobacterium (assembly GCA_903848955.1). Lineage (GTDB taxonomy): Bacteria > Pseudomonadota > Gammaproteobacteria > Burkholderiales > Rhodocyclaceae > Sulfuritalea. The sequence continues at coordinate 13,997 of CAINHS010000080.1, forward strand.
GTCGTGCAGCAGCGCGGCGATCAGGGCGTGCGGGTCGAGATGCCAGCCGGCCAGCGTTTCGGCCACCGCCAGCGGATGCGAGATGTAGGGCGCTCCGCTGATGCGCATCTGGCCGCGATGGGCGGCGTTGGCAAAGACATAGGCGGCGCCGACGCGGGTGATGTCCTCCGGCTTCAGGTAGGTGGCGAGCCGGGCGTTGAAGTGTTCCAGGTCTTCGGCGAGATCGACCGGCGGATGCATGTCCGCCGAAATCAGCGGCGGCTCGTCAAAGGCGCCCGGCACTACGCCGGGGTCAAGAGAAACGGCGGGCGTGGCGGCAGAAGCGGCAGCGGGGGGTGGCACGATCGCCGTCACGTTTCACCCCGTTCGCATGACTGTTACGACTGCGGCCGGGAGAGAACTTCGATACCCACCTTGCCGGCGGCGATTTCGCGCAGGGCCACTACGGTCGGCTTGTCGCGTCCGGGATCGACTTGCGGCGTGCTGCCCAGCGTCAGTTGGCGGGCACGATAAGTCGCCGCCAGAGTGAGTTGAAAGCGGTTGGGAATGAGCTTGATGCAATCATCGATGGTGACACGGGCCATGGGGTTCAGTCCTGATCAAGAAAACGGAAAACGTCGGGATATCGGGCGCGCTGACGCAAGAAACGCAGACGCGACGCACGCACGGCGGCTTTGAGCTCGCCGAGCGCCACATCCAAGTCATTGTTGATTATAACAAAATCGAACTCATCCACGTGACGCATTTCGCCCAGGGCGCCGGCCACCCGGCGCGCTATGACATCTTCACTATCCGCGCCGCGGCGGCGCAGCCGCTGCTCCAGTTCGGCGATCGACGGCGGCAGGATGAAAACGCTGACGGCCTCGGGAAACTGCCGGCGCATTTGCTGTGCGCCCTGCCAGTCGATTTCCAGCAGCATGTCGCAGCCTTCCTGCATGCGCTGCTCGAGCCAGGTGCGCGAGGTGCCGTAAAAATTGTCATGCACCTCGGCCCATTCGGCGAACTCGCCGCGCTCGCGCATGGCGAGAAAGCGCTGCACGTCGATGAACTGGTATTCGCGGCCGCTCTGCTCGCCGGGGCGCGGGGCGCGGGTGGTGAAGGAGACCGAATGCTGCACGTGCGGATCTTCCGCCAACAGGCGGCCCACCAGCGTGGTCTTGCCGGCGCCGGAAGGCGCCGCAACGATGAACAGGGTACCGGCAATCATGGATTTTTCGTTCTTGAGCCAGATCAATGCTACGCGAAGTGTAACTATATTAATATACGCGGCCCATGCTTCGATCCGCTCACTCCACTTCGTTTCGCCATCGTGCTGCCTGGCTGTTCGCCGCGGGCCTGCTTGCGATGGCAATGCATGCCTTTGCTGCAATCGGGCTGATGCACGAAACATCTGCCGGTGGCGGATTTCGTGCGGAGATCTGCACCAGCAAGGGACTGACCAAGCCGGTTCCGGGCGGGCAGCCGGCTGATACGTCGCCCGCTGACGACAGCCGGCACGGCTGCTGCAAGCTTTGTGGCGCCAGCGCGCCGCTGCTGACGGCTGATGCCGTGCTCGGCGTGCCGCCGGCGCCGACTTTTTCAGGGCTTTTTTTCGCAGCTCCCTCCATACCGCCGGCTGTCATTGCCCGGGTGTCGCACCCGCCGCGCGGCCCGCCCCTCGTCTGACCCCTCCGCATTTCACCGCCACCGCGGTGTGAAATTTCGCGCTCCAACAGCAGGGGCGCTTCGACGAGGAACGAGGAGCAGGATGATGCAAGCAGTCATCGCGACACCGGCGTCCGCGACAGCGGCGCCGACTGTGCAGGCACACAAGATCACCATCGGCCAGCGCATCTACGCCGCAGGCACGGAAGGCATCGCCTGGCGCGTCAAGAGCGGTGCCGTCCGCCTCGACCGAATCACCGGCGAAGGACGCAGCTTCGCCGGCCTTGCCTTGCAGGGCGATGTCATCGGCGCCGAAACCCTGCTGTTCGGGCAATATAGCTTCGAGGCCTGCGCCATCGCCGACTGCGAGCTGGAGCCCTGGCTTTCGGCCGACAAGGCCCCCTCCGGCGAGAGCCTGCTGCGCACCTTGGCCGCCGCCGAGCGCCGGGCCGCCGATGTGCTGGCGCTGCGCGCGGGCGAGGCATTCGAGCGGGTCCGCCAGTTGTGTCTGCTGCTAGCGCGCGAGCGTGACGACGGCCGCAGGGAAATCGCGATTCCCGGCCTCAAGGACATGGCGGCGATTACCAACCTCACCGAAGTAACCGTGTCCCGCGCCATGAGCCACCTGCGCCGAACGGGCCTGCTGCAGCGCCACGGTCGCCGCCTCGGTCTGGTTTTCCCCGACGCCGGCGCAGCATCCGCATGCTAGTGCCAACCATTTTTCCAACCACCCCCAAGGAGTTCGCATGAAACGCATTACTTTAGCCGCACTGATTTTTGCCGCCTTTCCCGTCATGGCCCAGGTCACGGTCAAGGACCCCTGGGTGCGTGCCACCGTTCCGGCGATGAAGGCGACCGGCGCCTTCATGCAGATCACTTCGGCGCAGGATGCGCGCCTGATGGAAGCCAAGTCACCGGTCGCCGGCGTGGTCGAGGTTCATGAAATGACCATGGAAAAGGATGTGATGAAAATGCGCGCCCTGGCCAAAGGCCTCGATCTTCCTGCCGGCAAGACAGTCGAGCTCAAGCCCGGCGGCTATCACATCATGCTGATGGACTTGAAGCAGCAGATGAAGGAAGGCGATACCGTGCCGCTGACGCTGGTCGTCGAAGACAAGGACAAGAAGCGCAGCAGCATCGAGATCAAGGTCTCGGTAAAGCCGCTGGCAGGCAGCGGCGGCATGGGCGCAATGGGCGGCATGGACCACTCGAAGCATTGACCGGACTGCGGCACAGGCGATGAAGCTTGCCCGTCACGGCCGTCGTTTCACGGCATGGATCGCGCTTTTTGCGATCCTGCTGGTGGCGCTTGCGCCCGGAATTTCGCAGGCGCTGGCGGCATCGCGACAACAGCCGGTGCCATGGACCGAGATCTGCACCCCCGCCGGCGTGCAAGTCCGGCCGGCACCGGCGCCGGCAAGCCACTCCGGCGAGCACCAGGGAATACTGTCCGGGCATTGCCCCTTCTGTCTGAATCACGCCGGCCACTTCGTCCTGCCGACGGTGGCCCTGGATTTTTCCCCGGCGGCAGACGCCGGTGCGGCATATTTCTGTTCCCCTGTCACCGCCCCATCCCTGTGCCAGGCTTGCACTTCGCCGCAATCGCGCGCACCGCCCGCCATCTCCTGAACGGCAACCCGCAGTCTGATCCCGGGCATCGGTCCGGGCCTCACTCATATTCAGGAGATTCACATGTCTGGTACTTCATCGCCCCGCCCGGGCGAGCATCAGCGGGCCGTCGCGCTCGCACTTGGCTGGCTTGCCCTGGCTGTCAATCCTGCCGCGCAGGCTGCCGACGAGGCATCGCAAGCCGATACGATAACCGTCACCGGTACCCGCGAGGCGACACCACTGTCGGAATCGCCGGCAGCGGTCGGCGTCATCAAAAACAGTGCCATAAGGCGGGCTGCACCGTCGCATCCGCAGCAACTGCTGGGGCAGATTCCCGGAGTTTCGATCAACGTAACCAACGGCGAAGGCCATACCACGGGCATTCGCCAGAAGATCGGCACCGACCCCGTGTACCTGTATCTGGAAGACGGCATCCCTGTGCGCGCCACCGGTTTCTTCAACCACAACGCCCTCTATGAAATCAATCTCCCTCAGGCCGGAGGCGTCGAAGTGGTGAAGGGTATCGGCTCGGCGCTCTACGGCTCTGATGCGATCGGCGGCACGATAAACATCCTGACCAATCCGCCGGCGCGGCAGGCTGGTGCCGCCCTGTCGGCGGAGTACGGCAGCCATGGCTGGTATCGCCTGCTGGGCAGCGCCGACACCGGGCGGCAGACCATGGGCGCACTGCGCGCCGACCTGAATGTCTCGCACACCGACGGCTGGCGCGAGCATACCGCGTATGAGCGGCAGAGCGTCAATCTGCGCTGGGATCATGCGCCCGATGGCGACACCGCGTTGAAGACCATTCTCGGCTATGCCAGAATCGATCAGCAGACCGGAGCGAACTCCGCGCTGACGCCTTTCGAGTACGAAAATACGCCCACCGTGAATGCGCGATCCGTGGCCTACCGCAAGGTTGAAGCACTGCGGCTGTCAAGCAACCTGGACAAGGATCTCGGCGACAACGGGCTGGTCTCGATTACGCCTTATTTCCGGCACAACTACATGGACCTCAACGGCGCCTACAACTTCAGTACCGCGGCGAGCGGCGATCCGCGGATCGAGAAGACCGACGTGAGCTCGCTGGGCTTCCTCCTGAAATGGCGCAAGGACTTCCCCGGCGCACTGCGTCCGCGCTTGATTGCCGGCCTTGATTATGACTACAGCCCGGGCAAGCGCAGCGAGGACGCGCTGGATTTCACCGGATGCAACGTCGCCGGCACGGCGACCAGTGCTCAGAAATTCACCTGCTATGCCCTGGGTCCGCGCATCTACGATTACGCCGTCACCTATCAAAGCGCTTCGCCCTACCTGCATTTTGAGGTTTCACCGCTTGAAGCCCTGCGCCTGACGGCCGCCGTGCGTTACGACACGATGAGCTACAAGGCGAGCAACAATCTCGCCGCCGGCGATATGGTTTATGGCACCAGGCATTACTGGCAGAATGCAGGCGCCACCCTGACATTTTCCAGGGCCAGCCCCAAGCTGGGCGCGAACTTCGCGTTGAGCCCCGCGGCTCACATCTATGCTTCCTACAATCAGGGCTTCCGCGCGCCGGGTGAAGGCAATCTGTTTCGCGCCGGGCACGATACGACATTGGCGCTGGGGCGCACCAAGGCGACCGACGCGCTGCAACTCAAGCCTATCGAGGCCGAGCAGTACGAACTCGGCTTGCGCGGCGATGGCGGCGGCTGGCAGTATGACGTGACGGCCTATTCACTCAGAAAGGATAACGACATTCTCAGCCAGCGTGACGCCCTCAACCAGACCACGATTTCCACCAACAACGGCAGCACCCGGCATCAAGGCGTGGAGTTGGGACTGGGCAAGGCATTCGGCCCGCAATGGCGACTGGATGTAGCCTATTCGTATGCCAGGCATACCTATGAAACATGGATTACCAACCAGTTTGCCGGCGCCAACCTGAACGGCAAGGAAATCGAATCGGCCCCCAGGCAGTTGGGCAACGTGCGCCTTACCTGGACGCCGGTGGCGGCAACCACAGCCCAGGTCGAGTGGGTGAAAACGGGGTCCTATTGGCTCGATGCAGCGAACACGGGGAAGTATGCCGGGCACGAGCTATGGAACCTGCGTGCCAGCCATGAATTGTCCAAGGGGATGTCGCTATCCGCGCGCGTCATCAACCTGGCTGACAAGCGCTATGCCGACAGCGCGGGAGGCACGGCGGCAGCGCCGACTTTGTCGCCCGGCCTGCCGCGAACCGTGTTTGCCGGCGTCGAAGCCAAATGGTGAGGACCTTCATCGCGGCGATGGCTTTGGCATGGGCGGCGGGCCTCGCCGCCCATGAAGTGCATGGCGATCCGCCACAGGCGGCGGCCAGAGCGGCCCCGGCCGCCAGGTCGGGATTGTCGATCGGGGCAGCGGTTTCCCCTGACGGACTGCTGTGGCTGGTCGGGCTGAATTCCGACGGCAGGCTGTTTGTGCAGTCGAGCGCGGACTTCGGACTCAAGTGGAGCGAAGCCCGCCTGCCCGACATCGGCAGCGACAAGGTGGCGGCGGATGGCGAGAACCGCCCCAAGATCGCTTTCGGGCCGGACAACCAGCTTGTCATCTCCTACACGCAACCGCTGGCCAAGCCCTATAGCGGCGAGATCCGCATGCTGCGCTCGACGGATGGCGGCCGGAGCTTTTCCGCGCCCGTGACGGTGCATGGCGACCGGCAGGTGATTACCCATCGCTTCGAGTCGATGGGCTTCGACCGCAACGGCGTGCTGCATACCGTCTGGATCGACAAGCGCGACCAGGTGCTTGCCGCGCGCAACGCCGGCGAAGGCCCGGGCAGGAGCGGCGCCTATGCCGGTGCCGCCATCTACCGCAACGAATCGCGCGACGCCGGGCTCAGCTTCGGTCCCGACATCAAGGTGGCGGATCACAGTTGCGAATGCTGCCGCATCGCGCTGGCGCCGACAGCGGAAGGAGGCATGGCGGCGCTGTGGCGCCATGTGTTCGCGCCCAACATCCGTGATCATGCCTTTGCCATATTGGGCGAAGCAGCGAAAGGACCGCTGCGCGCCAGCTTCGACGACTGGAAGCTGGATGCCTGCCCGCACCATGGACCGGGTCTCGCCGCGGCGCTGCAGGGGGGGTACCACGCCGTATGGTTCGGCGAAAAGGCCGGCCGTGCCGCCGTCCGCTACGGTCGCCTCTCGGCTGCAGGAAGACCGCAGGGCGAGGTGCAGGAACTTCCAGATGCGCGCGCCGAGCATGCCGATGTCGTGACATCCGGCAGGCAGGTGGCGATCGCCTGGCGCAGCTACGACGGTGCGCAGACAAGGCTCCGGGCCTGGGTGTCGGCAGACGAAGGCGCTCATTTCGAACTGCGCGAGCTGGCCGCCAGCACCGGGGAAAACGATCACCCGCGCCTGTTGGCGACGGCCGCGGGCATCCGCGTCTTGTGGCGCACCGCAAAGGAAATCCATGTCCTGCCAATACCTCCTTGAGCGCGCCGCGCGCCATCTCGTCCTGCTGCTCGCCCTGCTTGCGCCGGCCATGCCGGCATTTGCCGCGCCGCAGACCATTCTGCCTTTCGGCGCGGACACCTGGAACGAACTCGGCCGTTCGCCCCTGCGACCGATGGCGGTGGTGTTCTCGACCAGCGACTGCGCGCATTGCCCCGCGGTGATCGACAGCCTGGCCGCCGCAATACGCAAGTCCGGTTCCAGGGCCCGCCTCGTGGTGGTGGTGATGGACGGGGCCGGACAGGAAGAGGCGCTGCGCACAAATGGCCATTACCGCCGGGCCAATGCCTTGTACGTCTTTGACGGCGACGCCATGGCGCTGCGTTTCAGAGTGAATCCGGACTGGCGCGGGTTGACGCCCTACGTCGCGTTGATTGCCGCCGACGGCGCGACGCGCTTCCATGCCGGGCCGCCGCCGGCTGAAGCCGTGCGCGCTTTCATGCGGCCTTGATCTCGGCATCGAAGTCGCAGCCTCTGCCGGCCGCTATCCAGCGCCGGCAGAGGCGGCCGGCCGGCGCCTGCAGCAGCCGCGGCAGCCAGCGCAGATGGTCGGCCGGTGCCAGCACCATGCCGCAGAAGTAGCGCTCCTCATCATCGCGCCATATCAGCGCCGGGCAGGCTCCCCGCCGGTGGCCAAGCAGGAAGCGGCTGAGCGGGCAGGGCTCTGCCGCGCAGCAGGCGCCGCAACCGTTGCAGGGCGCCCCGGGCGGTGGCTTGGGCGGGGCGGCGGCATGGATCGTGATGAAGTATTCGGCCGGCATGTTCAGCGCAAGGCCCGGCTATTCCAGGTCGGATTTGTCAGGCTTCCGGATTTGCTCTGCAGCTACTCTAAATTCTGTACTTGCTCCCGCATCTGCTCGATCAGCAGTTTCAGTTCCAGCGCGATGCCGGTGACTTCGCCCGAGACCGATTTCGAGGACAGGGTATTTGCTTCGCGGTTGAGTTCCTGCATCAGGAAATCCAGGCGCTTGCCGACAGTGCCACCCTTCTTCAGCACGCGCTCGAGTTCGTCCATGTGGGTGACGAGCCGCGCGATTTCCTCGGCGACATCGATCTTGGCGGCAAACACGCCGACTTCCTGGCGGATGCGTTCCTCGTCGAGATTCGCCACGGCTTCGCGCAGTTTTGTCGCCAGACGTTCGCGGTAGGCGGCCAGCGCGGCCGGCAGCAGCGGCTCGGCGGCGCGGATCTGCTCACGCATGCGGGCGGCCCGGTCGCGCAGCACATCGGCCAGCTTGGCACCCTCGCGTTCGCGGCTGGCGATGAAGTCATCCAGCAGCACGGCGAAAAGTTCCTGGGCGGCGGCCTGCAGTTGTTGCGGGGTGAGCGAATCGTCGGCCAGCACGCCGGGCCAGCGCAGCACCTCGGCCACCGACAGTGGTGCGGCCTGCGGCAGGAAGCTGCGCACGCCGGCATCGAGTTTGCCCAGTTCGGCCAGCAGTGCCGGATCCGGCGCCCGCTCGCGCGCCGCCGCGCCTTGCGCCGGCTGCGCCTGCAAATAACCGCGACATTCGATCTTGCCGCGCCCGACACATGCGGTGATCTTCTCGCGCAGCGGCATTTCGAGAAAGCGCAAGTCTTCGCTGAGGCGAAAGCTGATGTCCAGGTAGCGCGAATTGACGCTCTTGATTTCGATGTTCATCACTGCGCTGCCGAGGTCGCGGCTGGCAGCGGCATAGCCTGTCATGCTGTAGATCATGGTGTTGGGGAGTCTCCGCCGATGTTGCCCTGGCACCCCGTAAAAGCAGTTGTTTACAGCGGCAGGGCGAACAAGGAAAATCAAGGCAGTATATCAACCGTCCGCTTTCCCGTCCCCGCCCCCTTTCCGTGGTCACTCAAACCAATCCTGCCCTGCCGCCCGGCACCGAACTCGAAGGCTATCGCATCGAGCGACAACTGTCGGCGGGCGGCTTCTCGATCGTTTATCTGGCACACGATGCGGCGGGGACGCCGGTGGCGCTCAAGGAATATCTGCCGAATGCCCTGGCGCTGCGCGGCGAAGGCGAACTGGGGCCGACCATTCCGGCGGAATTTCAGGCGGAGTTCAATCACGGTCTGCAATTGTTTTTCGAGGAAGGACGGGCGCTCACCGGCCTGAATCATCCCAACGTGGTGCGCGTGCTGAATTTCTTCCGCGCCAACGGCACCGCATATCTTGTCATGCGTTTCGAGACCGGCCGTACCTTGCGCGACCAGATTCACAAGCACAAGCGCCGCCTGTCCGAGGCCTTTCTGCGCAAGATGTTCAGCGGCCTGCTTGACGGCCTCGGCGAGGTGCATGGCCGGGGCTTGCTGCATCTTGACATCAAGCCGGCAAACATCTGGCTGCGCACCGACGAGAGTCCCGTGCTGCTCGATTTCGGCGCCGCGCGCTACGCCCTGGACATCGGCCCGCCCGAGCCGCGGGCAATGTACACGCCGGGCTACGCCGCGCCCGAGCAGTACCACGGCAAGTTCACGCTGGGACCATGGACCGACATCTATGCCGTGGGCGCCTGCATGTATGCCGCTCTCACCGGCGCCGCGCCGCAGGCGGCCGACGGGCGGCTGATCGACGACCAACTGCTGCCGGCCCGGCAACGCGGCGCCGATGACTATTCGCCGCGTCTGCTGACGACCATAGACGACTGCCTGCGCCTTGATCCGGCGCGGCGACCGCAGCATGCCCGCGCCCTGCAGGCTGCGCTCGATGCCGAACCGCCCGCCGACAAGCCGCCGGGATCATGGCTCTGGCGTTTCGGCCTGCGTGACTGGTAGTGCATTACACCATCGCCCAGGACAGCCGCATCGGCGGTCGCCGGATAAACCAGGATCGTGCCGCCTGGCGGGCCACCGAAGACGCGGTGTTGATGGTGGTGGCCGACGGTCTGGGCGGCCATCTGCAGGGCGAGGTGGCGGCACAGCTTGCCATTGACAGCGTGACCGGGCATTTTCTCAGCGAGGCGAAGACGCGTCTGGACGATCCTGCGCGCTTTCTGGCCCTGACACTGGACCGGGCGCACCAGAGCATCGTCCGCTATGCCGCCGAATGCCGCATTCCGCCCCACGCTGCGCCGCGCACCACCTGCATCGTCTGCGTGGTGCAGGACGGCCGCGCCAGTTGGGCGCATGCCGGCGATTCGCGCCTGTACCTGATCCACGGCCAGTCCCGGGGCCCGGCCCGGGCGGCGCAGACGCGCGATCACAGCTTCGTGCAGCGCATGATCGATGAAGGCAGCATCAGTCAGGCCGAAGCCGCCAGCCACCCGATGCGCCACCGGATTTTCAGCTGCCTTGGCGGCGACGTCGCGCCGCAGATCGAAGTTTCGCCGGGCATAGCCCTGCAGCATGGCGATCTGATCGCCTTGTGCTCCGACGGCGCCTGGTCGCCCCTGGGCGACACGCTGGTGGCGGAACTGGGACGTGCGCCGGTCACCACCACGGTGCCGCATCTGCTTGATGCCGCCGAACACGCCGCCGGTCCCGGGGCCGACAACCTGACCCTGATCGCGATGCACTGGCAAGCCGGCGATGCCGGGATTCGCCGCTGAACGCAACGCCGCACAACCCAACCGGAGCCTCCTCATGACCCGCCCGCCTCAACGCCTCGACCGCGCCGTATCACAGTTGCGCAAACTCGCAATCACCCGTCATTACACGCAGCACGCGGAAGGCAGCGTGCTGGTCGAATTCGGCGCCACCCGGGTGCTGTGCACCGCCAGCGTCGAGGAGTCGGTGCCCGGCTTTCTGCGCGGCAAGGGCTCCGGCTGGGTGACGGCCGAGTACGGCATGCTGCCGCGTTCGACCAACACCCGCACGGCGCGCGAAGCGGCGAAGGGCAAGCAGTCGGGCCGCACCCAGGAAATTCAGCGCCTGATCGGCCGCAGCCTGCGCGCCGTGACCGACCTGAAGGCGCTTGGCGAACGCCAGATCACGCTCGATTGCGACGTGCTGCAGGCCGACGGCGGCACCCGCTGCGCTTCCATCACCGGCGCCTGCGTGGCGCTGCACGACGCCCTGTCCACGCTGGTCGCCGGCGGCAAGCTGGCGCGCCATCCGATGCGCGAACTGGTCGCCGCCGTCTCGGTCGGCATCGTTGGCGGCCTGCCGCTGCTTGATCTCGACTACGGTGAGGATTCGGGCTGCGATACCGACATGAACGTGGTGATGACGGCGGGCGGCGGCATCATCGAAGTGCAGGGCACGGCGGAAGGCGCGCCCTTTTCGCGGGCGGAACTCGATGCGCTGCTGGAACTCGCCGCAGCCGGCATCAGCGACATCATTACGGCGCAGAAGTCGGCACTGGCAGAACCGGATTGAAGAAAGACATTTACCACGGCGACACGGCGAGCACGGCGAAATGCTGGTGCTTGCGCCGTGTTCGCCGTGTCGCCGTGGTTCAAAGGGGTTGCCCGTCATGAAAAAGCTCATCCTTGCGTCCGGCAACGCCGGCAAGCTGCGCGAATTCGGCCAACTGCTGGCGCCCTTCGATTTTGAAGTCCTGCCGCAGTCGGCCTTCGACGTGCCGGAAGCCGACGAGCCGCATGTCACCTTCGTCGAGAACGCCATCGCCAAGGCGCGCCACGCCGCGCGCCTCACCGGCCTGCCGGCGCTGGCCGATGATTCCGGGCTGTGCGTCACCGCCCTGGGCGGCGCGCCGGGCGTTTTCTCGGCCCGCTATGGCGGCGAGCCGAAGTCCGATGCGCGCAACAACGCCAGGCTGTTGGCGGCTCTGGCCGGCGTCGGCGACCGCCGCGCGCATTACGTCGCGGTGCTGGTGCTGATGCGCCATGCCGACGATCCTCAGCCGGTGGTCACCGAAGGCGAATGGCACGGCGAGATCATCGACACGCCGCGCGGCGCCGGCGGCTTCGGCTACGACCCGTACTTCCTGGTACCCGGCACCGGCTGCACCGCTGCCGAACTGCCGCAGGAAGAGAAGAACCGCTGTTCGCATCGCGGCAAGGCGCTGGCGCAACTCATCGAGCGTCTGCGGCTCGGCATGTGATTCCCATAATCCCCGTTGCCTCGTTGCCGCGGGCGCCGGCTGGGGCCGGCTCCGGGCTGGCGGCCCCGCCGCCGCTGGCGTTGTACGTGCATTGGCCGTGGTGCGTGAAGAAGTGTCCCTACTGCGATTTCAATTCGCACGAGAGCCGCGGCGAGGTCGACGAGCCTGCTTACCTCGCGGCGCTGATCGCCGATCTCGAAGCCGCCCTGCCGCAGATCTGGAACCGGCCGGTGATCAGCGTCTTCATCGGCGGCGGCACGCCCAGCCTGATGCGCGGAGAAACCGCCGAAGAGTTGCTGGCCGCCATCCGCATGCGCCTGCCGTTGCATCCGGGTGCCGAGATTACGCTCGAAGCCAATCCCGGCACCGCCGAGGCGGCGAAGTTCGCCGCCTTCCGCGCCGCCGGAGTGAATCGCCTGTCCATCGGCGTGCAAAGCTTCGACGACGCCAAGCTGCAGGCGCTGGGCCGCATCCATGACAGCGCCGAGGCGCGGCGCGCCATCGACATGGCGCTGCGGCACTTCGAGCGCGTCAATCTCGACCTGATGTACGCGCTGCCGGGGCAAACGCTGGCTGCCGCCGGGCAGGACATCGGCATGGCGATCGCGGCCGGCGTCGGCCACATTTCGGCCTACCACCTGACCCTGGAAGCGAACACGCCTTTTCACCATTCGCCGCCGCCGCTGCCTGACGATGACCTCGCCGCCGACATGCAGGAGATGGTCGAAGCGGCACTGGGCGCGGCCGGATTCGGGCACTACGAGACATCGGCCTTTGCCAGATCTGGCGAGCGCTGCCGGCACAACCTGAACTACTGGCATTTCGGCGATTACCTCGGTATCGGCGCCGGCGCGCACAGCAAGTTGTCGAACCACGAGACGATCCGGCGCGAGGCGCGGCACCGCAATCCGCGCGCCTATCTGGAGGGCGCCGCCCGCGGCGACTTCATCAGCACGCAGCAGGCCATAGCTGCCGCCGACCTGCCCGGCGAATTCATGATGAATGCGCTGCGGCTGAACGAGGGTTTTCCCGCCGGGCTGTTTGCCGAACGCACCGGGCTGCCTTTGGCTGTCATCGAAGCATCCCTGCTGAAGGCGCGGGACGAGGGCTTGCTGGAGACTACCGGCGGGCAGATCCGGCCGACGCTGCACGGCCGGCGCTTTCTCAATCAGTTGCTGGCCGGGTTTCTGGCTTGACGCCGGTTCAGGGAACGCGGCGGAACACTACATCCCAGACGCCGTGGCCCAGCCGCAGGCCGCGGCTTTCGAACTTGGTCTGCGGCCGGTAGGCCGGCCGTGGCGTGAAGGCCTCGGCCGTGTTCGCCAGCAGCGGTTCGGCGGCGAGCACCGCCAGCATCTGCATGGCATAGTCTTGCCAGTCCGTGGCGCAATGCAGGTAGCCGTCCGCAGCCAGCCGTGTTGCCAGCAGTGCGGCGAACTCCGGCTGGATCAGGCGCCGCTTCTGCTGGCGCTTCTTCGGCCAGGGGTCGGGGAAGAAGATGTGGATGCCGGCGAGCGAGCCCGGCGCAATCATGTCGCGCACCACCTCGACGGCGTCATGCTGGATCAGCCGCAGGTTGGAGAGTTCGCGGGTGGCGATTTCCTTCAGCAGGCTGCCGACGCCGGGTGTGTGCACCTCGATGCCGAGATAGTCGTTCTGCGGATTTCCGGCGGCAATGGTGGCCGTGGTCTCGCCCATGCCGCAGCCGATTTCCAGAATCCGCGGCGCGCTGCGGCCATAGACGGCGTCAAGGTCGAGCGCGGTGGCCCGGTAGGCGAGGCCCCAGCGTGGCATGCCTTGCTCGTGGAAGCGCTTCTGCGCCTCGGAGACGCGCCCCTGACGCAGGACGAAGCTGCGGATGTGGCTGCCGCGCCGGCCCCCGGTGCCAGCGTCGCCGCTGTCGGCGTCGCTCATCGGTCGACCTTGTCCGCTGTCGCCGCTGCGCCGGCGGCAGCGGCCGGGCCGGCAGGCGCATCGGCTTCCGCCAGCAGCTTGTCGAATTCGTAGCGCGGGCGGCCGATCGCCGCGGGCAGGCTGGCGCAGGCATCCTGCAAGCTGATCCGGCCCAGTGCCGGGTCGATGCTGTCGTGCAGGTCAAGCGCCCGCACCAGATCCTGCCATCGGGCCTCCGCCGCGCGCGCGCCGAAATGGTAGAGGGCGAGATCATGCAGCAGGGTTTCGATGGCTTTGCGCTGCCGTGCATGCCAGGCAGCGTAGGCATCCTGTACCGGCTGTGAATGCTCGGGCAGGTCGAGGCAGGCCGCCGCCAGCATCGACAGCCCGTGAGCGAGGCCGAACAGCCGCTGGCGAATGAGCACGCCGGGCTGCTCGAAGGCGTAGCCCTGCCGTTTTGGCAGGACCTCCAGCACGGGCCGGGCCTCGGCCGGCGTCAGTGCCCGGGGCGTTTCCTCAGCTTGCGCGCAAGCCAGCAAGGCCGGGAACAGGATGCCGGCGAAAAAACGCCTCACGTGCCGCCGTGGCCTATCAGTCCGCCGCCGGGCGAACTGGGTGTCGCTGCGTAATATTTTTTCGGCATGCGCCCGGCGCGGTAAGCCTCGCGGCCGGCTTCGACGGCCTTCCTCATGGCGCCGGCCATCATTACCGGATCCTGCGCGCCGGCAATCGCGGTGTTCATCAGCACGCCGTCGCAGCCGAGTTCCATGGCGATCGCCGCGTCGGAGGCGGTGCCGACGCCGGCATCGACCAGTACCGGAATCTTCGACTGCTCGATGATCAGCTGCAGGTTCCACGGATTGAGGATGCCCATGCCGGAGCCGATCAGCGAGGCCAGCGGCATCACGGCGACCACGCCGATGTCTTCCAGCATGCGCGCCTGGATCGGATCGTCCGAGCAATACACCATCACCTGGAAGCCGTCCTTGACCAGCGTCGCGGCAGCCTTGAGGGTTTCCGGCATGTTGGGGAACAGCGTCTGCGGATCGCCCAGCACTTCGAGCTTGGCCAGGGCATGGCCGTCGAGCAGTTCGCGGCCCAGGCGCAGGGTGCGCACCGCGTCGTCAGCCGTGTAGCAGCCGGCGGTGTTGGGCAGAATGGTGAATTGCGAGGGCGGCAGCACTTCCAACAGCGAGGGCTGGCCCGGCTCTTGGCCGATGTTGGTGCGGCGAATCGCCACGGTGATGATCTCGGCGCCCGAGGCGTCGATGGCGGCGCGGGTCTGCGCGAAGTCCTTGTACTTGCCGGTGCCGACAAGCAGTCGCGAGCCATAGGCCTTGCCGGCGATGACGAGAGAATCGTGGTTCATGGGTTCGAGTCCTGAAGTAGCGTTCAACCGCCGCCGACGGCGACGACAATTTCGATGCGGTCGCCGGCGGCGAGCAGCGTCTCCGCGTGCCGGCTTTTGGCCACGATCTCGCCGTTTCTTTCCACCGCGACACGCTTGCCGCTGAGGCCGCGCGCGTCGAGCAGGGCGGCCACGGAGAGGGGCGCCGGCAGTTGTTGCGGCTCGCCGTTGATGATGAGGTCCATGGTTCGATTTTACTTCAGCAGGCGGCGCCGGATCAGCAGCAGCGCGATCCAGAAGGCGATCACCGCCACTGCCAGCAGGGCCGCGAGGTGCCCGGCGATGCCGGCCGGGATCTCGCCGAACAGCAGCGGCCGCACCAGCGCCACGGAGTGGGTCAGGGGCAGCCAGGCCGCCACCGCCTGCACCAGCGGCGGCAGCTGGTCGGGCGGAAAGAACACGCCGCACAACAGCACCATGGGCGTGATGAACAGCGTGAAGTAGTACATGAAGAAGTCGTAGGACGGGGCCAGCGCGGTGACGATCAGGCCGAGCGCGGCAAAGGCCAGGCCGGTGATGAAGATCACCGGCAGCGCCCACAGCGCCAGCGGCGACGCGACGAAGCCGAGCGCGGTGATGACGACGAGGATTGCGCTGCCGGCCAGGGTGGCCTTGGCCGCCGCCCACAGCAGTTCGCCGGTCATGACGTCATCCAGCGTCACCGGCGCGTTCATGATCGCCTCCCAGGTGCGCTGTATGTGCATGCGCGAGAAGGCCGAGTACAGCGTTTCGAACGAGGCCGCGTTCATGGTCGAGGCGCACACCGTGCCGCTGGCGAGAAAGGCGATGTAGGAGACGCCGCCCACCTGCGGCAGCAGGCCGCCCAGACCGTAGCCGAGGCCGAACAGGTAGATCATCGGGTCGGCCAGATTGCCCAGCAGCGACGGGATGGCGAGCTTTCTCCAGACCAGGAAGTTGCGCCGCCAGACGGCGAAGGCGCGGCCGGACAGTTGCGGCAGGGGAAGCAGTTGCAAGTTCACGGCCATCGGATCTCGATCATGGCGAATTGTTCCCGGCGGGATTCGGCTGTCAGCATGTGACGATGATAAGCCACCACGTGGCGGATGCCCCATCAGGGATGAAACGGGTAAACTGCCGTCATAGGCTTATTGCCATTCAAAATCGAATCCGCCGGGAAAATGTCATGCGCAAATCCATACTGATCGCTTCGCTGCTCGCAGCCGCCAGCTTCAACGCCGCCGCGGCTCTCGAGGCCGTCCCGGTAAGACGCACCACCCGCCCGGCAATCAGCTTTGAGCAAGTGCTGAAGAATATCGCCATCGAGATCGCAGCCTGCAACAGGCTTCACGGCGCGATGACCAAGATCACGTCGGCAACGATGAAAGGCGACTCGCTGGAGATCAAGGGTGACATCAATGGCGGCGTCATCGACAATTATCCGATGAAGCCGGCGCCGACACCGGAACAGCTCAAGTCGCTCAAGGGGCAGCCGGTCTGCGACCCCAACTGAGAATAAGGTTTCCCGGTCAGTAGGGCAGCGGCGACAAGGCCGCTGCAATCCAAAAACAGCGATTCACGGCACAGGCCGCAATGGTGGGGCCGGCGAGCCGCACT
>CAINHS010000081.1 GCA_903848955.1 uncultured beta proteobacterium
CTGGGGTCGAAGAAGGTGGCGAAGGACAAGCCCATCTGCAATCCGATCAGTTCGCCGGCGAGGTCGACCGCGGTAAAGGTGATGCGCAGGGCGAAGCCGAGCAAAACTCCGATGAGAATCTGTTGCGCGAGGACGGCGAGTCCTATCCACGAGCCGGCGGCAATCGCCGGCAATGGCGGCAGCGCCGGTACCAGTGCCAGCGCAATAGCCAGCCCCGCAATCAGGCGCATCCGTGCCGGCAGTGCGGCATTGTTGAACACCGGGGCGCTTGCCAGCAGGCCGAGGATTCGCGCCAGGGGAAACACGAACAGGGCAAGCCAGCTGTCGAGCTGCGCCGAGCTGATCGAAATCATGCGCTGCCCCGGTCAGCCGATCATGCTCGGAATCGATTCGTAGAGGCGGCGCATATAGTCCGTCATCATGGTGATCATCCACGGGCCGGCGACGATCAAGGTGATGAAGATCACCACCAGCTTGGGCACGAAGGACAGCGTGGCTTCGTTGATCTGTGTCGCGGCCTGAAAAATGCTGACGATCAGGCCGGTGACCAGGGCGGCGATGAACAGCGGGGCCGAAATCATCAGGGTGAGTTCGAGTGCGTTGCGGCCGATCTCGATGACTGTGGTTGGCGTCATGCGGCCTTCCTATCCGAAGCTCAGCACCAGCGAACCGATGAGCAGGTTCCAGCCGTCGACCAGAACGAACAGCATGATCTTGAACGGCAGGGCGACGATCACCGGCGACATCATCATCATGCCCATCGACATCAGTACCGACGCCACCACCATGTCGATGATCAGGAAGGGGATGAAGACGATGAATCCGATCTGGAATGCGGTCTTGAGTTCGGAGGTGACGAAGGCGGGAATCAGCACGCGCATGGGGATCTCGTCGGCCCTGGCCGGAACCGGCAGCTTCGCGATCTTGGTGAAGGTGGCCAGGTCGGTGTCGCGAACCTGCTTCAGCATGAAGGCGCGCAAGGGTACTGCGCCCTTTTCCAGCGCTGCCTGGAAACTCAGCCTGTTTTCCGACAAGGGCAGATAGGCATCGTTGTAGATGCGCTCGGTGACCGGGGCCATGATGAAAAAGGTGAGGAACAGGGCCAGCCCGACGATCACCTGATTCGGCGGAGAGGTCTGCGTCCCCAGTGCGTGACGCAGCAGCGAGAGGACGATGATGATGCGCGTGAAGCTGGTCATCATCAGCAGCATCGCCGGCAGAAAGGTGAGGCTGGTGAGCAGCAGCAGGGTCTGGATCGACAGCGACCATTGCGTGCCGCCGCCGGCTGCCGCACTGCTGGTTACCGCCGGCAACACCTGAGCGTCGGCGAGCAGCGGCAACAGCAACAGCGCAAAACCAAAGAGCCTCGACAGCATCGTCTATCTTCTTTGCGTCAGCTTGCGCAGCCAGCCGGGGAATCCCTCTTCCGCCGGGTCCGGGCCGGCGGCTTGCGGCGCAGCGGCCTGGCGCGGGACTTCGGCGAGTGCCGAGACGCTGCCCGGCGCGACACCGAGCACCAGCCAGGTCGAGCCGACTTCGACAATGACCACACGCTCACGCGTGCCCACCGCAGCGCCGGCGACGACGCGCAGCAATCCCTGGTTTTCGCCGCGCGGGGCGAGCAGTTTCTTCAACACCCACAGGCTGCCGATCACCAGCAGCAGCACCAGACCCAGGCCGAGAAACATCTGCCACAGGGTGCCGCCCAGATCAGCCACGGGCGGTTGGGTAGCCTGCGCTGAGGCCTGCGTCATGGCAAGAAGCAGCAGCGGGGCAGGAATGAAACGAAGCATGCGCGCAACCGGGGCGACCGGGGTGACCTGATAGGGCGCGAGCTTAGGCTTTCGCCGGAAGCAAAAAACCTCCAAGCAGAGGCAGGAAGCGGGGACTTATCAGCGGTTCAGTTTGCGGATGCGTTCCTGCGGCGTGATGACGTCGGTGAGGCGGATGCCGAACTTTTCGTTGACCACGACAACTTCACCTTGCGCGATCAGGGTGCCATTGACCAGCACATCCATCGGCTCGCCGGCCATGCCCTCGAGTTCGACGACCGAGCCGTGCGCCAGTTGCAGCAGATTGCGGATCGATATCTTGGTCCGGCCGAGTTCCACCGTGAGGTCTACCGGGATGTCGAGGATCATGTCGAAGCCCTGCGGCATCGCCGACTTCTCGCCGGATGCGGAAAACTCCTCGAAAATCGCTGCCGGCTGGGCTTCGGCGGCGTTGGCACTTTCCACCGTGGCCTGCTCGCCCATGGCGGCAGCCCAATCGTCTTCGGAAACCTGCTCTTCAGTTTCGTTCGTTTCGCTCATCACATGCTCCCCGCTTGTTGGTGCTCAGGCGTCTTCTTCGGCGAAGAATCGCTCGATTTTGAGTGCGTACTGTCCGTTCCTGATGCCGTAGCGGCATTCCACCACCGGAACGCCATTGATCGCGACCGGCACCTGCGGGTCGATCGTGATCGGAATGATGTCGCCTACCTTCATATTCACGATGTCGCCAAAGGTGACGCTGGTGTTGCCCAGGGTCGCCACCAGTTCCACTTCGGCGGTCTGCAACTGGCGCGTCAGGGTTCCTGTCCAGCGCTTGTCGGACGAAGCCTGTTCGCTGTGCATGGTGCTGTAGAGCACGTCGCGGATCGGCTCCACCATCGAGTAGGGCAGGCAGAAGTGCATTTCAGCCGTGGTGCCGGAGAGTTCGATGGTGAAGGTAACGGAAACGACGACTTCCGACGGCGTTGCGATGTTGGCAAACTGGGTATTCATTTCCGAGCGGACGTACTCGAATTTCAGCGGGTGTACCGGCGCCCAGGCTTTCTGGTATTCCTCGAATACAACCCCCAGGATTCCCTGGATGATGCGCTGCTCGGTGGCGGTGAAATCACGACCTTCGACGCGGGTGTGGAAGCGCCCGTCGCCGCCGAACATGTTGTCGACAACGAGAAATACCAGATTCGGATCGAAGACGATGAGGCCGGTGCCGCGCAGCGGTTTGGCCTGAATCAGGTTGAGGTTGGTCGGCACCACCAGATTGCGGATGAATTCGCTGTACTTCTGTACCTTGATCGGCCCCACCGAGATTTCCGTGCTGCGGTGCATGTAGCTGAACAGGCCGATGCGCAGGTAGCGGGCGAAGCGTTCGTTGATCAACTCAAGCGTCGGCATCCGGCCGCGGACAATCCGCTCCTGGCGGCCGAGGTCGTAGCTCTTTATGCCACCCTCATGGCTCTCCGGCGGGGCGTCGTCGGCTTCGCCGGTGACGCCCTTGAGCAGGGCGTCAACTTCTTCCTGGGAGAGAAAGTCCTGGCTCATTTACGCCGTTCCCGCCGGGCCGCCCCAAGGGGACGGCAAGCCAACGAAGCGGAAGGCGCGAAGCGCCTGAACCATAGTCACCCCCCTGTGAAGGGGGGGTGGGGGGGAGGGGTGTTTGTTCATTATTGGATGATGAAGGAGGTGAACAACACGGCCTGCACCGGCGCATCCGCAGCGGCGGTTTCGCCCGACTCCTTGGCCTCTGCCTTGTTCTTGTTCGGCGGGGGAGGCTCCAGCGTGTTATTCACGGTATCCCGGATATCGATGGACAGCCGTTGCACGCCCGGGGCCGTGACCAGGTCGGAGGCCTTCTTCCCCAACAGAACCAGCATGATGCGGTGCTTGAGTTCCGGGTCAAACTGCTTGAGCGTTTCCAGTACCGTTGCATCCAGCACGCGCAACTGCACCTCGGCTTGCAGGTAGGCCTCCTGCTGCTCGGTCTGCAGCTTCACCGTAAAAGACTTGTCGAACTTGTAGAAGGACGGAGCTGCCGAGTGGTCGCCCTTCTTGTCCTTCTTCTTCGGCTTGACTTCACTCGTTGCTTCCTCGCCGTCCACGCTTTCCGCAGCCGGTTTCTTTTTCATCAGAAAATAGGCCGCACCGCCGCCGATCAGTACCAGCACCAGAACCCCGATGGCGATGAACAGGATCAGTTTCCCTCTTGGTTTCGGGGGAGGCGCTTCTACTTCAGTTTCGGCTTTCTTTGCTTCCGCCATCAGTTCTCTCCAAATTCCCGTCGTTGCGCGAGGTCATGCTGTTTGCGCCCCCGGCTCATGCGTTCGCACAAAATGCCCGTTTTTGCGATGACCGGATCATCCCCGCAACGCATCTTAACGGTCGGCGACGGACAATCCTGAAGTCCGCGCCGGTGAAACTGCCGCATTTTAGGCAAAAATATCCACCATGCCACGCCCCGCGCTTGTTCTCGCGAGGGTCTGCGCTGCCGGCAAGGGAATGGCCGAAGCATAACGCATACTTTCGCCGGCGCCGGAATCCGGTTCGTTTCCGCGCGATGACTGATTGGGAGATTCGGACCCGACCTGGGCCTGGCCAAGGCTGACGCCGGCATCCGCCAATACTTCGCGCAGACGCTGCAGCGAGGCCTCCAGGGCGTCACGGACGGCCGGATTGGACGAGGTGAAGACGGCGGTCGCCTGATCTCCGTTCATCGTCAGCGAGACCTCGACGCGACCGAGGTGGGGCGGGTTGAGGACAAGATCCGCCTGCTGGCGGTTGTTGCCCACCATCCAGGTCAGCTTCTGGCCCAGCTCGTCATGCCAGCCGCTTTGACCCAGCGGGGTATCGATACGCAGGCTGGAGTTTGCCGCAGAGCCGTGGGCGGCGGCCGCGCCGGATGTCATGGCCGCGGCGCGTTCCATGAGGGCGCGGAAATCGTTGGCCGGGAGTTCGGTCGCATTGCCTTCGCTGCCGGCGCGGCCGGAATCGGCATTAATTGCCGCATCAAGCAAAAGCTTGCCGGAAGTCTCGCCGGCGGCGTCGGATTTTGTCGCCCCGGCAGGAGTGAAGGTTTCATTCCTGGTGTCCGGATTCTGTTTGCGCGCCGATGAATCGTTGATCGGGGCCGTCGCCGGGCGTGGGCTCAAGGGATTTGGTGCCGGTGTTGCCGCAACCGCAGCCAGGGGTGCTTGAGCCTGCAGCGCTGTAGCCGGTGGCAGGGCCGTCTGAACCGGCGGTGTTGCGGGCAGGGCCAAGGGCATCGCCGTCGGCGGCGCTGAAGCCAGAGCAAAGGGCGTCTGATCCGGCGCTTGCGCTGCGGCCGCTTGCAGGGCCGGCAAGGCGTTGCCGTCAATCTTGCTGTCCGCTTGCTCCGCGGTGGCGGCGGGGGCGCCGATGGCCTTTGCGCTTGCTGCCGGAGAGGTTCCCAGGATCTGAAATAGTCCTGCAAGATCAAGGTTGGCCGTTGCGTTCTGGACATCGGTCGGGGTTGTGTCCGGCGACGCAGTTGCGCTGCCGGCGGCGTCCGCCGCCTCCGTTTGCTTGCCCATCTTCGACTTGAGTACGGTGGCGAATGGCGAGGCGACTGCGTTTGCCGCGTCGCTGCCGGTGCCGGCGTCGCTCTGGCCGGGCCCGCTGGCATTCGCCGTTCCGCCTGGAAGCGGGTTGGGCATTGGGGTGATCATCAATTCAGGCATTTGTATTCCCTGGCGTCATGGCTATTCGTCAGGCAAGTAAATGCAAGCCGTGTGCCAGGTCAGTCTTCGCCCTTTTCCTCGTGGCGACGGGCAGCATGTTCATCGCTGGCCTTTTGTTCCTGGCGCTGATCCTGATAGGCAACACGCGACTGGTGACGATCGGACAGGGTGTCGAAGGCTTTGACGCGCCCGCGTTTGGCCACCCATTCCTGTTGTCCGGCGACCGTCCGCTGTTTGGTATGGGTCCTGGCCGAGTCGGCTTGCTTGATGGCCTCATCCAGTTTGCCGAGAAAGCCGGCGTAGTTCTGCCATTCGCCGGGACTCAGCCCGGCCTGAGCCGCAGCGACGAAACGCGCCCGGTATTCCTCGCGGTATTGCACCAGCAGATCGTGCCGTTGCGAGGCTTCCTGTTCGCCCGCGATCAGTTCGCCGAGTTTTCGCCCGGCTTCATCAAGGCGCAACTGCGACAGGTCGAGCAAGGACTGGAGAGGGAAAGCGCGAGTCATGGCGGGCGGAGCCTGTTTCAACCGGAACCGGAAATCCGTGCCGGCAAGGCCCGGAGGATAAGCAAGCGCTCATTTTACGCCGCGCTGAACAACTGGGCCAGCCTTTGACGCGAGGAGCCGTAGTCGGCGCGTTCGCCGATCTGCTGCTGAAGAAACTCTTCCAGCCGCGGAACCATCAGGATGGCGCGGTCGAGCAGCGGATCGGAACCGGCGGCATAGGCGCCCACCGCGATCAGGTCGCGCGCCCGCTGGTAGCGGGAATACAACTGCTTGAACTGGCGCACCTGTTCCAGATGGTCGGCCGGGATCAGGTTGGCCATGACGCGCGAGATGGATTGCTCGATGTCGATCGCCGGGTAGTGTCCGGCATCCGCCAACAGCCGGTTGAGCACGATATGACC
>CAINHS010000082.1 GCA_903848955.1 uncultured beta proteobacterium
AGCTGGGTTTAGAACGTCGTGAGACAGTTCGGTCCCTATCTGCCGTGGACGTTTGAGATTTGAGAGGGGCTGCTCCTAGTACGAGAGGACCGGAGTGGACGAACCTCTGGTGTTCCGGTTGTCACGCCAGTGGCATCGCCGGGTAGCTAAATCCGGAAGAGATAAACGCTGAAAGCATCTAAGCGTGAAACTCGCCTCAAGATGAGATTTCCCGGGGGTTCAACCCCCCTGAAGGGTCGTCCAAGACCAGGACGTTGATAGGTCAGGTGTGGAAGCGCAGCAATGCGTTAAGCTAACTGATACTAATTGCCCGTGAGGCTTGACCCTATAACAGTGAACTTCCGTTCCTGTATGGAAACAACCAAAGTCATACAGTCACACCCCAATCCTTACTTCGACCGAATCACGTGCTCCGGCCCAAGGCCCCTTAACAGGTCGCCCCATCCCGTAGCACCCCCTTTTAGTCTGGTGTCCATAGCGTCCCGGTACCACCCCTTCCCATCCCGAACAGGACCGTGAAACGGGACCGCGCCGATGATATTGCACTTCACCGTGTGAGAAAGTAGGTCAACGCCAGACTTCCCCTTTGAAACCCCCTCCGGTTCCCGGTAGGGGGTTTTTTTGCGTCTGGGACCTGATCGTCCATTACTGCCCCGATCTGACGATGAAGTCGAAACCGGCCGCATCGGTCGCCGCCGCCGACTGCTAAAATATCCCCATGAAAATCAATTTTCTCGAATTCGAACAGCCGATCGCTGAACTTGAAGCCAAGATCGAACAGCTTCGGTTTGTGCAGGATGATTCAGCTATCGACATCTCTGAGGAGATTTCCCGCCTCGACGCGAAAAGTCAAAGCTTGACCAAGGAGATTTACGCCAAGCTCACGCCGTGGCAATCCGCCTTGGTGGCGCGGCACCCCCAGCGACCCTATACCCTGGATTACCTGGGACTGGCATTTACCGACTTCGAGGAACTTCATGGCGACCGCAACTACGCGGATGACCATGCCATTGTCGGCGGCCTGGCCAGATTCAACGGCCAATCCTGCATGGTGATCGGCCACCAGAAGGGGCGTGACACGAAGGAAAAGATCCATCGCAATTTCGGCATGCCGCGCCCGGAGGGGTATCGAAAAGCCTTGCGCTTGATGCGACTGGCCGAGAAGTTCGGCCTGCCGATCTTCACCTTTATCGACACGCCCGGTGCCTACCCCGGCATCGATGCGGAAGAACGCGGCCAGTCTGAGGCGATCGGCCGTAATCTGGCAGTCATGACGGAGCTGAAGGTGCCGTTGATTGCTACCGTGATCGGCGAGGGAGGGTCGGGCGGCGCGCTGGCGATTGCGGTGGCGGATGTGGTGGCGATGCTGCAGTATTCGACCTATTCGGTGATTTCCCCCGAGGGCTGCGCCTCGATTCTGTGGAAAAGCGCCGAGCGCGCCGGCGATGCGGCAGAGACGATGGGAATTACCGCGCATCGGCTCAAGTCGCTCGGCTTGATCGATCGCATCATCAACGAGCCGGTCGGTGGTGCCCATCGTGACCATCGCGCCGTGGCGCAGAGCGTCAAGAAATCCCTGCAGGAAGCCCTCAAGCAACTTTCCGGTTTGTCGTCAAGCGAGCTCATCGAGCGGCGCTTCGAGCGCCTGATGAGTTATGGTCGATTCAAGGAACAAGCCATCTCTTGATCCGGTAGCGCAGGCCGTTGCCGCCTGCCTGCGAAGCCATGCCACACGCGGGCAGCAAGTTGTGGTCGGATTTTCCGGCGGGCTCGATTCAACGGTACTGCTGCACGCTGCCAACCGCGTGGCAATGGATGGCGATTTCGCTGTTTCAGGGCTCCATGTTCACCACGGCTTGAGCGCCAATGCGGACGCATGGGCCGCTTCCTGTACCAAGCGTTGCGATGAACTCGGTATCCCGCTGACCGTGGTTTCTGTCATCGTTCCACTCGGTAGCGGTCAGGGTCTCGAGGCGGCGGCGCGCAGTGTGCGTCACAAGGCCCTGGCTGAGCATCCGGCAGACTGGATTCTGCTTGCGCACCACGCCGATGATCAGGCTGAAACCGTTCTGCACAATCTGCTGCGCGGCGCCGGCGTGCGCGGAGCCGGCGCCATGCCGGAAGCGCGTGAGCGTGTGCTGCGTCCGCTGCTGGGTGTGGCACGCGACGAGCTGCTGGCATACGCGCGATCTCGCCGCTTGCCGTGGATCGAGGACGAAAGCAATGCTGACCGTCGATATACGCGAAACTTCCTGCGCCATGAGATTCTGCCGCGCATCGCCTCCCGATTTCCGCGGGCAGGGGAGCAACTTGCGGCCGCGGCGGCACGTTTCAGGGAAGCCGGTTCATTGCTTGAAGACCTTGCTGCGTTGGATCTGGGCGACAAGCCCCCGGAATTCCCATTGCCCCTGAGCGTGTTTCGCGAGCTGACTGAAGTTCGCGCCAGAAACCTGTTGCGGGCGATGCTGGCCTGGCACGAGGTGCAGCCCCCTGACGAGCGCCGGCTGACCGAGTTCGTGCGCCAGTTGCGGACAGCGGGAAGCGATCGGCATCCGCGAATTGATCTTGCACGTTATACCCTTTGGTGCGAGGCAGGCAGGCTTCACTTCATGAGTTTGAGCTAGCCGAGCGGTTTGTCGCCGAGAAGGCTGAGTATCTGGGACAACTCGACGGCGGAGCGGACCTTCATTTTTTCGAAAATCCGGGAACGATGAACTTCAACCGTGCGCATGGCGATTCCGAGCTCGTCGGCGATTACTTTGTTGAGCTTGCCGCCGAGAATTCTCTGCATCACTTCCTGTTCGCGGTGCGTCAGCTGTGCCAGTTTCTGCTCCAGCGCCTGTACCGAATTCTCCTTGACGCTGCGCCTTTCGTCCTGCGCCAAAGCCGCCAGGACTTTGTCGACCAGGGCATTGTCATCATAGGGTTTTTCGACAAAATCGAAGGCGCCGTCCTTCAGCGCCTGAACCGCCATGGGCACATCGCCGTGCCCCGTCAGAAATATCACCGGCAGCTGACAGTGTAGTGCCCGCAGTCGATCAAACAACTCAATGCCGCTCATTCCGGGCATACGTACGTCAAGTAGCAGACACCCGCATAGTTCGCGACTGGCGACCACCAGAAACTCGTCAGCGGATGTCCATACGTGCGACGAAACGCCACGCGACTGCAGCAACCACTGCAGCGAATCGCGTACCGCCGGATCATCGTCAACGATGTGCGTGGCGGCGCCCGTCATTGGGGAGCCAGGGGCAACAGAATGTGAAACACGGTTCCTCCTTCCGGGTTGGCCTCGAACGAGAGCCTGCCGCGATGATTTTCAACGACCGAGCGGCAGATGGCCAGACCCATTCCCATGCCTTCGGCTTTGGTGGTGAACAGCGGATCGAACAACTTGTCCGCAACGTCGGTGCCGATTCCGCAACCGTGATCGGCGATCTTCAGCAGGGCATAACCCTCGGCGCAAGCAAGCGCGATTGCGATCTGTCGTTGCTCCGGTGCAGTATCCCGCATGGATTCCGCTGCGTTGCGGAGCAGGTTGAACAGCGCCTGTTCGAGCAGTACGGGATCACCTTCGACCTGCGGCTGCGCCTGAAAATCAAGAACGACGCGGATGCCCTTCTGCCGTATATCGCCTTCCAGCAGGGCCAGGGCCGCGTCGATGCGCTCGGCGAGGCGGAGCGATTCGAAACGATCCTCGCTGTGGCGGGACAGGCTGTAGATCCGGCGGATGACTTGCCCGGCCCGCCGGGCCTGCTCAACAGCCTTGTCGAGCGCCGGCAGTACCGCCGCCGCCGACGAGTCACTGCGCAAGAGATTGGCCGCTCCCGTGCAATAGCTCGAGATAGCCGCCAACGGCTGGTTCAGTTCATGTGCGATGCTCGATGCCATTTCCCCCATGGCGACCAGACGGGCGGTCGACTGAAGGCGTTCCTGCTGCTGGCGCGCGCGCTCATCAGCGTGTTTCCGTTCGGTGATGTCCACCATCGACCCCATCCAGCCGGAATGCTGTCCGTGGGCATCGATCAAGGGCGCCTCGTGAATCAGCACATCGATCACCTGGCCGTTGCTGTGCTTGAGCTTGAGTTCAAACCCCTCCTCGGGTCCTTGTCCGGCGAGGACGCGATCGTTCATGGCGCGGGTTTCCTCGATGTAGTCGTCTGCCCAGTACGGCATTGGCGGACGCCGGCCGATCAACTCTGCGGCCGGCAAGCCGACCATGCGACAGAAGGCCGGATTCACATAGGTAATTTCGCCGTCGAGGTTTCGCGCCCGCATGCCCGTGTCGAGCGAGTCTTCCATTGCCTTGCGGAAGGCATGTTCCCGCCGCAACTGCTCTTCCACTGTCTGCCGGCGTTGCACGTGGCGGCGCAGCACCCAGA
This sequence comes from uncultured beta proteobacterium, assembly GCA_903848955.1. GTDB lineage: Bacteria > Pseudomonadota > Gammaproteobacteria > Burkholderiales > Rhodocyclaceae > Sulfuritalea. Next base: position 4,383 of record CAINHS010000082.1, read on the forward strand.
GACTCCACAGCACGATGACCGCCAGAGCGACGAGGCTGGCTGACAGCAGCAGGCTGGCCAGCGGTCGCGGTGCGTGGTAAGGCACAGCATGCAGGGCCAGCCCCCAGCCGGGCGGATCAAAGGTGACCTGATAGCCCTCTTCCGTAACCGGGGACTCAACCTTGGAGCGGGTGCCGAGTACCCGGCCGGAGTCACCGGTGACACTGATCCGGTAGCGCTCGGCCAGCCACCATGGCACGCTGTCGCTGAGCAGGTCTCTGATGCGGTAGACGCCCACTGCGACGCCGACCACCCGACCCGCCCGGGATACCGGAACGTGCACTTCGAACTGCCAGTCGTTGCCGACATAGGGATAGGCCCTGCTGTAGACCGGCTTCCCGAGTGACCGTGCGAGCATGAAGCTCTGACGCGACGGAATGGATTCGCCGCCATCGCCGACCAGGCTCGAGTCCATGATGACGGGATGGGCGAAGCGCACGACCCCGTCCTGGCCAATCCAGATCAGTTGCCGCAGGCCGCTTTCAAAGCCGAAAGCGGTACGGGCAAAGGACTCGAACGCCGCTGCACTGGCCGTATGAGGCTGATCGATACGCCCCAGCAGTTCCTCGTTCCGTGTCAGATGGAAGCGCAGATTCTGCTCCAGCCACAGGATGTCGCTGATCAGCGTGGCGCGCCTTTCTTCCTTGTCGGCGCGATCGGACATCCACAGCAGCAGCACGACACCGCCGACGAACAGGATGAAGGCCAGCCGTGACAATACCCACACCCAGCGCCAGCGGCTGATGCGCTCCGCGGAAGGTGTCGGTGTTGAAGTTTCCATGGCCGGATGTTAGCGCGACTGACCGATCCGGGCCGGTGTTTGCGGAAAACCACAATAGCCAAGGGCAGTGCGTCCGCACAGAATTCGCAACACCGTTGCGTGCGGAGTGTTAGCCTTGCGGGCACAATTCAAATACAGGAGGAACAAAATGATGGTTCGTACAATTTTCGCCGGCCTTGTGGCGGCGACGTTCTCGATGATGGCGATGGCGCAGGCGCCGATCGTGATCAAGTTCAGTCATGTGGTTGCAGCCGATACGCCCAAGGGCAAGGCATCGGAGTTCTTTGCCAAGAGGGCGGGGGAACTGACCAAGGGCAAGGCCAAGGTTGAGGTCTATCCCAACAGCGCGCTGTACAAGGACAAGGAAGAAATGGAGGCGCTGCAACTCGGTGCGGTGCAGATGCTGGCGCCGTCGCTGGCGAAATTCGGTCCGCTCGGCGTCAAGGAATTCGAGGCTTTTGACTTCCCTTACATTTTTGATGACACCGCCGAGTTGCACAGAGTCACGCAGGGTGCGATCGGCGCGGCGATGCTGGCCAAGCTGGAACCCAAGGGCATCAAGGGGCTGGCGTTCTGGGACAACGGCTTCAAGTCTTTTTCAGCCAATACGCCGATCAAGACGCCGGCAGATCTCAAGGGCAAGAAGCTGCGCATCCAGTCGTCCAAGGTGCTCGAAGAGGAAATCCGCTCGGTCGGTGGTCTGCCGCAGGTGATGGCTTTTTCCGAGGTCTATCAAGCTCTGCAGACCGGCGTCGTGGATGGTACGGAGAACCCGATCTCCAACCTTTACACGCAGAAGATGCACGAAGTGCAGAAGCATCTGACCTTGACCAATCACGGCTATCTCGGCTATGCCGTGATCGTCAACAAGAAGTTCTGGGAAAGCTTGCCGGCGGACGTTCGCGGACAACTTGAACTGGCCATGAAGGAGGCTACTGTCTACGCCAACAAGATCGCTCAGGAAGAAAACGACATGGCGCTGGAAGGCGTGAAGAAGAGCGGCAAGACAACCGTGTATGTGCCTACCAAGGAGGAGAAGCTGGCGTTCAAGAAGGCGATGGCGCCGGTGCACATCAAGATGGCTGACCGCGTCGGCAAGGACTTGCTGCAATCAATCTACAAAGAGACGGGCTTCGATCCGAACCATCTGTAAGTCTTAGCGCAACATTCCGCCGGCGCCGATGCGCGTCGGCGGCTACTGCCACGCACTGTTACATCCAGACGGCATATCGAAAAAAGGGGGAGGTTCGTCCATGAAATATCTTGATCATCTTGAGGAATGGATAATCACCTTCCTCATGGGTGCCGCGACACTGATCATTTTCGTCGCCGTCGTCCATCGCTATCTTGCCAGTGCGAGCATTCCCGGTCTGCAGGACTGGCTGCTGACGATCAACCTGAGTTGGGCGCAGGAACTGACCATCATCATGTTCGTCTGGATGGCCAAGTTCGGCGCGGCCTACGGTGTGCGCACAGGCATTCACGTCGGGGTTGATGTGCTCATCAACCGGCTGGACGACAGCATGCGCCGCAAGTTCATTATTTTCGGCCTGCTCGCGGGCGCGACCTTTACCGGGATTGTCGGCACCCTCGGGGCCAACTTTGTCTGGGAAAACGGCGCCCACTACGCCTTCTTGAGCCTGACCGGCAGCCCCTTCGGCGATGTGCCCGAAGGGCCGACAACACCGGACCTGGAATGGCCGACCTGGATGGTCTATTCGGCGATCCCGCTCGGCACCAGCCTGATGTGCTTCCGATTCTTGCAGGTTCTGGTCGGATTTCTCAAGACCGGCGACCTCCCGCATCACGACCACGGACACGTCGACGGTCTTGATGAGGTGGAGCCACTGCCGGTTGAAGTGGATGTGTACGCAATGGACGACAACCTCCATGCGCACGATCTTGATCCATCGCATCCGATGCTCGGCGAAAAGCACGATCAAGGAAACAAGGGGGGTGATCCGAAATGAACGCTGCGATCATCTTCATACTGCTGTTGACCCTGATGCTTACGGGCATGCCGATTTCGATTTCGCTCGGACTTACCGTACTCAGCTTTCTGTTCATGTTTACGCAGGTGCCGTTGGAATCAGTGGCGCTCAAGCTGTTCACCGGCATCGAGAAGTTCGAGATCATGGCGATCCCGTTCTTCATTCTCGCCGGCAACTTTCTGACCCACGGCGGCGTGGCGAAACGCATGATCCGCTTCGCCTCGTCGATCGTCGGTCACTGGTACGGCGGTCTCGGCTTGTCCGGTGTGCTGGCCTGCGCCCTGTTCGCGGCAATTTCCGGTTCTTCACCGGCGACGGTGGTGGCGATCGGTTCGATCCTGTTGCCGGCCATGGTCAAGGCGGGTTTTCCCAACAAGTTCGGCGCCGGCATCATCACCACGTCGGGAGCGCTGGGCATCCTCATCCCGCCGTCAATCGTGATGGTCATGTACTCGGTGGCGACCAATACCTCGGTGGGCGCCCTGTTCATGGCGGGTGTCGTGCCGGGTATTGCCCTGGCCTGCGTATTGGGCGGGGTGACCTATTACCGCGCGAGGAAGTTCAACTATCCGCGTCTGCCCAAGGCCTCGTTCGCCGATCGCATGAAGGCTTTCCGCGAGTCGGCCTGGGGGTTGCTGCTGATCGTGATCGTCATGGGCGGCATTTATACCGGCATGTTCACGCCGACCGAGGCGGCGGCGATGAGCGCGGTCTATGCCTTCATTGTTGCGGTTTTTGTTTACAAGGATTTGAGCATCAGCGATGTGCCGCGCGTGCTGCTCAATTCGGCCAACATGTCGGCGATGCTGCTCTACATCATCACCAATGCCGTGCTGTTCTCCTTCATCATGACGAACGAGAATATTCCGCAGGCATTGGCCGACTGGATGCTGGGCCACGGCCTGGGCATGATCACCTTCCTGCTGGCCTGCAACGTCATCCTGCTGCTCGCCGGCAACTTCATGGAGCCTTCGTCGATCGTGCTGATCTTCGCGCCGATACTGTTCCCGGTGGCGATGAAACTGGGCATAGACCCGGTGCATTTCGGCATCATCATGGTGGTGAATATGGAAGTCGGCATGTGTCATCCACCGGTCGGCCTCAACCTCTATGTTGCGTCGGGTATTACCAAGATGGGGATTACCGAACTGACCATCGCCGTGTGGCCGTGGCTGCTGTCCATGCTCGGCTTTCTGGTGGTGGTCACCTATTGGCCCGGCCTGTCGATCTGGTTCCCGAAGTATCTTGGCATGATGTAGAGATTTTCGTATCGGCGACAAAGGCCCGGCAATGCCGGGCCTTTGTCTTTGCGGCCGCGAAACAGGCTCTGCCTGCCCCGGCAAGTTTGCGCCTACGCTCCGCTTGGTCTCGCCCGGCAAGCGGCGCAAGGCCGGTTCCGGCGGGCAAACTGAGCTAAAATGTCAAGTTCGCAAATTGTCCGATTAAAACTTGAAATTCAACCTGTTCTGGAGAAAGTAATGGCTGTTGAACGCACCCTGTCGATCATCAAACCCGACGCAGTTGCAAAGAACGTGATCGGCAAGATTTACTCCCGCTTCGAGACCAACGGTCTGAAGATCGTTGCCGCGCGCATGGTCCACCTCTCGCGCCAGGATGCGGAAGGTTTTTACGCAGTGCATAGAGCGCGTCCTTTCTTCAAGGATCTGGTCGAATTCATGATTTCCGGTCCGGTCATGGTTCAGGTGCTGGAAGGCGAGGGTGCCATTACCAAGAATCGCGACCTGATGGGTGCCACCGATCCGAAAAAGGCCGAAGCTGGAACCATCCGCGCCGATTTTGCCGCAAGCATCGATGCCAACGCCGTGCATGGCTCGGATGCGGCAGAAACCGCCGCGGTCGAAATTGCCTATTTCTTTCCCGCACTGAACGTCTATTCGCGTTAAAGAGCGATGCCTGTAAATCTCCTCGATTTCGATGCCGAAGGCCTGACGGCCTGGTTCGCGCAGCAGGGCGAGAAGCCCTTCCGCGCCCGCCAGGTGTTGCGCTGGATGCATCATTTCGGCGAGAGCGACTTCAACGCGATGACAGACATCGCCAAGTCATTGCGGGAGAAATTGCTGGCCACTGCGACGGTGTTGCCACCAGCCATCGTCAGCGACAAGCACTCGGACGACGGCACGCGCAAGTTTCTGTTCGATGTCGGCAATGGCAATGCGGTGGAGACCGTATTCATTCCCGAGGATGACCGCGGCACGCTCTGCATTTCGTCTCAGGCGGGTTGTGCGCTTGAATGCGCGTTCTGCTCTACCGGTCGTCAGGGCTTCAACAGAAACCTCACCACGGCCGAGATCATCGGCCAGCTTTGGCAGGCCAACCGTGCCTTGGGGCGCGATCCGGCCAGCGGCAATTGCGGCGAGCGGATCATCAGCAATGTGGTGCTGATGGGCATGGGCGAGCCGTTGACCAACTTCGACAATCTTGTTCCGGCGTTGCGCCTGATGCTGGACGACAACGCCTACGGCTTGTCGCGGCGGCGCGTCACGGTATCCACTTCAGGCATCGTGCCGGCCATGGACAGACTGGCGGAAACCTGCCCGGTGGCGCTGGCAGTTTCCCTGCATGCGGCGACCGATGGCCTGCGCGACAAACTCGTGCCGATCAATCGTAAATATCCGTTGGCTGAACTGATGGCCGCGTGCCAGCGCTATCTGGTCCATGCGCCGCGCGATTTCGTCACCTTCGAGTACGTGATGCTCGAAGGGGTCAATGACAGCGATGCCGATGCGCGCGCGCTGCTGCATCTGGTGCGGGATGTTCCCTGCAAATTCAACCTGATTCCTTTCAACCCCTTCCCGGCGTCCGGTTTCCGTCGCTCGGCGGGGGAGAGAGTCCGGCGCTTTGCTTCGCTGCTGATCCAGGGCGGTATCGTCACCACGACGCGCAAGACGCGCGGCGATGACATCGATGCCGCTTGCGGACAACTCGCGGGCAGGGTGCAGGACAGATCGCGGCGCGGCTTGCGCATTGCCGACGCAGGGCGTGCCACGGGCACGGCCGCCGCATCGGCGGCTACTTCAGCTGGAGTCGAACTGCACTTATGAACAAGATAACCGTTGCTATTTTGCTGGTGCTGTTCTCCGCAGCCTGCAGCACCACCGGGTCTGGATCCGGGTCCGGTTCCGGGCAGGGCGCCCAGCAGGCGGTTTCGGCGCAACCGGCGGAAAACGAGCAGCGGCAGCGGGCCAAGGTGCATAGCGAACTGGGGTCGCTGTATATGCTCGACGGGCGTTCGGCGATTGCCCTCGAGGAGGCGCGCATTGCACTTTCGGCTGATTCCAACTATGCGCCGGCATACAACCTGCTGGGCCTGATCCACATGGTGCTCAACGAACCGAAGTTGGCGGAGGAGAACTTTGAAAAGGCGATGCGTCTCGCGCCGGGGGATCCGGAAATCAGCAACAACTTCGGCTGGTTCCTTTGCCAGAACGGTCGCGAGCAGCGTTCGATAAGCTACTTCATGGCAGCTGCCAAGAATCCCTTGTACACGGCGCCGACCAAGCCCTATACCAACGCCGGCGTGTGCTCGGTCCGGCTGAAGGATGACAAGGCCGCCGAAAATTACCTGATGACCGCATTGCGCCTTTCTCCGACCAATACTCAGGCGCTGTTCTGGCTCGCCGATATTGCCTACCGGCAGGGCCGCCATGCCGAAGCCCGGCAGTGGACCACGGATATAGAAAAAATGATGGAGCCAACGGCCGAGGTGATTTGGCTGGTCTTGCGCATAGAGCGCAAATTGGGTAATCGTGAGGCCGAGGCTCGCTACGCAACGCAACTGCGGCGCCGGTTCCCGGGTTCTCCTGAGCAACGACTGCTGGCGCAAGGGCAATTCGAGTGAATCAAGAGTTGGATACGGAAGCGGTCGCGCCGCTTGTCGCGGAGTCGACCGAGAGTGTGGCGCCGGTCGTACCGGGCAAGCCGGGATTTGTATTGCGTCAGGCGCGGGAGGCGCGTGGCCAGTCGATTGCCGACGTCGTGCAAGTGATCCGCTTCAGCCCGCGCCAGATCGAGGCACTGGAACGGGACGATTACGCCAGCCTGCCAGGCTCTACTGCGGTACGCGGCATGGTGCGCAACTATGCCAAGTTTCTCCGGCTCGATGCCACGCCCCTCTTGGCGCAGCTTGCACCGGCGGTGCCTGTTCCCGAGGCGGATGTGCGTCCGCCCGCCAACATGGGTGAAGCGGAGCGGCCGGCTATGGTTGAGCGTGTTCCGCTCAAGTTCGTTGCAGCCGGAATAGTCCTTCTTCTGCTGGCACTGGCAGCCTACTGGTATTCCGGCTTGCCGGCTGACGGGGGCTCGACACATCGTTTGCGCGGCGCGGAAAGCAGTTCCGGTCTGGCTTTGCCCAACCCGGTCGTGGCCTCGGCGGCGGTGCCCATGCCCGCGCCGGATGCGGCAGCCGTTGCCGGGAATGAGCGAGCCAATGCGGGTGCTGAATCCGGTCCGGCGCCCGGCAGTCTGCGTGTCGAATTCGATGACCGCTCATGGGTCGAGATTCGCGACGCTACACAGAAAGTGATTTTCTCGGGCGAATATCCGGCGGGAACGCGCCAGAATGTCGAGGGCAAGGCTCCATTCCAAGTCTGGATCGGCAAGGCCTCCGGTGTCCGGCTGTTCATGGGCGACCGCAGTATCGATCTGAAGCCGCATACGCGCGAAGAAGTCGCCCGGTTCAGCCTGGAATGAGCGGGATGTCTCAAGCGCCGCAGGTGCGGCGTAGAAGCCGTTTTGCCATGGTGGGATCAGTCGGTGTCGGCGCTGCGGCGCCCGTCGTCATCCAGTCGATGACCAATACCGATACCGCGGATGTTTTTGCGACTGCGATGCAGGTGGCGCAACTGGCGCGCGCCGGTTCGGAACTGGTGCGCATCACGGTCAATACCCGCGAGGCTGCGGCGGCTGTGCCGAAGATTCGCGAACGCCTGGCGCAATTGAACGTCGATGTGCCGCTGATAGGTGATTTTCATTTCAACGGGCACAAATTGCTGGCGGAGCATCCGGAGTGTGCCGAGGCTCTGGCCAAGTTGCGCATCAACCCCGGCAATGTCGGCAAGGGCGCGAAACGCGACGAACAATTCGCGCAACTGATAGCTGTCGCCAGCAAGTTCGGCAAGCCGGTCCGCATTGGCGTGAACTGGGGCAGCCTCGACCAGGCCCTGCTCGCCCGCGTCATGGACGAAAACGCCCGGCGTGCCGAACCCAAGGACGCGGCAGGGATCATGCGCGAAGCGATGGTGACTTCGGCACTGGAATCCGCGGCGCAGGCCGAGGAGCTTGGCCTGCCGGGTAATCAGATCGTGCTTTCGTGCAAGGTCTCCGGCGTGCAGGACCTGATCGCGATTTATCGCGATCTCGCTGCGCGTTGTGAATACCCGCTGCATCTGGGGCTGACCGAAGCCGGAATGGGCAGCAAGGGCATCGTAGCTTCGACGGCGGCCCTGAGCGTGCTGTTGCAGGAAGGCATCGGCGACACCATCCGCGTGTCGCTGACGCCCGAGCCGGGCGGCGACCGCACGCGGGAAGTGATCGTTGCCCAGGAAATCCTGCAGACCATGGGTATGCGCGCGTTCACCCCGCTGGTGGCGGCCTGCCCCGGCTGCGGTCGAACCACCAGCACGGTGTTCCAGGAACTGGCGCAGGACATTCAGAACCATGTGCGCGAGTGCATGCCGGCATGGCGCCTGGCGCGGACCGGCGTCGAAAACATGACGCTGGCCGTGATGGGCTGCGTGGTGAACGGCCCCGGCGAGAGCAAGCACGCGAATATCGGCATCTCGCTGCCCGGCACCGGAGAAGATCCGGTGGCCCCCGTATACGTCGATGGCGAACGCGTCGTCACGCTGCGCGGTGACAGAATCGCCGCCGAATTTCGTCAGATTGTCGATGACTATGTACAACGGACATACCCACAAAGGCATTAGCCACGGCGACACGGCGACACGGCGAAGTTCCGGCAAATCGACTTCGTCGCATCGCCGTGCCCGCCGTCTCGCCGTGGTTGGAATTAGATGACAAAGACATTGCAAGCCATCCGTGGCATGAACGACATCCTGCCGGTCGAAGCCGAACTCTGGGAGCAGTTCGAAGAGACCGTGCGCGATTGGTTGCGCGCCTATGGCTATCGCCCGATCCGCATGCCCATGGTCGAGCCTACGCCGCTGTTTTCGCGTGCCATCGGCGAGGTCACTGACATTGTCGAGAAGGAAATGTATTCGTTCTCGGATGCCTTGAACGGCGAAAGTCTCACGTTGCGCCCGGAAGGCACGGCTTCCTGCGTGCGCGCCGTGCTTCAGCATAATCTGCTGTATGACGGCCCCAAGCGACTGTGGTACATGGGTCCCATGTTCCGCCACGAAAGGCCGCAGAAGGGGCGCTACCGCCAGTTTCATCAAGTCGGCGTCGAAGCGATGGGCTTCCCCGGTCCCGACATCGATGCCGAACAGATTGCGATGTGCGCGCGCTTGTGGGACGACCTCGGGCTTGACGGCATACGCCTGGAAATAAATTCCCTCGGCCAGAGCGAGGAGCGTGCGCGCCACCGTGCCGACCTGCAGGCCTACCTCGAGCAGCACGATGAACAGCTTGATGCCGATGCCCGGCGCCGTCTGCACAGCAACCCCTTGCGCATTCTGGATAGCAAGAATCCTGCGATGCAGGCTCTGGTCGATGCGGCGCCGAAGCTGATCGACTATCTCGGCGACGAATCGCTCAGGCATTTCGAGGGCGTGCAGCAACTGCTCAAGGACGCTGCGATTCCGTATCGCATTAATCCGCGCCTGGTGCGGGGGCTGGACTACTACAACCTCACCGTGTTCGAGTGGGTGACCGATCAACTCGGTGCCCAGGGTACGGTTTGCGCCGGCGGCCGCTATGACGGTCTGATCGCCCAGCTTGGCGGCAAACCCTCGCCGGCCTGCGGTTTTGCCATGGGAATCGAGCGCCTGCTGGCGCTGTGGCAGGATCAGGGTCATCAACACGAAACCCCGGCACCCGATGCCTACCTGGTGCATCAGGGCGAGGCCGCCGGCCGCTTTGCCTTCCGCGTCGCCGAAGCCCTGCGCAGTGCAGGTTTTTCGATCCATCTGCATTGCGGCGGCGGCAGCTTCAAGTCGCAAATGAAAAAGGCCGACAGTTGCGGCGCGCAGATCGCATTGATAATCGGCGATGACGAGGCGGCGGCGGATGCAGTGAGCGTGAAGCCCCTGCGTTCGGGCTTCGATCAGCCGCCAGCGCAGCTTAGAGTGAGTTTCGATGAACTGGCCGATCATCTCGGCGATATTCTTTTTCCCTTGGAAGACGACAATGGCAACCTATGACCTGGAAGAACAGGAACAGCTCGACGAGCTGAAAACCTGGTGGAAGATGTACGGCAATCTGGTGACCGCTATTCTGGTGGCGGTGGCATTGGCGGCGGTCGCCTGGCAGGGCTGGAACTGGTGGCAGCGCGACCAGGCCGTGCAGGCGTCGGCAGTGTTTTCCGGACTGCAAACTGCGGCGACGCAGCGGGATGCCAGGCGCGCCCGCGAACTGGCGGGAGAACTGATCGACAAGTATTCCTCTACGGCTTATGCCGGCATGGGCGCGCTGCTCGCGGCACGGGTCCAGGTCGATGCCGGCGACGCCAAGAATGCCCGTGTGCAACTCACCTGGGCCGCCGACAATGCCAAGGATCCAGGCCTGCGCGACTTGGCCAGACTGCGATTGGCCGCCGTGATGCTTGACGAAAAGGCTTATGACGAAGCCATGAAGCAGCTCGCCGCGGAGCCGGCGGCCGGATTTTCGCCACGCTTTGCGGAATTGCGCGGCGACGTTTTTGCCGCGCAGGGCAAGACGGCTGAGGCGCGTACTGCCTACGACGCGGCGCTGACAAAATTCGATGCACTGGTCAAGGACGACGAAGCCAGGCAGCGCGGCGGTTACCGGGAAGTGGTTCAGACCAAGCGTGATTCATTGGGAGCGGCCAAGTGAAAATAGTGACTGTCGCCGCGGTTGTTTCGACGCTGGTGCTGGGTGCCTGCTCGACCGTTGAGAAGCTCAATCCCTTCAGTTCCGAGCCCAAGGTCAAGCCGGCGGAACTGGCCGTGATCCAGCCCTCCGCGGAACTGAAGAGCCTGTGGCAGGCCGGTATCGGCAGTGCCGGCGAATCCACCTTTTCGCCCGCTGTGGTCGGGGACAGCGTCTATGCCGCAGCCGGTGACGGCTCCCTGGCCCGCTTCGATGGCGGGCGCCAGGTCTGGCGCGTTGCCGCCGGGCAGCGGATTTCCGGCGGCGTCGGCAGCGACGGCAAACTGGTGGTGGTGGGTACGCCCAAGGGCGAAGTGCTGGCCTTTGACGCTGCGACGGGCCGCGAAACATGGAAGGCGCGGGTGAGTTCCGAAGTGCTGGCGGCGCCCGCCGTGGCCGATGGACTGGCAATCGTTCGTTCCGGCGATTCGCGCATCTTCGGTTTTGACGCCCTCGACGGCAAGCGGCGCTGGGTCTATCAACGCAGTACGCCAGCGCTTTCGCTACGCTCAAATGTGGGCGTAGTGCTGGCCGGGAACCTTACGCTGGCTGGCTTTCCAGGCGGCAAGCTGCTTGCGATCGCCAACAACAATGGCGCCACCGTCTGGGAAGTGACGGTCGCCCTGCCCAAGGGATCGACCGAACTGGAACGCGTTGCCGATGTCACCAGTTCGCCGGTGGTGAGCGGCAGCACGGTGTGCGCAGCGGCTTACCAGGGGCGCGTTGCCTGTTTTGACACCAACAACGGCAATACGCTCTGGTCGCGCGATATGTCTTCCAGCGCGGGTCTCGATATTGACAGCCGCCATGTTTATGTGGCCGACGACAAAGGCGCCGTGCATGCGCTGGACCGCAACAGCGGTGCCAGTGTCTGGAAGCAGGACAAACTGTCCATGCGTGGATTGTCGCGTCCGCTGGTGCTCGGGGCAAGGGTTGCGGTAGCAGACTATCAGGGCGTGGTGCATCTGTTGCGCGGCGAGGATGGTGCATTTGCCGCGCGCGCCAACACCGACGGCAGCGCGGTGCGGGCCGAGCCGGTGCGATTTGGCGCCGGCATGCTGGTGCAGACCTTGAATGGCGGGCTGTATGCGCTCGAAGCCCGCTGAGTGCGTCGGCGCGCCGGCACATGACGCCTCGGCTGCCGGCTGAGCCGGTCTAGGATGAAACCTACTCTGGTGATCGTCGGCCGGCCGAATGTCGGCAAGTCGACCCTGTTCAATCGTCTGACGCGCTCGCGCGATGCGCTGGTGGCGGATCAGCCGGGGCTGACCCGCGACCGCCATTACGGGCATGGACGGTTGGGCAGCAAGCCCTATCTCGTGGTGGATACCGGCGGCTTCGAGCCGCAGGCCAAGGAAGGCATCGTGCACGAAATGGCGCGGCAGGCCGAGGCGGCGATTGCCGAAGCCGATGTGCTGATTTTCCTGGTCGATGTGCGTACCGGTCTGGCGCCGCAGGACAAGGTCATTGCCGAACTGTTGCGCCGCAGCGGACGCCCGGTACTGCTGGCAGCGAACAAGGGCGAGGGCATGGATCGCGCCGTGGTCGCCGCGGAATTCTACGAACTAGGTTGCGGCGATCCCTGCGTGATCTCCTCGGCGCACGGCGAAGGTGTGCGCGAACTGGTCGAATTGGCGCTGGCGCCGTTTGCCGACGAGAGCGATGTGGATGACGAGTCGGCGGGACCCAGGGTGGCCATCGCCGGCCGGCCCAACGTCGGCAAGAGCACGCTGGTCAACACCCTGCTCGGCGAAGAACGCGTCATTGCCTTTGACATGCCGGGCACTACCCGTGATGCCATCGAGGTGCCGTTCGAGCGCAACGGCCGCGCCTACACCCTGATCGATACGGCGGGCCTGCGGCGCAAGGGGCGGGTGTTCGAGACCATCGAAAAGTTCTCGGTGATCAAGACCCTGCAGGCGGTCGAGGAAGCCAATGTCGTGGTGCTGCTGGTCGACGCCACGCAGGAGATCTCGGATCAGGACGCGCACATCGCCGGCTTCATCATCGATGCCGGGCGCGCGCTGGTGGTCGCAGTGAACAAGTGGGATGCGGTGGACACTTACCGCCGCGAACAAATCAAGCTGGATATTTCGCGCAAGCTTAACTTTCTCGGTTTTGCCCAGGTGCACTATGTCTCTGCGCTCAAGGGGCAGGGCATCGCCGGCATCTTGTCCTCGGTGGACAAGGCCTACGCCGCGGCGATGGCCAAGATGTCCACGCCGAAACTCACCCGCGTGCTGATTGCCGCCGTGGAAAAGCAGACGCCGCCGCGCCACGGGGCTTTCCGTCCCAAACCGCGCTATGCCCATCAGGGCGGCAGCAATCCGCCGATCATCGTTATCCACGGCAACGCCCTGGAACACATTCCGGCTTCATATACCCGCTTCCTTGAACGCTACTTCCTCGAAGCCTTCAAACTGCAGGGTACGCCGCTGCGCATTCAATACAAGACCAGCAAGAATCCCTTTGCCAGTGAAGACCGGCCGGCAAGGTCAAAGCTGCGGCGTGAGAAGTGACAGCCGCTGCCGCCGGTGGCATGGCACAGCAAAATCGATTACAGTAAGTCACTCATAAAACCAACAGTTCCATAAGGATCACAATAATGAGCAATAAAGGGCAAATGCTACAAGACCCGTTTCTGAACACGCTGCGTCGCGAGCATGTTCCGGTTTCCATCTACCTGGTCAATGGCATCAAGCTTCAGGGGCAGATCGAATCCTTCGACCAGTATGTTGTTCTGCTCAAGAATACGGTAACCCAGATGGTGTACAAGCACGCCATTTCGACTGTCGTTCCGGCGCGCCCGGTCAATTTTGCCCAGGAAGCGGAAGCCGAAGCCGATTGATCGCCTGCCGTTGCCGGCGACTGCCATGAGGGCATCGCCCTGATGTTCGAGCGTCCCGCCAGCGGCGAGAAGGCGGTTCTGGTACAACTCGATTTCGGCGAAGGCGACTATGCCGAGCGACTTGCCGAGTTCAATCTGCTCGTCGGCAGCGCCCGCGCCACCGCACTTGCCGTAGTTTCCGGCAAGCGCTCGCGACCCGATGCCGCACTGTTTGCGGGCAAGGGCAAGGTCGCCGAAATCGGTGAGGTGGTGCGGCACCACGAAGCGGATGTGGTGGTGTTCAACCACGAACTGTCCCCGGCTCAGCAGCGCAACCTGGAGCGGACCCTCGAGTGCCGCGTGGTCGACCGCAGCAGTCTGATTCTGGACATCTTTGCCCTGCGCGCCAAGAGTCACGAAGGCAAACTCCAGGTCGAACTGGCCCAGCTCCAGCACCTGTCGACCCGCCTGGTGCGCGGCTGGACTCACCTCGAGCGGCAGAAGGGCGGCATCGGCCTGCGCGGACCCGGTGAAAAGCAGTTGGAGACCGACCGTCGTCTTCTCGGCAAGCGGGTCGCCCTGCTCAAGGAGCGTCTGAAGCAGATGGAGCGCCAGCGCGAGGTGCGCCGGCGTGCCCGCACTCGCGGCGAGGTATTGGCGATTTCGCTGGCGGGCTATACCAATGCGGGGAAAAGCACCCTGTTCAACGCCATGACCCGGGCCGGGGCCTACGCCGCCGACCAGCTGTTCGCCACGCTGGACACCACCTCGCGCCGATTGTTCGTCGAAGGTGCCGGACCGATTGTTCTGTCGGATACCGTCGGCTTCATTCGCGACCTGCCGCATGCCCTGGTGGCGGCTTTTCAGGCCACGCTGGAAGAGACCGCGCAGGCCGATCTGCTGTTGCATGTGGTTGATTCCGCCAGTCCGGACCGCGATCAGCAGATCAAGGCGGTAGCTTCGGTGTTGAAGGAGATCGGGGCGCTTGAGGTACCGCAGATCGTGGTCTGGAACAAGGTCGACCTCACCGCGGCGAGTCCCGGAATCGAGCGTGATGACTGTGGTAACATTTCATGCGTCCGTTTGAGTGCCCGCACCGGGGCCGGGGTGTCGTTGCTGCGTGAGGCGCTGGCTGAAGTGGCGAGCCGGCATGACGAACTTTCCGCCGCCGTAACCTGATATTTGGCTGACGCACTTCTCCTTCTCCTACTACCCAAACCAAACACACGTGATCGCCGGAATTCTCATGTCTCTCAACGACCACGGCTGGGGTAACCAGCCAGGTGGTGGCAAGCGCGGTGGCGGCAATCAAGGCCCTCCCGATCTCGAAGAACTGTGGCGCGATTTCAATCGCCGCCTGTCCGGCCTGTTCGGCAAGAAGGCGGGCGGTGATGGCGGTGGCGGCGATAGCGGCAACCGGATGCCTTCGATCAGTCCGCGGCAATTCGGCGGCGGCATCGGCCTGATCCTGATGCTGGTGGCGGTGATCTGGATGGGCAGCAGTTTCTATATTGTCGATGCTTCGCAGCGTGGCGTGGTGCTGCAGTTCGGCCGCTACAAGGAGTCCACCGAGCCTGGATTGCGCTGGCGTCTGCCGTGGCCGATCCAGAGTCATGAGATCGTCAACCTCACCGGGGTGCGCACGGTTGAAGTCGGCTATCGCGGCTCGGACAAGAACAAGGTGCCGAAGGAGGCATTGATGCTGACCGACGACGAGAACATCGTCAGCGTCCAGCTGGCCGTGCAGTATTTGCTCAAGGATCCGAAGGCCTACCTGTTCAACAACCGCCATCCCGACGACACCGTCATGCAAGCGGCGGAAACGGCGATTCGCGAAGTGGTCGGCAAGAACAAGATGGACTTCGTGCTCTATGAAGGACGCGACCAGATTGCCGCCAATACGCAAAAACTGATTCAGGACATTCTTGATCGCTATGAGACCGGCATTCAGGTGCGCTCTGTGAGCATGCAGAGCACCCAGCCGCCGGAACAGGTGCAGGCGGCATTCGATGATGCCGTCAAGGCCGGGCAGGATCGCGAGCGACAGAAGAACGAGGGCCAGGCCTACGCCAACGACGTGATTCCGCGGGCGCGTGGCGCTGCTTCGCGTCTGATGGAAGAGGCCACCGGCTATCGTCAGCGCACCATCGTTACCGCCGAGGGCGATGCTTCGCGCTTCAAGCAGGTTCTCACCGAATACAGCAAGGCACCGGAAGTGACCCGCAGCCGCATGTATCTGGAAACCCTGCAGCAGATTTACGCCAATACCAGCAAGGTGATGATTGATGCCAAGGGCTCCGGAAACCTGCTCTATCTGCCGCTCGACAAACTGATGCAGGCCACGGCGGCGACGGTTGCCGCACCGGTGGCAGCCGAAACGGTTGCTGTGCCGAGAACCGTAGTTGCCGGACCGGCGGTCGCCACGCCGGAAGCGCCGCCACAGACCGAGCGCTCGGCGCCGGGTGACGCGCGTACGCGCGGCAACCTGGGTTCGCGCGAGAGGGGGGAAAGATAATGCAGCGCCATCTGTCTTTCGCCGCATCCTTTGTCTTCGGTCTGCTGGCCTTGTTCGCCATGATGGTATTCACGGTCGATCAGCGCCAGTTTGCGATCATTTTTCAGCTCGGTGAAATCAAGGAAGTGGTTTCCGAACCGGGCCTCGCGTTCAAGTGGCCGCTGATCCAGAACGTGCGGATTTTCGACAAGCGCATCCTCACGCTGGACTCGCCCGAGCCGGAGCGTTTCCTCACCGCCGAGAAGAAGCCGGTGCTGGTGGATTCCTTCGTCAAATGGCGTATCCATGACGTCAAGCAGTACTACAACTCGGTGGGCGGCGACGAGATGCTGGCCAAGACCAGGCTGTCGCAGACCGTCAATTCAGGCCTGCGCGAGGAGTTCGGACGGCGCACGGTGCATGATGTGGTCTCGGGCGCCCGTGACGACATCATGGTTTCGGTGAAGAAGAAGGCCGACGCCGACATGCGCGCCATCGGCGTCGAAATCGTCGACGTCCGCCTGAAGCGGGTCGACCTGCCGCCGGAGGTGTCCGAATCGGTTTATCGCCGGATGGAAACCGAACGCAAGCGCGTGGCCAACGAACTGCGTGCCGAGGGTGCAGCGGAGGCCGAGAAGATCAAGGCCAATGCCGACCGCCAGCGCGAGGTGATTCTGGCCGAGGCCTATCGCGATGCGCAGAAGATCAAGGGCGAGGGCGATGCCAAGGGAACGGCGATCTACGGCAGCGCTTTCGGCCAGAACCCCGAGTTCTATGCCTTCTATCGCAGTCTCGAAGCCTATCGCAGCAGTTTCAAGAACAAGAGCGATGTCATGGTGATGGAGCCCAATTCCGAGTTCTTCAAGTATCTGAAGAGCAGCGGCAAGGGCAAGTAAGCGGTAGGTAACGGTTGAAATGCTCAATACCCTGCTGTTGGCTGTCGCCCTGATGCTGGTGATCGAAGGTCTCCTGCCGTTTGTTGCCCCGCGCGTGTGGCGGGAAACCTTCCGCCGCGTGACCGAACTGGGCGACGGGCAGATCCGCTTCATCGGCCTGTCTTCGATGCTGGTCGGCATCGTCCTGCTCACGGTGTTCCGCTGAGCGTCATGACAACTCGGCGCTGGCTCCTGCCCGAAGCGATCGAAGACGTGCTGCCGCGCGATGCAATGCGCATCGAGGCCCTGCGGCGCAGCCTGCTCGACGAGTTCGCCCGTCACGGCTATGAACTTGTCATTCCGCCGCTGCTCGAATACGTCGAATCGCTACTCACCGGCAGCAGCCACGATCTTGACCTGAGAACGTTCAAACTGGTCGATCAGCTTTCCGGTCGCAGCATGGGCGTGCGTGCCGACATCACGCCGCAAGTGGCGCGCATCGACGCCCATCTGCTCAACCGCAAGGGTGTCGCGCGGCTGTGCTACTGCGGCAGCGCCTTGCATACCCTGCCGGCAGGATTCAACGCCACACGCGAACCGCTGCAGATCGGCGCGGAAATCTACGGCCATGCCGGGCTGGAGGCCGACATCGAGGCGATTCGCCTGCTGGCCGCGGCCCTGGGCCTGTGCAACATTGCCGCATCGCGCGTCGATCTCGGACACGTTGCCGTGTTTCGCGCGCTGACCAGGCAGGCCGGCCTGGCTGCGGAGGCCGAGGAAGAGCTTTTTGGCGCCCTGCAAGGCAAGGATGTGCCGCTGCTGCGCGAGTTGGTCGCAGGCCTCGCAGATCCCGTCCGCTCCGCGTTGCTGGTGCTGCCGGAACTTTATGGCGACCGCCGCGTGCTCGACCGTGCGGCGCAGGTGCTGCCGGCGTTGCCGGCGATTGCTGCGGCGCTGTCCGAACTGCGGCGCCTCGCCGATGCCCTTGCCGACTTGCCGCTGAGCTTTGACCTGGCCGACCTGCGCGGCTACCACTATCACAGTGGTGTTGCTTTCGCTGCGTATTGCGCCGGCAGTCCGGGTGCCGTGGCGCTGGGCGGCCGCTATGACAATTTCGGCCAGGCATACGGGCGTGCCCGCCCGGCCACCGGCTTTTCCATGGATTTGCGCGAATTGGCGCGGCTGTCGCCGAGCGGCGAAGCGAAGGGGGCGATTCTCGCCCCCTGGCCGGAAAACGATCTTTTGCATGCTGAGGCCTTGCGCCTGCGTGCGCAAGGCGAACGCGTGGTATTGGCCCTGCCGGGTCACGAGCGCAATTGGCGCGAAGCTGGCTGTGACCGGATTCTGGTGCGCAGCGGCGATAACTGGATCATTGAATCCCTGAAGGAAGATTGAAATGGCAAAAAATGTCGTGGTGGTCGGTACCCAATGGGGCGACGAGGGCAAGGGAAAGATTGTCGATTGGCTGACGGATCACTCGCAGGGAGTGGTGCGCTTTCAGGGCGGACACAACGCCGGCCATACGCTGGTCATCGGCGGCAAGAAGACGGTGCTGCATCTGGTGCCGTCCGGCATTTTGCGCCCCGGAGTCACCTGCTACATCGGCAACGGCGTGGTGCTGTCGCCCGAGGCGCTGATCAAGGAACTCGACGAACTCAAGGCGGCGGGCATCGATGCCGAGGCGCGGCTGAAGATATCCGAAGCCTGCCCCTTGATTCTGCCCTACCATCAGGCGATCGACGTTGCCCGCGAAGTCGCGCGTGGCAGCAACAAGATCGGCACGACCGGCCGTGGCATCGGGCCCGCCTACGAGGACAAGGCGGCGCGGCGCGCCATTCGTCTGCAGGACCTGACCAAGCCGAAGCGGTTTGCCGAGCGTCTGGGCGAGATTCTCGAGTACCACAACTTCGTGCTGAAGAATTTCCACGGTGCCGAGACGGTCGATTTCCAGCAGGTGTATGACGAAGCCATGGCCGTGGCGCCGCGCCTGACCCGGCTCATCGCCGATGTGCCGCGCGCTCTCTACGACGCACACCGGGCCGGGGCTAATCTGCTGTTCGAGGGTGCCCAGGGCACCTTGCTCGACATCGATCACGGCACCTACCCGTTCGTCACTTCGTCCAACTGCGTTGCCGGTGCCGCAGCGGCGGGTGCAGGGGTCGGGCCGGGCACGCTGCACTACATCCTGGGCATCAGCAAGGCCTACACCACGCGGGTGGGCGGCGGCCCCTTCCCGACCGAGTTGTATGACGCGGTGGACAAGCAGGACCCGGTGGGCAAACACATGGCCACCAAGGGACACGAATTCGGCGCCACCACCGGGCGGGCGCGGCGCTGTGGCTGGTTCGACGCCGCGGCGTTGAAGCGCTCGATCCAGATCAATGGCATTTCCGGGCTGTGCGTTACCAAGCTGGATGTGCTCGACGGCGTCGAGGAACTCAAGATCTGCACCGGCTATCGCATCAACGGCGGTATTTCAGACATCCTGCCGGTGGGTGCGGATGACCTCGCCTGCTGCGAGCCCATCTACGAGTCGCTGCCAGGCTGGAAGGGCAGCACGGTCGGGGTCAAGACCCTGGAAGGGCTGCCGGCAGAAGCCCGCGCCTACATCAAGCGCATGGAACAGCTATGCGACGTGCCGGTGGATATGATTTCAACCGGCCCGGATCGTGAGGAAACGATTGTTTTGCGTCACCCCTTCGAGTAAGAGGGCCGGGCATCCCGGGATACCGTTCCCGCCCGTAGCGGCCGCGACACAAAAGAAAAGGCCGCCAGGAGAAATTCTGGCGGCCATTGCTCTTTTCTTATTTCGCGTACCATGCTTGGTGCCCAGGAAGGGACTCGAACCCCCACGGCTCTCACCGCTAGTACCTGAAACTAGTGCGTCTACCAATTCCGCCACCTGGGCAGGCCAATAATCAACGAGTTAAC
>CAINHS010000083.1 GCA_903848955.1 uncultured beta proteobacterium
CAGAGGAGCTAGAAATGCAGAAATCGTTGCACATTGACCCGGGTAAATGCACCGGCTGCTTGCAATGCGAGATGGCGTGTTCCTACGAGAATTACGGAGTATTCAACCTCTCCAAGTCGCGCATCAAGGTATTCAACTTCGAGGCGGAAGGACGCAAGGTACCCTACACCTGCACCCAGTGCGCCGAAGCCTGGTGCATGAGTGCCTGTCCGGTCGATGCCATCCGCATTGATGCGGCGACCGGTGCCAAGGTAGTGCATATCGATGTCTGCGTCGGCTGCAAGGTATGCACCATCGCCTGTCCGTTTGGTACGGTGAATTACGTCGCCGACTCGGGCAAGGTACAGAAATGCGATCTGTGCGGCGGCGATCCTGCCTGCGCCGCGGCGTGTCCCACCGCCGCCATCACCTACATCGATGCCGACTGGACCGGGCTGGACAAGATGCGCCAGTGGGCCGGCAAGACCAACACTCAACCGCGCGCCAGCGCCTAAGGAGACTGACATGGGATGGACACGAAAAATCCTGCGCGTTGACCTGAGCAAGGGCAGCTGCAAATCCGAGCCCCTCAACATGGAGTGGGCGCAACAGTATCTTGGCCAGCGCGGACTGGCCACCAAGTATTTCGTCGAAGAAGTTGACCCCAAGGTCGATCCGCTGTCGGCAGCGAACAAGATGATCATGGCCACCGGACCGCTGACCGGCACCATGGCCTCCACCGGCGGCCGCTATTCGGTGATCACCAAGGGACCGCTGACCGGAGCCATCGCCTGCTCGAATTCGGGCGGCCATTTCGGCGCCGAACTCAAGATGGCCGGCTGGGACATGGTCATCTTCGAAGGCAAGTCCGACAAACCGGTATATCTGTGGATCCAGGACGATGTTGCCGAATTGCGCGATGCATCGCATCTGTGGGGCAAGACCACCTGGGAAACCGAAGAGATGATCAAGTCCGGTCACCACGACCCGCAGATCCGCGTGGCCTCGATCGGACGTGCCGGCGAGAACGGCGTGTTCTACGCCTGCATCGTCAATGACCTGCACCGCGCTGCCGGCCGCTCCGGGGTTGGCGCCGTGATGGGCTCGAAGAACCTCAAGGCCGTGGCGATACGAGGCACCGTCGGCGTATCCGGCATCCGCGACTTCAAGGCCTTCATGACCGCGACCAACGCGGCGAAGAAGGTGCTCGCCGACAATGCCGTTACCGGCCAGGGCCTGCCCAAGTTCGGCACCCAGGTGCTGATGAACGTCATCAACGAAATGGGTGCCCTGCCCACGCGCAACGCCAAGGAAGTGCAATTCGAAGGTGCGCGCAAGATTTCCGGCGAAGCCATGCACGAGAAGCGGCTTTCCGACGGCAAGGCCAACCTGGTCACCAATGCGGCGTGCTTCGGCTGCACCATCGCCTGCGGCCGTATTTCGCAAGTCGACAAGGACCACTGGAGCGTCAAGAACAACCCCAAGTACTGGGGTGCCACGGGCGGGCTTGAGTACGAAGCGGCCTGGTCGCTGGGAGCAGCCGACGGGGTGGACGATCTTGATGCGCTGACCGTCGCCAACATGATCTGCAACGAAGACGGCTTCGATCCGATCACCTTCGGCGCCACGGTAGGCGCGGTGATGGAACTGTACACGATGGGCGTGCTGAGCAAGGAGCAGATCGGCATCGAATCGCCCTTCGGTTCGGCGCAGGCGCTGATCGAGATCACCCGCATGACGGCGGAAGGACGAGGTTTCGGCAAGGAAGTCGGCCTTGGCTCGGCGCGTCTGACCGCCAAGTACGGCCATCCGGAACTGTCGATGTCGGTCAAGGGGCAGGAATTTCCGGCCTATGATCCGCGCGGCATCCAGGGCATGGGGCTGACCTATGCCACCTCCAATCGCGGTGCCTGCCATCTGCGCTCCTATACGGTGGCGTCCGAAGTGCTCGGCATACCGGTCAAGACTGATCCGCTGGTGACCGAAGGCAAGCCGGGGCTGGTGATGGCGTTCCAGGACGCGACAGCGGCCTTCGATTCCTCGGGGACATGCGTTTTCACCACATTTGCGTGGTCGCTGGGCGATCTGGCGCCGCAAATCGATGCGGCCTGCGAAGGCGGGGAAGGCGGTTGGACGGTCGAGCGTCTGGCGCAGTTGGGCGAACGCATCTGGAACATGGAGCGCCTGTTCAACAATGCCGCCGGCTTTACCGCCAAGGACGACGATCTGCCGCTGCGCATGAAGACCGAGCCGGCCAAGACAGGACCGGCCAAGGGTCTGGTCAGCGGCATCGACAAGATGGTGCCGGAGTACTACCAGCTGCGCGGCTGGGACAAGGCCGGCGTGCCTGAGAAGGACACCCTGGCGCGCCTCGGGCTTTAGGCCCGGCATTCGAGCGCCAAGGCTGCCATCGGCAGCCTTGGCGTTTTTATTTCAACTTCGGCAACTTCACTCCGGCGAAGCCCGCATGAACCATCACTGAAGCTAGGCTGTTATTTGAGGAATCTGCTATGAAACACGTCATCATCGGCAACGGCCCCGCCGGCGTCGTCGCCGCCGAGGCCTTGCGTCGCTACGATCCACACGCCGACATCACGCTCATTGGCGAGGAAGTCGAGGCGCCCTATTCGCGCATGGCGATTCCCTATTTCCTCAACGGCAGCATTTCCGACCAGGGCACGCACCTGCGCAAGTCCGGCGATCACTACGAGCGTCATGGCATCCATCTGCGTCAGGGGCGTGTGGTGCGCGTCGAACCGGAAAGCCAGACCATTGTCTTCGAGGACGGCAGCGAACTCGGCTACGACCGCCTGCTGGTCGCCAGCGGCTGCCATCCGGTGCGCCCGCCGCTGCCCGGCATCGATCTGCCGGGGGTGCATACCTGCTGGACGCTGGCCGATGCACGTGCCATTGCTGCGCGCGCCGCGCCGGGCAGCCGCGTGCTGCAGATCGGCGCCGGCTTCATCGGCTGCATCATTATGGAAGCGCTTGTCGCCCGCGGTGTCAAGCTGACGGTAGTCGAGATGGGCGATCGCATGGTACCGCGCATGATGACGCCCAGGGCCGGCACCATGATCCGCCGCTGGGTGGAAAAGAAGGGCGTGGCGGTGCACGTGAATACCGGGGTGACGCAGATCGCTGCCAAGGGCGGCGCATTGCTGGCGACGCTCTCCGATGGCGCCAACGTCGAAGCCGATGTCATCATCTGTGCGGCCGGCGTCAGGCCCAATGTCGCCTTCCTCGCCGGCAGCGGCATGACGGTGGGGCATGGCGTTCATGTCGACCCGCAGATGCGCAGCGATGTACGCAACATCTATGCGGCCGGCGATGTTACCGAGGCGTCCGGCTTTCATACCGGCGAACGCGAACTCAATGCCATCCAGCCGGCGGCTGCAGACCAGGCGCGGGTTGCCGCGATCAACATGGCTGGTGGCGAAGCGCGTTTCCACGGGGCGCTGGCGATCAACGTGCTGGACACGCTGGGCTTGATTTCGACATCCTTCGGTCAGTGGTGGGGTGTCGAAGGCGGCCAGGGGGTCGAGCGGGCAGACGAAGAAAACTTCCGTTACCTGTCCCTGCAGTTCAAGGACGACGTGTTGGTCGGCGCCACCAGCGTCGGCTGGACCGATAATGTCGGCGCACTGCGCGGACTGGTACAGGGCCGTTTGCGCCTGGGACCGTGGAAGGACAAACTGCTGCAGGATCCGACACAATTCATGGCAGCTTATATTTCCCGCATGCAAAAGGTCTCCTGAGCGGGCAATACCCCGATACCTGGTCCAATCGGCATCAAGCGCAGCCCGACAGCAATGGGACCATTTATCGGCCCGTCAATGAGCTGTTCGCGCTGATCTATTCGTACATGGCCAGAGCCGCACTGTGTTCGCGCTTGGCGAAATCCGGGAGACCGGGGTTCGGCGGAGGCTGTCTCAGTTTGATACAGCTGTGTCGTATTGCTACGTAAAATATGCAAATTATCCCATAAATACAAGGATCTGGCGCAGGCGGCCCATATCGCGCCGTGCGTTGATACGAGGCCTTAATCGGCGCCTTGTGCCTTGTCCATGGAGACTGGCACGGTAGTTGATGGTAGGGGTGTTCCGCAAGGGAATGCCTGCGCGACCAACCCCGAACATGGAGGAAACAAGATGATCTACGCTGCCCCCGGTACTGCCGGCGCCAAAGTCAACTTCAAGGCAAAATATGACAATTTCATTGGCGGCAAGTGGGTTGCCCCGGTCAAGGGTCAATACTTCGATGTCATTACTCCGATCAGCGGCAAAACCTATACCCAGGCCGCCCGCTCAGGCGCCGAGGATATAGAACTGGCGCTCGACGCCGCCCACGCCGCCGCCGACAAGTGGGGCAAGACCGCGCCCGCCGAACGCGCCAACGTGCTGCTGAAGATCGCCGACCGCATCGAAGCCAACCTCGAGTTGCTGGCCTACGCCGAGACCGTGGACAACGGCAAGCCGATCCGTGAAACGATGGCCGCCGACATCCCGCTCACCGCCGACCACTTCCGCTACTTCGCCGGCTGCGTGCGCGCCCAGGAAGGCGCGTTGAGCGATATCGACGAGAACACCGTCGCCTATCACTACCATGAGCCGCTGGGCGTTGTCGGCCAGATCATTCCCTGGAATTTCCCGATCCTGATGGCGGCGTGGAAGCTCGCTCCCGCAATCGGTGCCGGCAATTGCGTGGTGCTGAAACCGGCCGAATCGACGCCGATCAGCATCCTGGTGTTGGCCGAACTGATCGCCGACCTGCTGCCGCCGGGAGTGCTCAACATCGTCAACGGCTACGGCCGTGAAGCCGGCATGCCGCTGGCCACGAGCAAGCGCATTGCCAAGATCGCCTTCACCGGTTCCACCAGCACGGGCCGCGTCATCGCCCAGGCCGCTGCCAACAACCTGATCCCGGCGACGCTGGAACTCGGCGGCAAGTCGCCCAACGTGTTCTTTGCCGATGTCATGGATAAGGACGACGGCTTCCTCGACAAGGCCATCGAGGGCCTCGTCCTGTTTGCCTTCAATCAAGGCGAAGTCTGCACCTGCCCGTCGCGCGCCCTGATCCAGGAATCCATCTACGACAAGTTCATGGAGCGCTGCATTGCTCGCGTCAAGGCCATCAAGCAGGGCAACCCGCTGGATACCGACACCATGATCGGCGCCCAGGCCTCCAAGGAGCAACTGACCAAGATCATGTCCTACCTCGATCTCGGCAAGCAGGAAGGCGCCCAGGTGCTGACCGGCGGCGCCCAAGCCAACCTGAGCGGCGACCTGGCCGGCGGCTACTACGTGCAGCCGACCCTGTTCAAGGGTCACAACAAGATGCGCATCTTCCAGGAAGAAATCTTCGGGCCGGTGCTGGCCGTGACCACCTTCAAGGACGAAGCCGACGCGTTGGCGATCGCCAACGACACGCTGTACGGTCTCGGCGCCGGCGTGTGGAGCCGCAACGGCAACGTCGCTTACCGCATGGGCCGCGCCATCAAGGCCGGCCGCGTATGGACCAACTGCTACCACGCCTACCCGGCCCACGCGGCCTTCGGCGGCTACAAGGAGTCCGGCATCGGTCGCGAGACGCACAAGGTCATGCTTGACCACTACCAGCAAACCAAGAACCTGCTGGTCAGCTACGCGGAGCAAAAGCTCGGCTTCTTCTGATCCTCCGCTCAATGATGCGTTGAGCTTACAGGGGGCTAATTTTCCATTAGCCCCCTTTTTTTATTGGAGCCAGGCATGGTTGATAAAGTCACCGCCACCGCGGCGGCTCTCGAACTGATCGCGTTCCTCAAGCAGAAACACGGCCCCCTGATGTTTCACCAGTCCGGCGGCTGTTGCGACAACAGTGCTGCAAATTGCTATCTGCCGGGCGAACTGACCATCG
Source organism: uncultured beta proteobacterium (assembly GCA_903848955.1). Lineage (GTDB taxonomy): Bacteria > Pseudomonadota > Gammaproteobacteria > Burkholderiales > Rhodocyclaceae > Sulfuritalea. The sequence continues at coordinate 5,872 of CAINHS010000083.1, forward strand.
GCGCCGGGGATGAGTTTCTCGGCGAGATCGGCGGCTGCCCGTTTTACATCGGCAAGGCGCAATACGAATACTGGAAGCACACCCAACTCATCATCGACGTGATCGAAGGCCATGGCGGGACCTTTTCGCTCGAAGGTCCCGAGGGCAAGGCATTTCACACGCGATCGCGGCTGTTCAGCGACGCGGAGTGGGCGCAACTGAGCCGGGAGGCTGGCTAGGCGCGCTCGCGCGGGCGGATCATCGCCGCCCCGCCGGCAGCGACTTTTACCCGCCCCGGCGACACCAGCCGGTAGAATGCGCGACCCGCTGTCCATTCCGCTCCCGTCGCCATGCTCGTCGCTTCCAATATCACCATCCAGTTCGGCGCCAAGCCGCTGTTCGAAAATGTCTCGGTCAAGTTCGGCGAGGGCAACCGCTACGGCCTGATCGGCGCCAACGGCTCGGGCAAGACCACCTTCATGAAGATACTGGCCGGCGTGCTGGAGTCTTCCGCCGGCAATGTCTCGCTCGATCCGGGCGAGCGCATGGCCTATCTCAAGCAGGACCAGTTCGGCTACGAGGAGGTACGCGTGCTCGACGTGGTGATGATGGGCCATGCCGAGATGTGGGCCTGCATGTCGGAACGCGACGCGATCTACGCCAATCCCGACGCCAGCGAAGACGACTACATGCGCGCCGCCGAGCTGGAATCGCATTTCGCCGAGTACGACGGCTACACCGCCGAATCGCGCGCCGGCGAACTGCTGCTGGGCGCCGGCATTCCGATCGAGAAACACACCGGGCCGATGAGCGAAGTCGCGCCGGGCTGGAAGCTGCGCGTGCTGCTGGTGCAGGCGCTGTTCGCCAACCCCGACATCCTGCTGCTCGACGAGCCGACCAACAACCTCGACATCAACACCATCCGCTGGCTGGAGGACATCCTCAACGAGCGCGAGAGCACCATGATCATCATCTCGCACGACCGCCACGTCCTGAACCAGGTCTGCACCCACATGGCCGACCTCGACTACGGCACGATCAAGGTTTATGGCGGCAACTATGACGATTTCATGGAAGCCTCGACCGTGGCGCGCGAGCGGCAGGTCTCGGCCAACGCCAAGGCCAAGGAGCGCGTCGCCGACCTGCAGGGCTTCGTCCGCCGCTTCTCCGCCAACAAGTCCAAGGCAAGGCAGGCCACCAGCCGCCTCAAGCTGATCGAGAAGATCCGCCCGGAAGACATCAAGCCTTCGTCGCGGCAGTACCCGTGGATACGCTTCGACTACGACGAGAAGGAAAAGCTGCATCGCCTGGCCTGCGAGATCGACAAGCTCGGCTTCGGCTACGAGCCCAAGGTGCCGGTCATCAAGTCGCTGTCGATGAGCATTGAAGCCGGCGACAGGGTCGCCATCATCGGCGAGAACGGTGTCGGCAAAACCACGCTGCTGCGCCTTTTGGCCGGGGAGAAGTTGGGCGGACTGAAGCCGCTCGGCGGCCAGGTGAAATGGGCGGAGAAGGCCCGTCCCGGCGTATTCCACCAGGACCATGCCGCCGACTTCGCCGCCACTACGCCACTCACCGAGTGGATCGTGCAGTGGGTGCGCGAAGGCGGCTACGAGGGCGGCGATGTCGAAACTCTGATCCGCGGCACCCTGGGTCGCCTGCTGTTTTCCGGCGACGAAGCGAAGAAGCCGGTCAACGTGATTTCCGGCGGCGAGCAGGGCCGCATGCTGTTCGGCAAGCTGATGCTGCTGCGGAACAACGTGCTGCTGATGGACGAGCCGACCAACCACCTCGACATGGAATCCATCGAATCGCTCAACACCGCGCTGGAGAAATACCCCGGCACACTGATCTTCGTTTCGCACGACCGCGAGTTCGTTTCTTCGCTGGCAACGCGCATCATCGACATCAAGCCGGACCGGACCATCATCGACTATCGCGGCAGTTATGAGGAATACCTCGCCAGCCAGGGTCTCGGCTGATGGCTGCGCTTGCGGTGAAGCGCATCTTGTATTACAGTTAATACGTATTCGTTCCGGGAACCGCTGCCATGACCACCACCGTTCGCCTTCCCCTGCGCGTCGAGCAGGCGCTGGCGACCTATTGCGTCGAGGCGAAGCGCACGAAATCGGAAGTGATCGTCGAACTCCTGGAGCAGCGCTTCATGGGCACGCAAACCGAACGCACGCCTTACGAACTGGCGCAGGAAGCCGGCTTCATCGGCTGCGTGTCCGGCAAGGGCAAAACTGCGGGCAGCGCCAAGGAGCGCGTCGTAGTCGCCATACGCAAGAAGCACGGCAAGAAGGCCGCGGCGTGAGTTCCCTGCTGGTCGATACCGGTCCGCTGGTGGCGCTGGCGGACAAACGCGATGCCGCCCATGAGGATTGCAAGACGTTTCTCGCCGGATATCGCGGCCGGCTGCTGACGACCTGGGCGGTGCTGACGGAGTTCTCGCACCTGGCGCCCTCCGTCGCCGCGACGCTGCCGCTGTATCGCTGGATCGACAAGGGCGGCCTGGAACTGCTGCCGCTGGGACGCGACGAACTGGTGCGCGCCATCGACTGGCTCGAGAAATACGCCGACCGGCCGATGGACCTGGCCGACGCCTCGCTGGTGATCGCCGCGATGAGCACGGGCATACACACGGTGTGGACCCTCGACCGCAACGACTTCGAAACCTACCGGCTGCCGGGGCGCAAGCGCTTCCGCCTCGCGGTGCCGGCACGATGAGCCTGCTGCGCGGCCCCGCCCGCCTCATCCTCAAACTGCTGGGCTGGAAGCTGCTCGATTTGCCGCAGCGCCCCGCCAAGGCGGTGGTGATCGGCTACCCGCACACCTCGAACTGGGATTTCCCGCTCGCCATCCTGACCATGTTGGCGCTGGAGATGGATGCGCGCTGGCTGGGCAAGGACGCGCTGTTCCGCTTCGGCTTCGGCCCTGTCATGCGCGGACTGGGAGGCATTGCCGTGAACCGGCGCCAGCAGACGGGCTTCGTCGAGCGCATGGCGGCCGAATTCGCCAGCCGCAGCCGCCTGCTGCTGGTAATCGCCACCGAAGGTACGCGCAGCCTGCGGCCGGGCTGGAAATCGGGCTTTTATCGTATTGCACTGGCAGCCGGTGTGCCGGTCGTCATCGGTGTCGTCGACTATTCGAAGCGCGAGGCGGGCCTGGTGTCCAGCCTCGCCATGAGCGGTGACGCCGACGCCGACATGGCGCGCATCGCCCTGTGCTACGAGGGTCGCTGCGGCTATCACCACGAGAAGGCTTCGCCCATCCGGCTCCTATGATCCTCCTGCGCGACCTCGGTTTTTCCCGCAACGGCGAGGCACTGGTCACCGGCGCCACGCTGCAGTTGCATCCGGGCTGGAAAGTCGGTCTCACCGGCGCCAACGGCTGCGGCAAGTCGTCCTTCCTCGGCCTGCTGCGCGGCGAACTGCACGCCGACCGCGGCGACCTGGAGCGCCCGCCCAACTGGGTGCTGGCCCATGTCGCCCAGGACACGCCGGCGCTGCCCGATGCCGCGCTCGACTTCGTCCTCGACGGCGACATTGAACTGCGCCAGATAGAGCGCGATCTGGCGGCGGCCGAAGACCATCACGACGACCATCACGCCGGCGAGCAGATCGGTCTGCTGCATGCCCGCCTCTCCGAAATCGACGGTTACGCCGCGCCTGCCCGCGCCGCAGCGCTGATGCATGGTCTGGGCTTTGCCGACCCGGACTACCAGCGGCCGGTGGCCGAATTTTCCGGCGGCTGGCGCGTGCGCCTGAACCTGGCGCGAGCCCTGATGTGCCGCTCGGATCTCCTGCTGCTCGACGAGCCGACCAACCACCTCGACCTCGATGCCATCATCTGGCTCGAAGAATGGCTGAAGGGCTATCCCGGCACGCTGATCCTGATTTCGCACGACCGCGATTTTCTCGACGTCGTCACCAGCCACATCCTCGCCATCGAAGCCGGCAAGATGCAGCTCTTCACCGGCAACTACTCGGCCTGCGAACGCGCCCGTGCCGAACGTCTGGCCAATGATCTGGCGCTCGCCGCCAAGCAGAAACGCGAGGCGGCGCATCTGCAAAGCTACATCGACCGCTTCCGCGCCAAGGCCTCCAAGGCACGCCAGGCGCAAAGCCGCATCAAGATGCTGGCGAAAATGGGCGACATCGTCGCCGCCCACATCGACACGCCCTTCAGCTTCAGCTTCCCGGAGCCGACCGGTTTCTCCGATCCGCTGCTGCTGCTGGACGACGCGAAAGCCGGCTACGACAAGACAGTAATTTTCGAGAAACTCAGATTCACCCTGCGTCCCGACAGCCGCATCGGGCTGCTCGGCCGCAACGGTGCCGGCAAGTCGACGCTGATGAAACTGCTGGCCGGCGAATTGCAGCCGCTCTCCGGTGTGCGCGAGGCCGGCCGCAACCTCAAGCTCGGTTACTTCGCCCAGCACCAGCTGGAACAGCTGCGCCCGGCCGAATCACCGCTGTGGCACATGATCAAGCTCGAACCGCGTACCCGCGAGCAGGACCTGCGCAACTACCTCGGCGGCTTCGATTTCCGCGGCGACATGGTCGAGGCGCCCTGCGGCCGTTTCTCCGGTGGCGAGAAGACGCGGCTGGCCCTGGCGCTGATGATCCGCACCGCGCCCAACCTGCTGCTGATGGACGAGCCGACCAACCACCTCGACCTCGAAATGCGCGAGGCACTTACCATCGCCCTGCAGGAGACGGAGGCCGGCATGGTGCTGGTGTCGCACGACCGCCACCTGCTGCGCGCCACCTGCGACGAGCTCTGGCTGGTGGCCGACGGCAAGGTCGTGCCCTTCGACGGCGACCTCGACGACTATGCCGAGTGGCTCAACCAGTCGCGCGCCGCCGAAAAAGCCGCCGGGCGCGAAAAGAGCCAGAAGCGCAGGGAAAGCAGCACCGACAGCAGCCGCAAGCAAACCTCAGGCGCTGGCGAGAAATCGCCGGCGAAGCAGGCGGACCGGCGACCGCTGCAGAAAGAAAGCGAAAAGCTGGAACAACAGCTCGCCGCCTGGCAGGAGGAACTCAAGCTGCTGGAAACCCGCCTCGCCGATCCTGCGCTTTATGCCAGTACCGATACCCGCCTGCTCGACGACCTCACCCTGAGACAGAGCCAGTTGGCGCAGAATATCGAAACAGCGGAATGCCGCTGGCTGGAAATCCACGAACTGCTTGAGGATGATCAGGAGAAGTAAATGGCCGCCAAGCCCTCGACACCGAAGATCCCCGCCAAGGCCGCTACAGCGCCAAAACCGCGGACGCAGCGACGCCCGGGTTCCGGCGATGTCGCGCCCTCGCGTACAGCCAGGGGCATCAAGAAGTTCGTCATCAAGGACCGCTCCGACGCCGCGCGTGACTCCAAAGTGGAGGCAGTGCGCGATATCGTTTCCCATGCCAGGCCCGGCGAGGGCGCCAAGCTGGCACAGGCCCTGAAGGCCGTGGTCGAGGGTGCCTCGCCCGACGATGTCGAAGCGCTGACGCAAGCCCTGCTGCAGCGCGAAGTTGTCGCCACTGAACACCCCGACGAGGAACTGGCGCCCGACTGGCGGGAAGGCGGCTACCCTTACCGCCACCTGATGACGCGCCGCAACTACGAAAAGCAGAAATACCACCTTCAGGTCGAACTGCTCAAGTTGCAGGCCTGGGTCAAGGACACCGGCCAGAAGGTGGTGATCCTGTTCGAGGGCCGCGACGCGGCGGGCAAGGGCGGCACCATCAAGCGCTTCATGGAACACCTGAATCCGCGCGGCGCCCATGTCGTGGCGCTGGAAAAACCCTCCGATACAGAGCGCGGCCAATGGTACTTTCAACGATATGTGCAGCATCTGCCGACCGCCGGCGAGATCGCGCTGTTCGACCGCTCCTGGTACAACCGTGCCGGTGTCGAGCGCGTGATGGGCTTCTGCAGCGATACCGAATATGAAGAATTCATGCGCCAGACGCCGGAGTTCGAACGCACGCTGGTCAGGAGCGGCGTACACCTGATCAAGTTCTGGTTTTCGGTATCGCGCCCGGAACAGCGCCGCCGTTTCAAGGAACGCGAAACCCACCCGCTCAAGCAGTGGAAGCTGTCGCCGATCGACCTGGCCTCGCTCGACAAGTGGGACGACTACACCAAGGCCAAGGAAGCGATGTTCTTCCACACCGACACCGCCGATGCGCCCTGGACCGTGATCAAGTCGGATTGCAAGAAGCGCGCGCGGCTCAATGCGCTGCGCTACATCCTGCACAAGCTGCCCTACACCAACAAGGACGTCGTGCAGATCGGCACGCTCGACACGCTGCTGGTCGGCCGCGCCCACATCGTCTACGAGCGCGGCGAAAAAAGCGGTGCGCTGATCTAGATGTACCTGCCAGCCCATTTCGAGGAAAGCCGCGTCGAGGTGCTGCATGCGCTGATGCGCGACTACCCGCTGGCGACGCTGGTGGCGCAAGGCAATCATGGCTTGACCGCGGATCATCTGCCGCTGCACCTCGCCGCCGAAGTGGCGCCGCACGGTGCCTTGCAGGGTCATGTCGCGCGAGCCAACCCGCTCTGGCAGCAGTCGCCCGGCAGCGAAGTGCTGGCGATCTTTCACGGTCCGCAGGCCTATGTCACGCCCTCGTGGTACCCGACCAAGCGCGAGCACGGCAAGGCGGTGCCGACCTGGAACTACGTGGTGGTCCATGCCCGCGGCCGGCTGCGGACAATCGATGATCCCGCCTGGCTGCGCCGGCAGCTGGAAATTCTGGTCGACAAGCACGAAGCCGGCTTTGCCGAGCCCTGGCACATCGCCGAGGCGCCGCCCGACTACATCGACAAGATGCTGGAGGCGATCGTCGGCATCGAGATCGAGATAACCGGGCTCAAAGGCAAGTGGAAGACCAGCCAGAACCAGCCGGCGGTCAATCGCGCCGGCGTGGTTGAAGGACTGCACCGGCAGGAGGCGGCGGATGCCCTGCTGATGGCGGAACTCGTCGCCGGCAGCGTGACGCCCGGGGCCTGATGCAAGCCGCTCTGCCCGAGGCTTCGGCCGATGCGCGCGCGGCCAGCAAAGCGCTGACAGACATCATCGCCGCCGAAATCGGCGCCGGCGGCGGCTGGATGTCCTTTGCCCGCTACATGGAACTGGCGCTGTATGCACCGGGCCTCGGCTACTACTCTGGGGGCTCGCGCAAGTTCGGTGCGGAGGGCGACTTCCTCACCGCACCGGAACTGACGCCGCTTTACGCCCGGGCGCTGGCGCGGCAAGTGGCGCAAGTACTGGCCGCCTCCAGCCCGCGGGTGATCGAAGCCGGCGCCGGCAGCGGACGACTGGCGGCAGACCTGCTGACGGCGCTAGCGGCACTGGATTGCGCGCCCGAGCGCTACCAGATACTGGAACTTTCCGGCGAGTTGCGCGCACGCCAGAAGGAGACGCTGGCCGAACATGCGCCGCAATTCGCCGGCTGCGTCGAGTGGCTGGACCACTTGCCGGAGCGCTTTTCCGGCTGTCTGGTGGGCAACGAAGTGCTCGACGCCATGCCGACGCACGCGCTGCGCTGGGACGATGCAGGGCCCGGGTGCAGCGTGCTGGAACGGGGTGTCGGCATCGCCGCGGAGCGACTGGTGTTTGCCGAACAGCCCGCGACCGGCGCGCTGCTGGCGGCGGCAAATGCGCTGCCTCTGGCGGCGCCCTATCGCAGCGAAATCAGCCTCGCTGCCCGCGCCTGGGTTGCCGAACTGGCGCAGCGACTGGATCAGGGCGCCCTGATTCTGATCGACTACGGACTGCCGCGCGGTGAGCTTTACAACCCCCTGCGCGACAGCGGCACAGTGCGCTGCCACTACCGGCATCGGATGCATGAAGATCCGTTCTGGCTTCCCGGCCTGTGCGACATCACCTCCCACGTCGACTTCACCGCCGTGGCCGAGGCCGGCTTCGACGCCGGGCTGGAAGTTCTGGGCTACACCAGCCAGGCCAACTTCCTGATCAACTGCGGGGTGGCGGAATTGCTGCGGGAGACGGACGCCGGAAACGCGAATTTGAATGAACTTCGCGCGCGCGGGGCGGTAAATGTACTCATCTCACCCGACGAGATGGGCGAACTGTTCAAGGTGATCGCGCTCGGGCGCGGCGTGCCGGGGCCGCTGCTCGGCTTCAGCCACGGCGACCGGGTGCATACCTTGTGACGAAAACAAGCAAACGGAGAACATGATGCAAAGAAAATTGAGGTTTATTGCAGGCACGGGTCTGGCCTGCGGCTCGCTGCTGCTGTCCGGCTGCGGTGACATGAAGGTCAAGCAGTTATGGCCCTTTGGCGGCGACACGGCTCAAGGACGCACGCGCACGCTGCTCAATGCGACCGAATACCAGTGCGCCGCCGGCAAGCGTTTCCATTTGCGCACTCTGGAAGACGGCGCCAGCGTGTGGCTGATCCTGCCGGAGCGCGAGCTGCGCCTCGAAAAGACCGGCACCGAACCGGCAAAGCGTTATGGCAAGGGCAGCACGTTGCTCGACCTCGGCGGCAATGAGGCAACGCTCAAGGAGGGTGCGCTGGTTTCTTTCACCGGCTGCAAGGCGGCGGCCGGCGATTCAAAATAGGCTGCTGCCGGGGGCGCTGCGGCGGGTCAGAGGCAGGCCTGTTCCAGTGCCTTTTCGCACTTGTCGCAGAAGCCGTCGTCGCCCACAGCAGCGGGCATTCCACATCTGCGACAGACGGTCTGTGCTTGCGCGGGAGGGTCCGCAGCGGGATCCTGGTCGGAATGGAGTGCTGCATCGCTCATTGGCGCGCTCCTGATGGAGCCTTGAATGGAGTGAAAGCTCAGCGCTGCTGGCGTTCGAGGCAAGCGCGCAGCGCGGACGGGGATCGGCCTCAGTAAATCTAGGCAGCGCTCACCGTTGGTTGCGGTACATCGCGGCAAGGAACGCCTCGGCGTCGACTTCACGGGCTTTCGCCTCGCGATGCCTGACTTCCTGCAATCCAGCCTGAAGCGCCGGGCTTGCAGGCATCCACTCGGCGTTGAGAACTTCGTCCTCGAACGCTCCGAATTCATCCTCGATGAGTTTTCCTGTGCTCATTTCCATCACCATTGCCATCTCGGTCTCCCTGACTGGAACCGCATGCCCCAGAGGATATAACGCCGCAGCGGTTGGAAAGTTGAGTAAATCCTCAAATATATGCATTGTGTTGTTTCAGCACCACGCTACCCGGCTGGCATCAGCCTTTGACCGTGTTGCCTACACTGTCAATGGCGCCGCCGGCCTGCTGTTCCAGGGCGCCACCCGGAACAGCAGCGCCATGCCCGGCACTGCAAGCGCGGCGCAAAGCAGGAAGAAGCCGAGCCAGCCCATCTGTTCGACCAGATAGCCGGTGGTGGCATTGATGAAGGTGCGCGGCACCGCCGCCAAGCTGGTGAACAGGGCCAGCTGCGTGGCGGTGTACAGCGGATGCGTGGCACGGGCGATGAAGGCGACGAAGGCCGCCGTGCCCAGGCCAACGCCGAGCGCTTCGAAGCCGATCACCAGAGCGAGTTGCGCCAGTTCCGCCGCAGCCACCGTCTCGTGCCGGCCCAGCCACGCCAGCCAGGCGAAGCCGAAGATGGAAACCAGTTGCACCACGCCGAACAGCCACAGCGCGCGGTTGATGCTGAGCTTGACCATCCACAACCCGCCGATCAGGCCGCCGATGACCGCCGGCCACAAGCCGGCGTTCTTCGCCACGATGCCGATCTGCGACTTGGCGAAACCCATGTCCAGGTAGAAGGGCGTCGCCAGCGCCGTGCACATCGAGTCGCCCAGCTTGTAGAGAAAGATGAAGGCCAGGATCGTCAGCGCCTCCTTCAGGCCGGCACGGTTGATGAACTCGTGGAAGGGCTCGACCACCGCGGCCCTCAGCGTCTTCGGCGCGCCCCCGGCGACGTCCGGCTCGCGCGCCAGCAGCGCCAGAGCCATGCCCGGCAGCATGAACAGCGCGGTTATGACGAATACCTGGAACCAGGGCAGGCGGTCGGCCAGGATCAGCGACAGCGAACCCGGCACCAGCCCGGCAATCCGGTAGGCATTGACATGCACCGAGTTGCCCAGACCCAGTTCCTGCTCCGAAAGAATCTCGCGCCGGTAGGCGTCGAGCGCGATGTCCTGCGTCGCCGACAGCAGGGCGATGCCGGCGGCGAGCCACAGGATCGGCACAATCTCGCTGCCCGGCGAAAACAGGCCGAGCGAGGCGATCGCTGCCAGCAGGCCGACCTGGGTAAACAGCATCCAGCCACGGCGCCGGCCTTCGACGCCAATCGGCGGCGCATAGCGGTCGAGCAGCGGCGACCAGAGAAATTTCCAGGTGTAGGGAAACTGGACCAGCGCGAACAGACCGATGGTCTTCAGGTCGACGCCCTCCGAGCGCAGCCAGGCCGGCACCAGGTTGAGCAGCAGGTAGAGCGGCAGCCCCGAGGAAAAGCCGGTGAACACGCAGATCAGCATGCGCCGGGTGAATAGCGCGGCAAGCCAGGGCGGCATCACGGTTTGTCCAGGGACAACTGGAACTGCAGCGTTTCACGGTAAAGAAACAAGAGGGCGGAAAGCTCCCGGTTCTGCATCGAAGCGGACACCCCGGCTTCCCGCGCGCCCCTGTCACGCGTAGGACGCTTGCCGTGAAACTGGGTGCAGCGCCTGATCCATTGGACGCACTGCGTTTCGGTACGTATGCTTTCGTGCCTAAGCTTGGTACGCGTGCGGACCTGATCGAGCAGTTCCGCCACCGGGGCTGCTTCAGGGCTTGCTGACGGTGTCATATCAATAACTGAAACAGGTGTTGTTCAATGGCGGATTTCCATCAGGTCCATGGCTGCACGCAGAACCGGGCGGCTGGCGAGTCACAAACATACACCGATTTGTGTATTGGCTAACGGAGGAGCAATCAACCAAATGAGCACTGCTTATCTGATCGGGCACATCACGGTCAAGGATGCCGGGAAGTGGGCGGCGTACCGCAACCAGGTTCCCTCCACTCTCGAGCCCTGGGGTGCCGAACTGGTGCTGCGCGGCAAGCGGACGGCAACGCTTGCCGGCGAGCATGCGTACGACGACGTGGTGGTGATCCGCTTCCCCAGCCAGGAGGCGGCCGACGGCTGGCACTCGTCGCCTTCGTATCAGGCCCTGATTCCCCTGCGGCAGCAGGCGGCGGACGTGGTTCTGCTCACCTATGAGACATAGCCGCCATGGCGCTTTGCATGAGGAGTGCCGTACAATCGGGGCATTCAACCAGTCCCTGACAGAGGTACCCGATGGCAAAACCCAATTATTCGTTCGAGAAACGCCAGAGAGATCTGGCCAAGAAGGCCAAGAAAGAGGAAAAGCGCCTGCGCAAGACCGGCGCGCCGGCGAATCCGGAAAACCCGGAACCGGCTGCGGCACAGCCGGCAGGGGAAGTAAAAACCGCTCCCTGAGTTCGGCGTCTAGCGGCCGAGCCGGTACACGGCCAGGCTGCCGAGGAAGTTGGGTTCCTCGACAATGAGGCGGCCGGCTTCGTCGAGCACCTGCCGCTCGCGGATGATCAAACTCATCTTCGTGCACAGCGACTCGAAATCCAGCAGAGTGAAGAAGCGCAGGTTGGGCGTGTCGAACCATTCGTAGGGCAGGTCTTCGGACACCGGCATGCGGCCGCCCATGACTGCCATGCGGTTTTTCCAGTAGGCGAAATTCGGAAAGGACACGACAGCCTCGCGCCCGACGCGCAGCATTTCGCTGAGGATGCGTTCGGTGTGGCGCACGGTTTGCAGGGTGCGCGACAGCACGACATGGTTGAAGGTCTGGTCGTCGAAGCCTGACAGGCCTTGTTCCAGGTTGCCCTGGACGACGTTTATGCCTTTGGCAATGGCGGCGAGCACCCCGGCACCTTCCAACTCGACGCCGTAGCCCAGGGCGCCGCGTTCCTCGATCAGGCGCTGCAACAGCGAACCATCGCCGCAACCGAGATCGAGCACACGCTCGCCCGGCTGCACCCAACTGGCGATGAGATCGAAATCGGCGCGTTCCGCGGGTTGGTTCATAGCGTTACCCGCTTCAGGTAGGTGTCGACCACGGCGTGGTAGTGAGGCTCGTTCATCAGGAAGGAGTCATGGCCATGGACGCTGTCGATTTCGGCATAGGCCACGGCCTGGCCGTTATGCACCAGGGCATGCACGATCTCGCGCGAGCGCCCGGGCGAGAAGCGCCAGTCGGTGCTGAAGGCGATGATCAGGAACTTGGCCCGGGCGCGGGCCAGGGCGCGCGCCAGATCGCCATCGAAATCCTGCGCCGGATCGAAATAGTCGAGCGCCTTGGTCATGCGCAGGTAGGTGTTGGCGTCGAACACGCCGGCAAACTTGTCGCCCTGATGGCGCAGGTAGGATTCGATCTCGAACTCGACATCGAAGCCGTAGCTGCCGGCGCCGCTGCGCAGGCGGCGGCCGAATTTCTCGGCCATCTGGTCATCGGAAAGATAGGTGATGTGGCCCAGCATGCGCGCCAGGCGCAAGCCGCGCAGGGGTCGCACGCCGTGCTCGTAGAAGTGTCCGCCGTGGAAATCCGGATCGGTCAGAATCGCCTGGCGGGCGACATCGTTGAAGGCGATGTTCTCGGCCGACAGCTTGGGTGCGGCGGCGATGACCAGGCTGTGGCGGATGCGCTCGGGAAAACTCAGCGTCCATTGCAGCGCCTGCATTCCACCCAGAGACCCGCCCATCACTGCCGCCCAGGCGTCGATGCCGAGGTGATCGGCGAGCCGCGCCTGCGAGGCCACCCAGTCTTCCACTGTAACCACAGGGAAATCGGCACCCCAGGGCTTGCCGGTGGCGGGGTTGGGGCTGGCCGGGCCGGTGGTGCCGTGGCAGCCGCCGAGGTTGTTGACGCCGACGATGAAGAATCGATCGGTGTCCAGCGGCCGGCCGGGGCCGACGATGTTGTCCCACCAGCCGACGTTGGCCGTGGGTTTGCCAAATTCGTCGGCAGTACGGCCGGCAATGTGGTGGTGTCCGGAAAGTGCGTGGCACACCAGAATGGCGTTCGACTTCGCGGCGTTGAGTGCGCCGTAGGTTTCATACACCAGATCGAAAGCCGGCAGCACGCCGCCGCCCTTGAGAGCCAGCGGCCGGGTGAAGTGCGCGCACTGCGCGGCGACGATGCCGACACCAGACATGATCAGAGCTTCTCCACTTGTTCGCCGACCTTGTCCGAATCATCGAGCTTCAGGATCCGGGCGACGCGAACCGCAAGCTGCGCGGCGTCGGCCATCATGACCTGCTGCTTGACTTCGAGGAGTTGCGCCGGATGCATCGAGAACTGCCGCAGGCCCATGCCGAGCAGCAGCCTGGTGAGCTTCGGATCGCCTGCCATTTCGCCGCACACCGCCACCGGCATACCCACCCGCTGCGCGCTCTGGATGGTCTGCGAGATCAGCTTGAGCACGGCCGGATGCAGCGGATCGTAAAGGTGGGCGACCGCACCGTCGGTGCGGTCGATGGCCAGGGTGTACTGGATCAGATCGTTGGTGCCGATCGACAGAAAATCCAGCCGGCGCAGGAAGGGCCCGAGCGACAGGGCGGCGGCCGGGATTTCGATCATGCCGCCGACTTCGACGGCATTGAACCGGTGCCGCGACTCGCGCAGCTGCATCTTCGCCAGCTCGATCAGGGCCAGGGTCTGCTCGATCTCCTGGGCGTGCGCCAGCATCGGAATCAGCAGGCGGATCCTGCCGTAATGTGAAGCGCGCAGAATCGCCCGCAGTTGCACCAGAAACAGTTGCGGCTCGGCCAGGCAAAAGCGGATCGCGCGCAGGCCGAGTGCCGGGTTGGGGGCGCCGCGATTGCCGGCGCGATCGCGCAGGGCGCGCGCCTCCTTGTCGGCGCCGATGTCCAGCGTGCGGATGGTGACCGGCTTGTCACCGAGCGCCTTGACGACGCTGCGGTAGGCCTCGAACTGCTCGTCTTCATCGGGCACTTCATCGCGATTCATGAAGAGGAATTCGGTACGGAACAGGCCGACGCCATCGGCACCGACTTCCTTGGCGCGTTCTGCGTCCTGAGGCAGTTCGATGTTGGCCTGGAGTTCGACGTCCTCGCCGTCCAGCGTTCGCGAGCGGCCCGTGACCAGGCGCTTGAGCTTGGAGCGCTCGAGTTCCAGCGCGGTCTTTCTGAGCCGGTACTCTTCCAGCACGCCGAAGTCGGGATCGACGATCAGCACGCCACGCGTGCCGTCGACGATCAGCAGGTCTTCATCCTGAATCAAGGGGCGCGCATGCTGCATCCCGACCACCGCCGGAATGGCGAGACTGCGCGCGACGATGGCGGTATGTGAGGTGGTGCCGCCCAGATCGGTGACGAAACCGCCGATCCTGAGGCTCTTGAACTGGATGGTGTCAGCCGGCGACAAGTCATTGGCGACCACGATCAAATCGTCATCCGCCGTGTGCGCCTTGCGTCGAACCAGCTTGCGCGCCTTGCCCTGCAAGACCCGCAGCACACGTTCGACCACCTGCACGATGTCCTGCTTGCGCTCGCGCAGGTAGGCGTCCTCGAATTCGTCAAACTGGTCGACCACCAGTTGCATCTGCTGCACCATGGCCCACTCGACATTGCAGCGGCGTTCGCGGATCAGTTCGCGCACGCCGTCGGTCAGGGCCGGATCGGCGAGGATCATGGCGTGCAGATCGACGAAGGCGGAAAGCTCGGCCGGGGCGCCGGGCACGCTGGCCTCGCTGCGCAGCGCATCGAGTTCGGCGCTGGCCGTGGCCACGGCCTTGTCGAAGCGCGCCACTTCGCCCGCCACGTCGCGTTCGCGCAGCTGGTACTGGGCGACTTCGAGCATGGCGTGCGAAACCAGATGCGCGCGACCGATCGCGATGCCGCCGGAGACGGCCTGGCCATGAAGGCTGAAGGTCATGGCGGCGCCCCTTTCACCGCGCCGCCGCCGGGCAGGAAGTTGCTTCCGGCCGCGAGGCGCTGTGGAAACGCTTCATTCGTCCTCACCGAACTTGCCGGCGATCAGGTTCAGGATCCCCTGCAGGGCCTCTTCGGCGCGCTCGCCGTCGGTATCGATGATCACGGTCGAACCCTTGCCGGCAGCCAGCATCATCACCCCCATGATGCTCTTGGCATTGATGCGGCGGCTGCCCCGCTCCATCCAGACCTCGCACGGAAAGGAGCCGGCCAGCTGGCAAAGCTTGGCCGAGGCGCGGGCATGCAGGCCCAGCTTGTTGACGATTTCAGCTTCGATACGCGGCATGGCAGAAGGTCTTTGTCCTTGAACGGTTTGATGTCAATGTTTCAGCATATTGAGAACGCCATCGCGACCACCGGCAAGGGTGCGCGTCAGCAGGGTTGCCATTTCCTGGTCGCGGCTGGCAATCGCGCGCAGCAACATGGGCAAGTTGGCTCCGGCGATGCCTTCGATGCGCCCCGGCTCCAGCAGTTTCATGGCCAGGTTCGCCGGCGTCGCGCCATAGATGTCGGTTAGGATCAGCACGCCACGGCCGCTATCGACCAGCTTCAGCATGTCGCGCGCCAGCGGCAGAGAGTCGAGCGGATCGTCCTGTGCGGTCAACCCCAGTTGCGCGACCTGCGCGGGCCGCTTGTTGAGCACATGGCAAGCGCACTGAATCAGCGATTCGCCATAAGTGGCGTGGGTCAGAAGGAAAATGCCAATCATGCTTTCATTCTAACGGATGACGATCCAGGCCAGAACGAGGGCGGCAGCAAGAATGAAGAAGATTGACAGCTGCCATGCCCGGCGCTCCTTTTCGGCTTCCAGCGCGTTGTCCGCTTCCACCATGCGCCGCAATCGCCGCAGCGCGGCGATGCCCACGGTGCGGCGCACGGCGCGGCGGATTTCGGCATCATCGTTCATTCAACCACCACCAGTTTCAGGTCAAACCCCTCCGTGATGCGCTTGTGCATTGCCGGCGTCACGCTGGCCGTGCCATCGGCAGCGACTTTCAGCACCGCCTCCACCCCCAGTTTTCGGGCCATGGCGCGCCATTCCGCACCGGCGATGAAAATGGGTTTGGACAAGGCATCGGAGCGCATACCTGCCCCCGAAGGGGAATCCCAGGTAGGCAAAGCACCTGCCCCCGAAGGGGAATCCCGAACAGGCAAAGCACCGGCTGTCGGCGCGTGCTCGATCAGGATCGTCACAGCCTGGGTGGCATCGGCGGGAAAACCCGTGCGCGGATCGAGCAGGTGGCAATAGCGGCGTCCGCCGATCTCGAAATAGCGATGGTAGTCGCCCGAGGTACCGATCGCTTCGCCATCACGCAGTTCCAGGGCGGCCAGCGGCGCGCCGCCGACGGCCTGCGGTCGCGGGTGCTGGATACCGACCCGCCAGGGCATTCCGCCAAGCTTGCCGTCACGACTACCGAGCGCCATGACGTTGCCGCCGATATTGATCAGCGCATGATGGACGCCGTCCTGTTGCAGCAGGGCGGCGGCGCGATCGAGCGCCACGCCTTTGAGATAACCGCCGAAGTCGAGGGCTACGCTCTTGTTGCGGCTGCTGACGCGATTGCCGTCGAGGCGCAGGTCGGCAATCGAAGGATGTTCCGCCAACAGCGCCTTGACAGCGGCGACGTCGGGCAGGCGCGGCTGAATGTCGTCGCTCTGAAAGCCCCACAAGGCAATCAGGCGGCCGATGCCGGGATCGAACAGATAGTCGCCGGCGGCGGCAATGGCTTGCGCTTGGCGAATGAACCCGGCGAACTCGGCCGTGACCTCGTGCGTACGGGCGGCGGCGATGGACTCATTCAGCGCCGACAGTTCGGACGGCTGCCAGGCGTGATAAGTGCGATGCAGGCGGTCGAATTCCTGCAGCACGCGGTTGCCGGCAGCCCGGGCCTGCGCTTCGGGCACACCGGCGATGAGCAGTTCGACGCGGGTGCCGAAGACATAGGATTCCTGCCGCCACGGCGCCGGCGGCGCACACGCCGCGAGCAGACAGACCGCGGCAAGCAATGTCAGGAGCCGGAACACTCCCGCTCCAGGGCGTCGATCAGCATCGCCGCGACATCGAAGCGCGTCTGCCGGGCGATCTCGACGAAACAGGTGGGACTGGTGACGTTGATCTCGGTGAGGCTGTCGCCGATCACGTCGAGGCCTACAATCAGCAGGCCCCGCGCCCAGAGAACCGGCGCCAGCGCCTCGGCGATTTCGCGGTCGCGCCCCAGGAGCGGGCGCGCCACGCCCTTGCCGCCGGCGGCGAGATTGCCGCGCGACTCGCCGGCTTTCGGAATCCGCGCCAGGCAGTACGGCACCGGCTCGCCGGCGATCAGCAGGATGCGCTTGTCGCCGTGCGCAATGGCCGGCAGGTAACGTTGCGCCATGATGCTGCGGCTGCCGAACCGGGTCAGGGTCTCGACAATCACGTTGCGGTTGGGGTCGCTGCGCAAGACGCGGAAAATGCTGCTGCCGCCCATGCCGTCGAGCGGCTTGAGGATCACATCTTCCAGTTCGTCGATGAAGGCATGGATGTCGGCGGGATCGCGGGCGATCAGCGTGGTCGGCGCGAACTGCGGAAACTCGGCAATCGCGACTTTTTCGGAATGGTCGCGAATCGAGCGCGGCCTGTTCCAGATGCGTGCTCCATCGGCCTCTGCGCGCTCCAGCAGCCAGGTGGCGGCAACGTACTCGAAATCGAAGGGCGGATCCTGTCGCATCAATACCGCATCGAAATCCTTCAGCGGGCTTACCGCTTCACCGGTCGGGGCAAACCAGCTCTCGTCATCGGCGCTCAAGTCGATTTTCTGCGCCCGCGCCGCGACGACGCCGTCGCGCCAGGTCAGCGCCTCGCGCCGGATCGCCCAAACCTCATGGCCGCGCTTCGCCGCAGTGCGCATCATCGCCACGGACGAATCCTTGTAGGCCTTGAGACCTTCCAGCGGGTCGAGGATGAAAGCGAACTTCATGGGGAAAAACTTACCGCAGAGGCGCAGAGGCGCAGAGAAAATCGACGCAGAGGAAACCTGTCTTTCTCTGCGTATCCTCTGCGCCTCTGCGCCTCTGCGGTGAAAGATTTTGCATTCAACTCAAGCCTGAGCATTGCCGATTACTCCTGTGGCGCCGCGCGTTCGAGTTCGAGCGAGGCCGCCAGCATTGCCAAGCGCGCGATCACGCCATAAGCATAGAAACGGTTGGGCGGCGCGTCGGGTCCGAGCTGGGCATCGGGCAGGGTGCAGCCGGTGTCGAAGGCCAACGGCTTGAAAGTCATGCCGGGAGCATTGAGGTTCTCGTTGATGGCGCGCCCGGTATTGACGCGGTAGAAGCCGCCGACCACGTAGCGGTCGATCATGTACACGACCGGTTCGGCGGTGCCTTCATCGACCCGCTCGAAGGTCGGCACCCCTTCCTGGATGATGACCTCGGTCACCGCCATGCCTTCCTTGATCACCGCCATCTTGTTGCGCTGCTTGCGGTTGAGGTTCTTGACCTCGCTCGCGTCCTTCACCGTCATGATGCCCATGCCATAGGTCCCGGCATCGGCCTTGACGATGACGAAGGGTTCCGAGGTGATGCCGTATTCCCTGTACTTGGCGCGCATGCGGTAGAGCAGGGTATCGATGTTTGCAGCCAGACACTCCTCGCCGGCGCGCTCCTGGAAATTCACCTCGCCGCAAACTTCGAACTCGGGATTGATCAGCCAGGGGTCGATGTCAAGTTCGGCGGCGAAGCTGATGGCAACATCCTGATACGCGGCAAAATGCGCCGACTTGCGCCGCACATGCCAGCCGGCCCACAGGGGCGGGATGAGGAACTGCTCGTTGAGGTTCTGCAGCAATGGCGGCACGCCGCCCGAAAGATCATTGTTGAGCAGCACGGCACAGGGGTCGAAACCCTCCAGCCCGAGCCGGCGACCTTCGCGGCCGAGCCGCAGCAGCGGTTCCAGCGTGAGCTTCTGGCCATCGGGCAGGTCGAGCGTGGTCGGCGCCGTGATCTCCGGCAGCAGGCTGCCGACGCGCACATTGAGGCCGGCGTGATGCAGGATGGTCGCCAGGCGCGCCACGTTCATGAGATAAAACTGGTTGCGCGTGTGGTTCTCCGGCACCAGCAGGAGATTGCGCGCCTCGGGGCAGATCTTTTCGATCGCCGACATGGCGGCCTGCACGCACAACGGCAGGAAGGCCGGATTCAGGTTGTTGAATCCGCCGGGAAACAGGTTGGTATCGACCGGCGCCAGTTTGAAACCGGCATTGCGCAAATCGACGGAGGTATAAAACGGCGGCGTGTGCTCCAGCCACTGCGTGCGCAGCCAGCGCTCGACCGTGGTGTCCATGTCGAGGATGCGTCGTTCGAGTTCAAGCAGCGGACCGGTCAGCGCCGTGGTGAGATGTGGAACCATGGGTCAGAGAATGAATATCGGGAAGCTTTGGCTGGACGGCAAGTGTAGCAGTCCGGACTTGATCCGGCGGCCGGTGTCGGGCCGGCGTGAATCGTTCATATCACGCTACGCCGGCCGGAGACTGGAAGCAACGGCAAAAAAATCCCGGCTCAAGGCCGGGATTGAAACCGATTCCTTGCGGAAGCGGAGGAGGAGACGATGTGCAAGCGGCGACCTACGCCATATGAGATGCGCTTTGCAGGTCGTTGGCCAGGCTTTCCTTGGCCAGCCAGAGGCAGACGGTGGCCAATCCGGCAACGGTAAATCCGAGTACTGCCGCAACCGGGTTTTGCGCCACGCCGGACGAAGCGGCGATTCCCAGCACCAGCCCAGGGATTCCGTAGATGAGATTTACCGCGAGAAAGATGATCTTCATGGAAACTTCCTTTCGTTGAAAGCAGTTGATCAAGGCCACGAAGGCGGCGCGATCCGATCACCACCTTCTGCGAGCAACGTGACGGAAAACCTTTGCAAACCACCTTCTCCTGATCGCACGGTGTTACCATATTCAAAATGATGCACTGC
The DNA here is from genome assembly GCA_903848955.1 of uncultured beta proteobacterium. Lineage (GTDB taxonomy): Bacteria > Pseudomonadota > Gammaproteobacteria > Burkholderiales > Rhodocyclaceae > Sulfuritalea. The sequence continues at coordinate 25,754 of CAINHS010000083.1, forward strand.
AACAAACGATCAATTCTCATCCGACAACATAGAAAAATTCATCCATGCCGTACCGGTTACCACCGCTCAACGCGCTGCGCGCCTTCGAGGCCGCAGCACGCCGCCTGAGCTTCAAGAATGCGGCGGTGGAGCTTTCCGTAACCCCGGCCGCGGTGAGTCACCAAATCAAGTTGCTCGAGGACTTTCTCGGTCTGGCGCTGTTCCGCCGGCTGACGCGGGCTCTGGAACTGACGGCGCAAGGCGAGGCCATGCTGCCGAAGGTGCGCGAGGGTCTGGAGTGTTTTGCCGCCGCCGTGGAAAGCACGCACAAGCACGCCTCGCAAGGCAGGCTGTTTGTGGCCTCACCGCCGTCCTTCGCCGCACGCTGGCTGGTGCCGCGTCTGCAGCGTTTTACTCTGGCCGAACCGGACGTGAGCCTGCACGTCTTAAGCTCGATGAACGCCATTGACAGCGACCAGCCGACCGCAGTACCGGGATTCGACAATGTCGACTTGCGCGAGGAGGATTCCCAGGTACTTGTCCGCTTCGGCACCGGATCCTACGCGGGCTGCCGCGTCGACCGCATTTTCGGCCCCGACTACATAGCGGTTTGCAGCCCCGGGCTGCTCGATTCCAGGTTCCCGCTGCGCCAACCGGCAGACGCCAGGTTTCATGTTCTGCTTCATGACGACACCATTGCCAACGAACGGGCCCGTCCGAGTTGGGAAGAATGGTTTCGATTGGCCGGGGTGGCGAATTTCGACAGCAGTGGCGGACCGCATTTCAGCGATTCGGGCCTGGCGCTGGTGGCTGCCGTCGACGGGCTCGGCATCGCGCTGGCATCGAAACCGCTGGTAGCCGCCGAAATCGCAGCGGGAAGGCTGGTCGCGCCATTCGACATCGCCGTCGGGCAGCACTACGCCTACTACCTGGTAACGGCGGCAGCGATCTCCGGTCGCCCGGCCGTCAAAGCCTTCCGGGAGTGGTTGCTGGCCGAAGCGAAAATGGCATGACTCGTTGTCCTGCCTGGCGGGATGGCCGGCCGACAGGATTTACAGCAAACCCCTGACGGCGAATTCGGCAAACTCCTCGGGCAGCAAGGCTTGTTCCAGGCTGCGCTGCGAGAACAGAAAGCGGCCGTCGCAAACGAAACCCAGTTCGCTCCAGTCCACGTCGTTGAGCATGGCGGTCAAGCGCTTCTGATCGGCTTCGCCGAGCTTGGTGCGGTGGGGGAAAAGCGCCAGTACCGCACCGTCGTAGTTGTTGCACGGATGGCAAAAGAAAGGCGTCAGATTGCGCGTGCGGCCATTGACGTAAATCCGCGGATCGGCCGAGACGTGATGGCGGCGCCCCCATTTCCACCAGTTGGACTCGTCGAAGCGGGTGACGCGCCTTGCCAGCAGGCGCTCCTTGAACTGCTCCAGCCATGGCAGAGGGCCTTCGCGATCAAGGTAGATCATGCGTCGCGTGGCGCCGGTTTGCGCCGTCTTCGAGCAGACGAAGTCGGCATTGGCGAATTCCTCGTTGGTGAAAATATCATCGGCGCCGGAAACCGCGCCGACCTTGACAGCGAAGACGCTGGCCAGCGGCAGGCTGTAGATGCCGCGGGTGAACATCAACTGCCCGCCGGACAGCGCCATGCGCCTGCCGTCGTGCAGGCGATGGCCGGCATTGCCTTTCTCGAAACGCCAGATGGCGCAATTGGGCGCCGCGCGGGCGAAGATCCTGGCGTCGCCGAGATCCTCGAAATCGGTGATGGTGCCCTGGTCGAACAGCCAGGTGTTGAGCCGCCCGGCGCCGCTGGCCTTGAGAAAGTCGCGCGGCGTGATGAGGATCAGTTCGCCGCCGGGAGCGAGATGGCGAACGCACTTCTCGATGAAATGCAGGTAGAGGTTGGCATGGCCGTCGAGCAGGCTCGAACCCAGACGCACGGCGGTTTCCGGCCGGATGTCGCGGGCCTTGACGTAGGGCGGATTGCCGATGATGGTGGCGAACTGCTCGTGCTGCGGATAAGCAAAGAAGTCGACGTTGAGCGCCGCTTCCGGGCAGTGAGCGGCGTCGATCTCGATCGCTACACAGCCGGGCAACAGCGCCGAAAACGCGCCGTCGCCGCAGGCAGGATCAAGCACCCGGCCGCGGTTGCGGCGCAGGGTCAGCATGCGGCTAACTATCTCGGCAGGGGTGAATACCTGGCCGAGGGTGGCGACATCGTGGCGCATCGGAAACAAGGCATTGGGCGAAGGGTCGGATATTATCCTGCATGATCTCCCTCCGCCACGGAGTTGCCATGCACGCCCGCCGCCTTGCCGCCCTGCTTGCCCTGCCCCTGCTCATGGCTCACGCCCATGCCGGTCCGCGTCCGGCCGACGGGTTGGAGCGGATCGAACACATCGTGGTGATCTACGCCGAGAACCGCAGCTTCGACCATTTGTTCGGGCTGTTTCCGGGCGCCAACGGCATCCGCCAGGCAATGCCGGCCCAGACCACCCAGACCGACCACGACGGGCGCCCGCTGCCGGCCCTGCCGCCGGTGTATGCCCATGGCCACGCCGACCCGGCCTTTCCCGAACATTTGCCCAACGCCCCGTTCCGCATCGAGCTGCCGCCGGTCAGCCGCGGCCTGCAGGAAGTGCTGCCCAGCCCGATCCACAACTTCTACCAGAACCGCGAGCAGATTGCCGGCGGGCGCAACAACCGCTTTGTCGCCGCCTCCAACGTCGGCGCCTGGGTCATGTCCTACATCGACGGCTCGCAGCTGCGCCTGTGGCAATGGGCAAAGGAGTACACGCTGGCCGACAACTTCTTCATGGCGGCCTATGGCGGCTCCTTCCTCAACCACCAGTGGCTGATCTGCGCCTGCACGCCGCGCCATGACGACGCTCCAGCCGCCGTGCGCGCGCAGCTCGACGCCGATGGCAATCTAAAGCGCAAACCGGGGTCGCCGGCGTCGGTGATGGACGGTCCGGCACTGCTGATGGATGGCCGCGTCACGCCCGACGGCTGGGTGGTGAATACCTCACAGCCGCCCTTCCAGCCCTCGGGAATCCCGCCGGCGGCGGACGGTCCGCGCGAACTGGCCGACCCGGCCAAGCTGCCGGTGCCGCCGCAGACGGCGACCACCATAGGCGATACCCTCTCGGCCGGCGGCGTATCCTGGGCCTGGTATTCCGGCGGCTGGAATGCGGCGGTCGCCGACGGCACGCAGGTGCCGGCGGCGCCACGGCAGGTGATCTACAACCGCGACCCGGGCAGCCCGATCTTCCAGCCGCACCATCAGCCCTTCAACTACTTCGCCCGCTTCGCGCCGGGCAGCGCCGACCGCACGCGCCACCTCAAGGATGGTGCCGATTTCCTCGCCGCCATCGATTCCGGCAGCCTGCCCCAGGTCAGTTTCTACAAACCCGCCGGACGCGATTCGCAGCATCCGTCGTATACCGATCTGCTGACCGGCGACCGGCATCTCGACGAAGTGCTCGACAAGTTGCGGCGCAGCCGGCAATGGCCGCGCATGGCGGTCATCGTCACCTACGACGAGAACGGCGGCTTCTGGGATCACGCAGCACCGCCCGCCGGCAGCGGATTTTCAGATCGATGGGGGCCGGGTACGCGCATCCCGGCATTGATCATTTCGCCCTTCGCCCGCCGCGGCTTCGTCGATTCGACAGCCTACGACACGACCTCCATCCTCAAGCTGATCACGCGCCGCTTCGGCCTCGAAGCGCTGCCCGGAGTACGCGCAAAGACCGGCGACCTGTCCGGCGCGTTCGCCTTCTGACGGCATCCGCCGCCGCCCTGCGGACAAAAAAATCCCGGCACGCGGCCGGGATTCCTGCCCGTTCGGAACAACTCAGAACGTCCCCAGCACCCACATCGGCACACGCAGCCCGGAATCGCGGGAATCCTGGCGACTCCATTTGCCGTCGCCCTGATTGTCGATCAGGTAGTAGGACACGCCGTGCGGCGGCGTTACCCTGAGCATGTAGAGTTTGCCGCCGAGGCGGAATTCCTCGACCTTGTCCTCGCCGCGACGGGTAATGGTGACCTGCGGCTCCATCGACTCGTTGAAGGTGCCGGCGGGTGCCGGGGGCGGCTCGGGGATGGGCTCCAGCTTGGGCGGCCGGGTCTGTGCGGCAACGCTCAGTGCCATGGCGGAAAGCAGAACAGCAATCAGGCGACGCATGGGATGTCCTTCAAGAATTCCAGCGAGTTTATCAAAGTCAAAGGTTCAGCAGCAATTCGTGTTCTTCCGGCAGCGGACCGAAACCGCGCGACTCGTAATGATCGAAGATCGCCGCCACGATATCTTCCGGCTCGTCTATGACCTGGAGCAGGCCGACGTCTTCCGCGTCGATCATGTGCTCGGCCACCAGCCGCGCGCGGAACCAGTCAAGCAGGCCCGACCAGAACTCGGTGCCGACCAGGATCAGCGGAATGCGCGGGCTCTTGCCGGTCTGGATCAGGGTCAGGGCTTCGAGCAATTCGTCGAGCGTGCCGAAGCCGCCGGGCATGACGACATAGGCCGCAGCCACCTTGACGAACATGTACTTGCGGGCGAAGAAGTGGCGGAAGCTCTGCGAGATGTCCTGATAGTTGTTGGTCGTCTGCTCGTGCGGCAGCTGGATGTTGAGGCCGATGGACAGGCTCTTGCCTTCGAAGGCGCCCTTGTTGGCCGCCTCCATGACGCCGGGGCCGCCGCCGGAAACCACCGAAAAACCGGCATCCGACAACAGCCGGGCAATCTTCTCGGTGAGCCGGTAGTTGGCGGAATCCCGGGCAGTGCGCGCGCTGCCGAAGATCGACACCGCGGGACGCACCGCGGCCAGGCGTTCAGTCGCCTCGACGAACTCTGACATAATGCCGAACACCCGCCAGGCTTCGCGGGCGCTCGTTGCGGCCTGCGTCGCCGGGGCTGCGGCAAGTCCCTTTGCACTCTTCGACCGGCCATCGGGTGCGCCTTTGGGTACGCTTTTGGGTAACTTGTCCTTCTCATTCATTTCGTAGTGCTCCTTCATGCCCACGCTTCTGCTCGTCGACGGCTCGTCCTACCTGTACCGGGCGTTTCACGCCCTGCCCGATCTGCGCAACGCCGCCGGCGAACCCACCGGCGCCGTGCGCGGCGTACTGTCCATGCTGCGCGCGCTCGAATCCGACTATAAGTCAGATTTCCGCGCCGTGGTGTTTGATGCCAAGGGCAAGACCTTCCGCGACGACTGGTACCCGGAGTACAAGGCACACCGCCCCTCGATGCCGGAGGATCTGGTGGCGCAGATCGAGCCCCTGCACCAGTGCATACGCGCCGCCGGCTGGCCGCTGCTGATGATAGACGGCGTCGAAGCCGACGACGTGATCGGCACCCTGTCGCAACAGGCCGCCGCGGCCGGCATCGACTGCGTGATTTCGACCGGCGACAAGGATCTGGCGCAACTGGTGAATGGCCACGTCACGCTGGTCAATACCATGAGCAACGAAGTGCTCGACGAAGCCGGCGTCAAGGCCAAGTTCGGCGTGCCGCCCGGACGCATCGTCGATTACCTGGCGCTGGTGGGCGATACCTCGGACGGCGTGCCGGGCGTGGCCAAGGTCGGGCCCAAGACCGCCGTCAAATGGCTGGATGCCTACGGTTCGCTGGATGCCATCGTGGCCCATGCCGCCGACATCGGCGGCGCCGTCGGCGAGAATCTCAGGAAGCACCTCGATTTCCTGCCGCTCGGCGTCAGGCTGGTCACCGTCGTTTGCGACCTGCCGCTGCCGCTGGCGGTGACCGATCTCGCGCCGCAGGCGCCGGACAAGGAGGCGCTGGCGGGACTGTATGCCCGGCTCGAGTTCAAGGGCTGGCTGCGCGAATTGAGTGGCGACACGCCGCTGCCGGCTGCCCGCGCCCGGAACACGGCGCCGGCCGCAGCCACCGTTGCCGCGACCCCCACCGTCGAGCCCGACCGCAGCGGCTACGAATGCATTCTCGAGATGGCGCAACTCGATGCCTGGCTGGCCCGACTGGATGCCGCAGCGCTGGTTTCACTCGACACCGAAACCACCGGCCTAGACCCGATGCAGGCGCGGCTGGTCGGCATTTCCTTTGCCATCGAGGGCACGCATGCCGCCTACCTGCCGCTGGGTCACGGCTATGCCGGAGCGCCGGCGCAGTTGCCGCTGGCGGACGTGCTGGCGAAGCTCAAACCCTGGCTGGAGTCGGCCCGGCGCGCCAAGCTCGGCCAGCACCTCAAGTACGACCGCCACATCTTCGCCAACCACGGCGTGGCTTTGCGCGGCATCGTCGAGGACACGCTGTTGCAATCCTACGTACTGGAATCCGACAAGCCGCACGACCTCGGTTCGCTCGCGGCGCGCCATTGCGGGCTGTCGACGATCAGCTACGACGCCGTCACCGGCAAGGGCGCCGCGCGCATTTCCTTCGCCCAGGTCGAGGTCGGGCGTGCCGCCGAATATGCCGCCGAGGATGCCGACGTCACCCTGCGTGTGCATCAGGTGCTGCGCCCGCAACTGGCGGCGGCGCCGGAACTGGAAAGCCTTTACCGCGACCTCGAGCTGCCGGTGGCGGAAGTGCTGTTTCGCATCGAACGCAACGGCGTGCTGATCGACGCCGCGACGCTTGCCCGGCAAAGCGACGAACTCGGACGCAAGATCATGGCGCTGGAAGCCGAGGCGCAACAGCTGGCCGGCCAGCCCTTCAACCTGAATTCGCCGAAGCAGCTGGCCGAGATCCTCTTCAATCAGCAAGGCCTGCCGGTGGTGAAGAAGACGCCCTCGGGCGGCCCGTCGACCGACGAGGAAGTGCTGGAAAAGCTGGCCGAGGACTACCCGCTGCCGAAGAAGATCCTCGAACATCGCAGCCTGGCCAAGCTGAAGAACACCTACACCGACAAGCTGCCGAAGATGATCAACCCGGCCACCGGACGGGTGCACACCAGCTTCGCCCAGGCGGTGGCCGTCACCGGACGCCTGGCCTCCTCCGACCCCAACCTGCAGAACATCCCGATCCGCACCGCGGAAGGCCGCCGCATCCGTTCCGCATTCGTCGCGCCGGCCGCGCACCGCATCGTCAGCGCCGACTACTCGCAGATCGAACTGCGCATCATGGCGCATCTCTCCGATGATCCGCGCCTGCTGGAAGCCTTCGCCCGCGGCGAGGACGTGCATCGCGCCACCGCCGGCGAGATCTTCGGCGTGACGCCGATCGAGGTCAGCAGCGAACAGCGCCGCGCCGCCAAGGTGATCAATTTCGGCCTGATCTACGGCATGAGCGCCTTCGGCCTGGCCAAGCAGATCGGCGTCGACCGCGGCGCCGCCGCCGCCTACATGGACCGCTACTTCGCCCGCTATCCCGGTGTTGCCCGCTACATGGAGGAAACCCGCGCTGTCGCCCGCGACAAGGGTTATGTCGAAACGGTGTTCGGCCGCCGCCTGTGGCTGCCGGAAATCAGGTCGTCCAACGCCGGCCGCCGCCAGGGCGCCGAGCGCGCCGCCATCAACGCGCCGATGCAGGGCACCGCCGCCGACCTGATCAAGCGCGCCATGCTGGCGGTGCAGGACTGGCTCGACCGGGAACAACTGCAAACCCTGCTGGTGCTGCAGGTACATGACGAACTGGTGCTGGAAGTGCCGGAAACGGAGCTTGATGCGGTGCGCGAGGCGCTGCCGAAGCTGATGGGCGGCGTCGCCCGGCTCAAGGTGCCGCTGCTGGTCGAAGTCGGGGTCGGCGCCGACTGGGACGCGGCGCACTGAGGCGAACTCAGGGCAGGCGTTCGATCAGTCGTCGTGCCGAATCCACGATGGCGCTGTGAAAGGTCACGGTACCCTCGTCGGTGGAATCGTGGGACGAGGTCAGCTCCACCGTGCCCTCCCATGCGATCGAACCGTCGTCGCTGTCCCATATCTGCAGGAACAGGCGGACCACCGTGCTCTTGGTCTGGAATATGCGAAGACCGAACGCCCCCCAGCGCTCCTTTGATTCCTGGCGAAACCCGGCCAGCTTGAGCTGGGCTAAATAGCGGGCGCCCGCCACGCGGCCGACCTGTTGCAGGATCCTGCGGTCGAGCAATCCCGTCGCGCGGTAGTCATCAAGCATGCGACGGTAATCGGCGCTCAATCCGGCCCGGTTAACCGCCGAAAGAGTGGCGGGGAGGGAAACCACCCGTATGTCCGGCCGGTCGCTCCTGAGTACCTCGCCGAAGGCCAGCGCCAGCGCCTGCTTGTCTTCCTCCTGGCCTGTCACCGACGACGGCGTCATGAAGGCGATGCCGAATTTGTTCAGGTTTGGCCGGGTCAGGCTGAGCGGCTGCGTCTGGACAGTGGAAAGTATCTGTGGCGCGGAACAGGCTGCCAACAGCACGGTCGCCGCGACACCAACGATGGACCTACAGATCGACGAGCCGAACTTCATGCTGAAATGCCTGGCCCAGGCTGAAATTGAACACGACTACAGTATATACGGGTGCCTCGTGGCGAATATCGGACCATGCTGTCTGGCGGTCGGCGCTGCTTGTTGCAGCAAGTCACGATGGCCGTGCATAGGTCCCTGTATACTCCTGAGTTTTCCGCCTCTTCATTCCTAGTGCAAGACAGCCGCGACCTCTATCTGCGCCTTCTCGGCCATGTGCGCCCGCACTGGAAGGGCTTTGTCCTGGCCCTCGCCGCCACGGCGCTGGCGGCAGCGACTGATCCGCTGTTTCCGGCGCTGATGAAGCCCTTGCTGGACAAGGGCTTCGGCCAGCAAGGCAATGACTGGATGGCATGGCTGCCGCTGGCCATCGTCGGCATATTCATCCTGCGCGGCATAGCGAGTTTTCTGGCCTCGTACGGCATGTCCTGGGTTGCCAATCGCGTCATCATGGACCTGCGCCAACTGATGTTCGAACGCCTGATGCGGCTGCCGACCACCTATTTCGATGCCAACCCTTCCTCGGTGCCCGCCACCCGCATTGCCTACGACGTGAACAACGTCGCCATGGCAGCGACATCGACGCTGACCGTGGTGATTCGCGACAGCCTCTCGGTACTCGGCCTGGTGGGCTGGCTGCTCTACCTGAACTGGAAGCTGACCCTGATCAGTCTTGCCGTCATTCCCCTGATCGGTTTCATCATCCGCGGCTTTTCCGCCCGCTTGCGCCGGCTTTCGCTGGCCGCACAGGATGGCATGGCGCAGATGAACCAGGTCCTGCACGAATCGATCAAGGGCCAGAAAGTGGTCAAGATCTTCGGCGGCGAAGCCCACGCGACATCGCGTTTCGGCAAGGTCAACAATGCCCTGCGCGGCTATTCCATGCGCCAGGGTCTGGCGGCGGCAGCCATCACGCCGCTGACGCAGATTCTTGCCTCGATCGCGCTGGCCATCGTCGTCTACGTCGCCTTGCAGCAATCCGCCAGCAACGAAACCACGGTAGGCAGCTTCGTTTCCTTCATCACCGCGATGCTGCTGCTGCTGGCGCCGCTGAAGCATCTGGCCGACATCAACGCGCCCTTGCAACGCGGGCTGGCCGCCGCCGAAAGCGTATTTCGCATGCTCGATGAAACGGCCGAGGTGGACAGCGGCACGGTTGCCCTGGGGCACGCCCGCGGCGTCATCGAATTCACCGGCGTCAGCCTGCGCTATGCCGGCGCCGAGCGCGATGCCCTGACCCGCATCGACCTCCACATCCGCCCCGGCGAAACCGTCGCGTTGGTGGGTCCCTCGGGCGGCGGCAAGTCCTCGCTGGTAAATCTGGTGCCGCGGTTCTACCATCCGGGCGGCGGCCAGATCCGCATCGACGGCCACGACATCGAGACGCTGACGCTGCAGTCGCTGCGAGCCGGCATCGCCCATGTCAGCCAGGATGTGTTTCTCTTCGACGACACCATCGCCGCCAACATCGCCTACGGCGGCCGGCGCGGCGCCGGGCGGGCGGAGATCGAGGCCGCCGCGCGCGCCGCCAACGCTCTGGAATTCATCGAGCAGTTGCCCGAGGGTTTCGACACACTGATCGGCGAAAACGGCGGACGCCTGTCGGGCGGGCAGCGCCAGCGCCTCGCCATCGCCCGCGCCATCCTCAAGGACGCCCCCATCCTGATTCTCGACGAGGCTACCTCGGCGCTCGACAACGAGTCCGAACGCCAGGTGCAGGCGGCGCTGGAGGAACTCATGCGCGGCCGCACCACCCTGGTCATCGCCCACCGCCTGTCTACCATCGAGCGCGCCGACCGCATCGTGGTGTTGTCGAACGGGCGCATCGCCGAGATCGGCAGTCACAACGAACTGTTGGCGGCCGCAGGCCTGTACTCCCATCTCTACAAGCTTCAGTTCGAGACGAACGACTGATCCTCATGTACCCGCTCACACAAGATTTCTCCAACACCGGCCACGACACCGCCGCAGCACTTTTTGCCGGCATGGCGCGGCTACAACCGGTGCAAGGGGGTCCCGCATGAAGATTCTTCACACGGAAGCCTCCTGTGGCTGGGGTGGCCAGGAGATCCGCATCCTGGAAGAATCGCGCGGCCTGATCGGCCGTGGCCATGAGCTTACGGTGGCCTGCCCGGCCCATGCCCGGATGACGACAGAAGCGGCCCGCTTCGGCGTACCGGTGGTGGCGCTGCCCATAGAGTTCAAGACCGTCGCCGGCTTAAAGGCGTTGCGCGCTTATCTGGCCAGCCATGCGCCGGACGTGGTGAACACCCACAGTTCGGCCGATTCATGGCTGACGGCCCTGGCTTGCGCAACGCTCGGCAGTCCGCCGGCCATTGTTCGCACCCGCCACATCTCGGCGCCGGTGTCGGGCAACCCCCTGAACCGCTGGCTCTACCGTCGTGCCGGGGCCGTGGTCACCACCGGCGAAAGTCTGCGCCGGCATCTGCTCGACGTTCTGGAACTCGACCCGGCGCGGGTGGTATCGGTGCCCACCGGCATCGACATCGAGCGCTTCATGCCGGCCGACAAGGCCGCCGCCAAGCTTGCACTGGGTCTCGATCCGGCACACAAGCATCTGGGCATCGTCGCCACGCTGCGCAGCTGGAAGGGTCACCTCTTCCTGCTCGACGCTTTTGCCCTCCTGAAACGGCCCGACCTGCACCTGCTTATCGTCGGCGAAGGTCCGCAGCTTGGGGCGATCCGCGACAAGATCGCGGCGCTCGGCATGGCATCGAGCGTTACGCTGGCCGGGCAACGCATCGACCCTGAGCGCTGGCTGCAGGCCATGGATGTCTTCTGCCTGCCATCCTATGCCAACGAAGGCGTGCCTCAAGCCGTGCTGCAGGCCATGCTCTGCGGCCTGCCGATCGTGACCACGACAGTAGGGGCGATTACTGAAGCAGTGACTGCGGGCCACACGGCGCTGGTGGTGCCGCCGAAGGATATCGCGGCGCTCGCCGCAGCCATCGCCCGCCTGCTCGATGACAGCGCGTTCGCCGCCGGCCTGGGCGATGCCGCGCGCCGCGCCGCCAGCACCGACTTTTCGCGGAACCTTATGCTCGACCGGATGGAAGCAATATTCCGTGGCGTGATCGACTCACGGCAAGGGCGCGACCCGGCGCGTCAGTGACAGCCAGCTGCCCAGGAGCAGCAGGGCCAGTATGGCAATCTCATGGTGCAGCGTGGTGTTGAATATGCCGGCCAGCACAACGATGGCCCATGCCGCAAGCGCCGCCCCCCACAACGCCCATTCAAGATCGCTCCCGGCCACGGCGGGACGCCGGCGCCAAAGGCTGGCCGCCCACGCTATCAGCACGCAGGCGAAAACGGCAAAGCCGTAAAGGCCGCGCTCGACCAGGGTGTTGAGATACAGGCTATGGGCATGGTTGGCGCCCACGTAGTCTTCGCGCTGGTAGCTTTGGCCGGAGGCTTCGACTTTTACCTTTACCTGCTCATCGGAGATCAACTTGTAGTTGTCTATTCCGGTGCCGAACCAGGGATAGATGGTCCAGCCGACCAGGGCTCTTTTCCAGATGGTTCCGCGATGGGACAGATGGTCGCCGGCCTCGTAGCCGGTGCGCTGCTTCTCGACGATACCGATGTTGCCGAAGACCGCCGCAACGACGGCAATCACAGCCGCCAGCGAAAGAACCGTGAGTACCCGGCGCGAACGGCGCCACCAGGCTGCGCCAAGCAGGAACGGGACCGCCAGCATGGCACCCGTGGCGGCACGGCTGGCGCCGATAATGACACCGGCAAGGAGGAAAAGCAGTACGCACGCCATGATCAACCGTCGCGTCGCGCTCCACGATTGCCAGCAGGCCAGCAACAATGAAAGTGCCAGGCTGGCACAAATGGCAAGATAGGGCGCGCTGTGATTGACATGGCCGACGGAATTGAGTTCGACGTAAGTCCGCTCGTGACTGACGTAGTAGCGCCAGAACCCCCAGCCGAGGCCGATCGCGCAACTGGCCAGCAAGGTGCCGGCCAGCCAGGCCAGTTCGGGCGCCGAATAGTTGCTGCGCTTGACGCACCAGAACAGCGATCCATAGCGCAACAGATCATTCGCTCCCGACCACTCGGAATGATGAAGGCCGGCGAATGCGGCAACAACATAGCCCGATGATATCCAGGCAACGATGAGCGTGTCCCAGCGGTCCCAGGATCCGCCCCATTCGCCGGAGCGCCCGCTGTTCCACAGCCAGACGAGAACATAGGCGAGCCAGAAAATGCTTTTCGGCGCCTCCAGCAGCGGCAGGAAAAAACTCAGGGCCAGCAGCAGTCCGAACTCGACGGGACGGCGTGATTGTTGAAAGGGATTGGTCATCATTGTCCGGGCACCTGATTATTGTGTGGAGTTGATCCGCTTCCGGCAGGCCGCCATGGCCGGAACAATCTCGGCAACCTGGCCATCAGATCGATGCCGCCAGCATTCCATGGCGACGGCACCAGGCCACCAGCCGCCCGACGCGCTCGACGAAGGCCGCTTCGCCGAAGCGGGCCAGGTGGCCGGCGGCAGCGGCGGCGTCAATGCGGAAGGGTGCGGCTTCGAGCCGTTCGATCAGGCGCCCGAAGCCGACACCGTGATCGCTGCGCGGATCAGGGTAGAAAAGGCCGCTGACCTCATCCACCACGGTCTCGGTGAAGGGCGGCGCCGCCACCGCCAGGACCGGCGTGCCGCAGGCCTGGGCTTCGATGACGTTGAGTCCCAGCGCTTCTTTTTCCGGCAGGCCGGTCAGCAGGTAATCCAATTGACGGTAGGCGGCGGACACGTCGGCCTGGTGGCCCCAGAAGCGCGTCTGTTCCAGCACCGGTCCGAGGGCGCGCCGGAGGGCGCGCACCGAGGCATAGCCACCGGCGCCGAATATCTCGAGCCGCACATGGGGATGTCGCGCCAGCACCGGCGCCAGCACTTCGAACAGGAGGGGAAACTGCTTGATGGGGGTGAGGCGGGAAACAATGCCGAGGGTGACACCCGGCCGGCGCTGAAATGCGGGCCGCGAGCGAAAGGGTTCTGCCAGCGGTTCCAGCCAGCCCAGCAGTCGATCCCGATACTTGCGCCTATCCCAGTCGTAAGGCGAGGCCTGGCGGATGGCACCGGCGGCACCGCGCAGCGAGAGATCGGCAACGCCGAGCAGAGGCTCGCGATAGGCCTGTTCCAGACCGTGGGCCAGGAGGCTGTCGAGGACGTAAGCGGAGACCGGAAAAATGGTTTCGCAAGCCGCGAGCGGCTCCGGGTTGCGCCCATACAGCGGCATGTGCGCGAAACAGCAGAGGCGGTGGCCCTGCGCCCGCAAGGCCTTCGCCAGCGCCCCGGTCAGGGGCGCGTGACAGACGATCCAGGCCGGCTCGACAGCCTGCATGCGCGCTGCGACTTCGGCCGCAGTGGCGACGCGCTCGATACGTGCCGCGGCGGGCAGGCGGGCATCCCAGAAGCCGGCACCGGGATGGGCGAACAGTGTCGTTTCGATATTGCAGGCTGCCAGGGCGCGGGAAAAGAAGCCGGTATAAACCTCGCCGCCGCCGCAGCCGCGCTGCAGGTTGATCTGGTAGCAGCGGGCCTGCTCCATGGTTTCATTGCTGCTCATGTGGTCGCCTGCGGGATGGCTTCAAGCAGCGCCACAGCGGCGGCAAACACGGCCTGCAATTGCTGCCCGGGATCCGGCCACGTCTCGTCGGCGGACGGCCCCGGCCAGGCCATGGCCCAGGGCATCCGGCGCTTGAAAACCCGGCCGTCGCGGCGATCGCGAAAATGCGGCGCGACCACGCCGCGAATTGCGGCATGACGGAAGAAGCGGCCCTTGCCGACCAGGGCTTCTCCTCCCGGGCCGTAGAGACAAACTGTCGGGCATCCGTTCAGTTTCGCCATATGCACAATGCCGGTGTCGGCGCTGACCAGCAAGGCGGCGTTGGCGACGAAATGCCAGAGCTGCACGAGGTCGAAGCGCCCCGACGTGTCGGTGTAGCGAGCCGCAGGATCGATTTCACGGGCGATCGCTTCCTCGCCCGGTCCGGCACTCCAGAAAATGTCGTAGCCACGCGCGCTGAGCTTGTCCGCCAGTAAGCGCCATGATTCAGCCGGCCAGCGCCGGCCCGGCGAACTCGAACCGACATGCAGGACCACGTAGGGCCGGCCCGCGCTTGCGGCGATCGCGCCGGCAGGCAACGGGACTGCCCAGTCGCCGTGACGGTAGCCGAGCTCGCGATCAGGCCCGGCGAGGTCGGCAAACGCGTCGAAGATTGTTCCGGGCCGGGACGAAAGCGCTATGAGCTGATCACAAATCAGGTTCTTCCATTGCGGCCTATCGCCGGCGTGGGCGACGATCCAGCGCGCCTTGAAAGCGCGGGCCGCAATGGCGTTGCGATTGTCGCCGGGAACCACGGCCAGGTCGTAGGGGCCGCTGCGGCGCAAGCGGCGCAGGGATTGCGTGTCCTCGAGGTCAAAGGCCAGCGCGCTAAGCCCGTAGGGCCGCAAGGCAAACAAGGGCAGGAAACCCGACTGCACCGCGAGAACCAGTTCGGCATCGGGATGGTGGTTGCGCAATGCGGCCAGCAGCGGGGCCAGCATCAGGGTGTCGCCCAGCAGGAAACGGCTGATGACCAATATCTTTTCCGGCCGGGGCGGCTTGTTGCGTGAGCGCATGGCGTAGCCGGCCAATGCCCATAGCAGCAATACGGTGCGCGCCGCCAGACGCCTGAACGCAGCGGCCTTCACTGCTTCGCCGCCGCTGCTGCCTGCACTGGAAGCAAGCCCGCATACAAAGCCTGCAGTTTGCCGGCCATGGCGTCGAGCGACAAGTGCTCGACGCTTTGCCGTGCCGCGTGGCGCATCTGGCCTGCACCTGCGGTCAACTCCGCCAGGGCCGCAGCCAAGGCCGCAGCATTGCCCGCAGCGACAATCCGGCCGTTGCCTCCGGTAACGAGTTCCGCCGCGCCGCAGGTAGTGGTGGTGACAATCGGCAGGCCGCAGGCCAGGGCCTCCAGCGCCGCATTGGGGAAGGGATCGTAGAGCGAAGGCAGGGCAAACACGTCCGCCGCGCCATAGAACGGCCGCACGTCGGCCTGCGCGCCAAGGAACAGCACACGCTGGTCGACGCCCAGGGTCTGCGCCAGACTGCGCATCAGAGACTCATGCTTGTCGCGGCCGACCACCCACAACCTGGCATCGGAACCTTCCATGCGCGAAAGCGCGTCGAGCAGGATCGGCAATCCCTTGCGCTCGTAGCCGGAACCGACAAACAGGATCACCGGGCTCGCCGCGTCGACGCCGGTCTTCTCGCGCAGCGTGCGGCCATGCATGTCGCGCAGGCGCGGGTTGAAGGCGTCGAGATCGACGCCGCTATAGATTACCCGCAGCTTGTCGTCGGCCACGCCGAAGCGGCGCGCGATGTCGTCCCGCACCATGCGCGAGTTGCAGATCACCGCGCGCAGGCGCGGGTGACGGAACATTTCCGCTTCCGCTGCCAGCGTGTAGCGGTGCCACGGCGCCAGCCGGTCCAGCGGCTTGTTGCGCAACTCCAGCCAGGTGGCATGGACGCCGTCGCCGGCACGGTAGATGTCGCAGCCGGGAATGCGCTCGTGGCTTTGCACCAGGTCGAAGCGCTGCTCGGCGATCAGGCGCTGCACGGCGTGCGCGAAACCGGCGTCGCGCCAGGTGCGGCCGAGGTAGAAGGGATTCACGCGCACGCCCTGTATGTCGCCGGCGGCGTCGCCCTGCCATTCACGGGCGATGATCGAGACATCCACATTCTTGGACTTGAGCGCGACCAGTGCGCGCTCGACAAAGCGCTCGGCACCGCCGAATGGCGTGTATTTCTGGCGGACGATGGCGAGCTTCATGGCATGCAATACTTCTTCGCCACAGAGGTCACCGAGGGAAAAGCAGAAGCCTGAGCCTGGGCACGAAATTCTTTCCTGCCTTGCCTGTGCATTTCTCTGTGCTCTCTGTGCTCTCTGTGGCCAATGGTTTTCATGGTCAATCGCGAAGCGCCTCTTCGCACGCCGCCAGCACCTGCGCCAGCGGCAGGGCGGTCAGGCAAGCGCTTACCTTGCTGTCATTACAGCCGGCCATGCCACAGGGGCGGCAGGGGTGCGTGCTGGAGGCGACGACGCGGTGACCTTCTCCCCACGGGCCCCATTCAATATCGCCCGAGGGGCCGAAGATGGCCACCACCGGCGTGGCCATGGCGGCAGCGATGTGCATCGGTGCCGAATCGACGCCGACGAAGAGCCGTGCCTGGGCCGTCAGGGCGGCGAGTTCCTGAAGCGAGAGCTCGCCCGAAAAGTTTGCGGTTGGCGCCAGCGACACGAGCTCTTTGTTGCGGGCGGCGCCCACATCCGCAATCAAGGCCTTCTCCTTCGCATCCGGCGCCGAAGTCAGCACGATGGGCCAGCCCTTTGCCGCCAGCGCATCGCACAAAGCCGCCACCCGGTCGGCGGGCCAGCACTTGAATGCCCAGCGCGAGGTCGGGTGCACATGGATGAAGCCGCCCCTCTGCAGTCCCTGCTGCGCCATCAACCCGGCGACGCGCGCCTCGGCTCGCGCGCCCGGCACCAGCGCGACGTGCTTGTCCGCCGCAGTCGGCTGCAGGCCCAGCGCACGCAGGCTGTCGAGATTGGTTTCCACCGTATGGCGCTGCGGGTCCGACTGCGCCGGATAAAGATGAGTGAAACTGTTGGCCCAGAAACCGGGCCGGAACTTCGGTGCCACCGACCAGCGCGGACGCAGCAGACGCACCAGCCAGGCGCCGCGTGTGTGCACCGAAAGATGCACGACAAGGTCATAATGCCGCGCCCGCAGTTGAGAAATCAGCTTCCATTCGGACGCTGCCTGGCGCAACAGGCCCCGCCGTTTCCAGTTGCGGTCGATCAGGTGCAGCTGCGCCAATGCCGGATGGCCTTCGAGCATCGGCGCCGTGTCGGCGTACGCCAGCGCGTCCACCTGACACTGCGGCGCTACACGCTGCAACATGGAAATCACCGGCGCGGCAAGCAGAACATCGCCATGATGGCGCAGCTTGATCACCAGCGCGCGGCGCAGGCCGGCCACAGAGAAGGCTTCGATGGGCATGCGCCCATTTTGCCAGACCGGGCTGTCAAAGCACATTCACTTTGAAAGCTTGTTGCTTGACCTGATTAGACTTTTCCCGGAAACTTGACGCCATGAGCGTTTCCCTCGATCACCTTGAACGCAAGGTTGAACAAATTCTGGCCGTATGCGCCAGCCTGCGCAGCGAGAATCAGGCGCTGCGTGTCCACGTCACAGGCCTTGAGGCTGAAAAGAATGCTTTGGCCGACAAGATCAGCCATACGCGCGCACGCCTTGAGGCGCTGATGACACGGGTGCCCGAGGAATGAGCAATACCCTCGAAGTCAAGCTGCTGGGCAAGGAATATCGCGTCGCCTGCGAACCGGGCGAACGCGAATCGCTGCGTGCCGCCGTGGCCTTTCTTGACGGCAGGCTGCAGGAAATCAGCGAGAAGACGCGCGGCAGCGGCGAGCGCCTCGCGGTCATGGCAGCCTTGAATCTGGCCCACGAATTTCTTGCGGCGAAAAACACTCCGGCGGATGTTGCAATCGCACTTGAAAGCGAAGCGATTCAGCGTAGAATAAATTCCATCGAGGCCAAGCTCGACGAATCGCTGGCGCAGCACGAGCAGTTGTTCTGATTCCTGCTCTGACCGTTTCCCGCCACCGCTTCGCGAATGAGTTGTTTGGCCTTCCAGGGTTTCCCCTGCGGTGTTCGCCAAGGCCATACATTCCTTGAACCAATACCGATTGGCATCGGCCGCAGCCCAATGACGCCGCTGTTGTGATCGCTCCCAGCGAGCGAACCTGAAGCGGCAGGAAAGCGGCCCCTCTGAACCCAGGTTCAGGATGCCGGCCAAACGGCACTCGCGGGGGAATCAGTCAGTCAGGCGCGGAAAGCGAAGTTTCAGTCGAAGCTGATGCCGGCTTTCCCGGTGTCAGGCGAAGCGGCAGGAACAATGATTCCGTGCCATTTTTTTGCACCCATGAGCGATCCTGCAACCCAAACGCGCGACCAACTGCGACAGGTATTCATCGGCCGCCAGCCGATCCTCGACGTGGATCAGGGCCTGGCCGGTTACGAGTTGCTGTTCCGCGCCACGGAGGACAACTCGGCCCATATCGACAACGCCAGCGCGGCGACGGCGGCGACCGCCGACGTCGTCTGCAAGGCTTTCGGCGAACTCGGCCTGGCCAATGTCTTCGGTCACGCACGCGCCTTCATCAATGTCGACGCCTTGTTTCTCGAAAGCGATCTGGTCGAGTTGCTGCCGAAAGACATCGTGGTGCTGCAGGTTGATATCGCGGCCTTCGCTGACCCGTTGCTGTTGCCGCGCTGCCAGGAACTCAAGACCGCCGGCTACGCCTTCTCGCTTTCCGGCGTAATCGACCCTGGCGAGCAGTTCTGGCCGCTGGTCGATCTCGCCACCTGGCTCAAGGTAGATATTGGCAGCGTTCCGCGAGATCGGCTGCAATCTTCGGCGCGGGCGCTCGGCACCACGCGCCGCACGCTGATTGCATCCCGTGTCGAGTCACAGACGCAGATGGAACTGTGCCGCCTGCTGGGATTCCACCTGTTTCAGGGCTATTACTTTGCCAGGCCGGTGATCGTCGAAGGACGCAAGCTTGATGCCTCGACCCAGGGCCTGCTGCGCCTGATCAAGCTGGTAGCGGAAGACACCGACCAGGCCGTTCTCGACGCCGCCTTTCGCACCGAACCGGCGCTGGTGATCAACCTGCTGCATCTGACCAATTCGGTCGGCGCCGGCGCACGCATGCGCATCACCTCGGTGCGTCACGCCATCACCACGCTTGGCCGGCGCCAGTTGCAGCGCTGGCTGCAATTGCTGCTGTTCAACCGCGGCACAAATGTCGACCTCGCCCACAACCCGCTGCTGCAACTGGCCGCGTTGCGCGGCCGCTTCATGGAACTGCTGGTCGAAAAGCTGTACCCGGAACAAAGGGACCTGCGCGATCCGGCTTTCATTACCGGTCTCATGTCGGTGGTGCCTGCCGCGCTGGGCATGTCGATGACCGATGTGCTGGCGCAGGTTTCGGTCGGCAATGACGTGCGGCTGGCGTTGTCACGCCGGGAAGGCACGCTGGGCCAGCTGTTCGCCCTGACCGAGCGCTACGATGACAATGACATCGACGGCATCCGGCCGCTGCTGGCACTCTACGGCGAGGCGGGCACACCGGGTTTGCTCGGCGAGATCCTCGCCCAGGCGCTGGCCTGGGTGCAGCAACTCGGCATGGAGGCAAACTGAATGGCGCGCTACTGGCTGATGAAAACCGAGCCCGCGGTGGTGGGCATAGACGACGTGCTGGCGATGCCGCAGCAGAGCATCGACTGGTGGGGGGTGCGCAACTATCAGGCGCGCAACTTCATGCGCGACCAGATGAAGGTCGGCGACGGCGTGCTGTTCTACCACTCGAATTGCAAGCAGCCGGGCATCGCCGGACTGGCCGAGGTATCGCAACTGGCCTACCCGGACCGCACCCAGTTTGATCCGAAGAGCCACTACTTCGATCCGAAGGCCACGCCCGAGAATCCGCGCTGGGTGAATGTCGATGTGCGCGTCGTGAAGAAAACCCGGCTGGTCGGTCTTGATGAGTTGCGGATGCATCCGCAACTGGCCAACATGCGCGTCCTGCAGCGCGGCAACCGGCTGTCGATCACGCCGGTCGACCCGGCGGAATGGAAGTACATCGTCGACAAACTGATGAAAGAGACGACATGACACTCTGGTGGCTCACCTATCCCCTGCTGGGCGTATTCGCCGGTTTCGTCGCCGGCCTGTTCGGCGTCGGCGGCGGCCTGACCATCGTGCCCCTGCTCTTCATCCTGTTCACGGCGCAGGCCTTCCCGGTCGAGCACAGCATGCACCTGGCGCTCGGCACCTCGATGGCGACCATCGTGTTCACCTCGATAGCCAGCATGCGCGCCCATCACAGCCACGGCGCAGTGCGCTGGGACATCGTCAAAAGCTTCGCCCCCGGACTGGTGCTCGGCACCCTGTCCGGTTCCTTTTTCGCCACCTGGGTACCGACCCGGCCCCTGGCCATGATGTTCACCGCAATCGTCTATTACGCCTCGGTGCAGATGATGCTGGACTTCAAACCCAAGCCCCACCGCCAGCTGCCCGGCACCTTCGGCATGATCATGACCGGCATCCTGATCGGCATCGTCTCAAGCCTGGTTGCCGCCGGCGGCGGCTTCCTGACGATCCCCTTCATGGTGTTCTGCAACGTGGTGATCCACCATGCCGTCGGCACGTCCTCTGCACTCGGATTCCCGATTGCGGTGGCCGGCACCCTCGGCTACATCCTCAGCGGCCTCAAGACGCAGGGCCTACCGGAGTATTCGCTGGGCTACGTCTATCTGCCCGCCTTCATCGGCGTCGTCGCCATCAGCTTCCTGATGGCTCCGGTCGGCGCCAAACTGGCGCACAAGCTGCCGGTGAAGCAGTTGAAGCGCGCCTTCGGCGGCTTTCTGGCCTTGCTGGCGAGCAAGATGCTGCACGGCCTGATCGGCTAACGCACCGTCTTTGCGTCCTGTCCGAACAGCAGGCGCCTGGCCTCGTCGTCAATCACCGGCACCGGATTGATCTCCTGCGTCAGCGCGTAGGCGCGCTGCGTCGCCGCACGGCTGCGGATCGCTTCGAACCAGCGCTTCAACTGCGGAAAGTCGTCGAGATCCTGTCCCTGTTTCTGGTGCGGCACGATCCACGGATAGCAGGCCATGTCGGCGATCGAATACTCGCCGGTGATGAACTCGCGGTCGGCCAGGCGCTTGTTGAGGACCGCATACAGGCGCGCCGTTTCCCTGGTGTAACGCTCGATGGCGTAGGGAAGCTTTTCCGGCGCGTACTGCGTGAAATGGTGGTTCTGCCCCGCCATCGGACCGAGGCCGCCCATCTGCCAGAACAGCCACTGGATGGTTTCGTTGCGCCGGCGCAGGTCCGGGGCGATGAAGCGGCCGGTCTTGTCCGCCAGGTAGAGCAGTATGGCCCCCGACTCGAACAGCGCCAGCGGCGCGCCGCCATCGGCTGGCTGGTCATCGACGATGGCCGGTATCCGGTTGTTGGGTGCAATCCGGAGGAAGTCGGGGGCGAACTGCTCGCCCTTGCCGATGTTGATCGGCACGATGCGGTAAGGCATCCCCGCCTCCTCGAGAAACATCGTGATCTTGTGACCGTTGGGGGTGGTCCAGTAGTAGAGGTCAATCATGGCAATTGCTCCGGAACAAGTGTCGGCAAGTGTGCGCGTGGCGCAAACTCAAAGCTGATTGTGCGTGCCCGAGCTCACTGCCAGATAGACTTCCCGCAGGAACAGGCTGAGCCCTGCAATCATCGCCAGCATGGCGGCGATGAAAGAGCTGGCCACCGCGCGGGAAAGATCGATGCCGAGCAGGGCTCCGAGAAAAGCACCGGCCACCACCAGACAAACCAGAAGGGCGGAGAGCACGGCGCAGAAAATCGCGTGGTAAACCAGCCGGCTGCGACGCGCGAGGTACTGCATTTCCCGTTCTGTCAGCCCGGCCTCGTCTGCCGCTCGCGTACTCAGACGATCCTGTACCACGCGACGGCGATCGACAATCCGGCCCAGTCGCGAATTCATGGCATTGATCATGGTAGCGATCGCCGTCAGCAGGAAGACCGGCGCCACCGCCAGCTGAATGACATGACCGATATCGGTGAGGTGCGATTCCACGATTTCCCGGCCGGCGCCTCAGCGCCGCGGCGGCTCCAGCAACAGCGAAATCTGCGCGTCCTTGTCCAGCCACAACTGCTGCACCCAGCGCTGGAAGCCCTCGCGCGTTGCCGCATCGCCGGCGTAATCGCTTTTCATCAGGTGTTCCGGCACCGGCAGGGTCTGCACCCGGACGATCACCCGCTGCAGTTTTCCGCAGAGGAATTCCCAGAAATCGGGGGCGCCGTCCGGGTAGACGATGGTGACATCGAGAATGGCGTGGAACTTCTCGCCCATGGCGTTCAGCGCCAGCGCGATGCCGCCCGCCTTGGGCTTGAGCAGGTGCCGGTAGGGCGACTGCTGGCGCTCGTGCTTGGCCGGCGTGAAGCGCGTACCCTCGAGAAAATTCATGACGCTGGTGGGGATCAGCGCAAACTTCTCGCAGGCCTTGCGCGTCGCCGCCTGATCCTTGCCGCGCATTTCCGGGTGCTGCCGCAGGTACTCCTCGCTGTGGCGGCGCATGAAGGGGAAATCCAGCGCCCACCAGGCCAGCCCCATGACCGGCACCCACATCAATTGCTGCTTGAGAAAGAACTTGAGCAGCGGGATGCGGTGGTTGAACAAGTGCTGCAGCACGAAAATGTCGGCCCAGGTCTGGTGATTGCAGTTGACCAGATACCAGCTGTGCGGATCGAGACCGTCTATGCCCTCGACATCCCACCGGGTGCGCTGGGTGAATTTCATCCAGGCACTGTTGAACGAGATCCATGCTTCGGCGATGGCCACCAGCACGGGATCGATGCGCAGGCGGATGGCCTTGAACGGCAGGAGCAGCTTGAGCAGGGCGAACAGCAGCAGGGTCGGCACCCAGAACAGCGCGTTGAGTGCCAGCAGCAGAAAGGCGATGCCGCCGATCAGCGGCGCCGGCAGGAAAGTCAGCATGCCGGCATCAGCGCGGCGCCATCGGCGAGTAGTGCCGGCGCAGGATGTTCTTCTGTACCTTGCCCATCGCGTTGCGCGGCAACTCATCAACCAGGTACACCCACTTCGGCACCTTGAAATTGGCCAGTTGGCCCTTGACCGCGGCGATGATGGACGCCTCGCTCAGCGCCGCGCCGGCCGCGTTCTTCTGCCGCACCACCACGGCGCTGACGGCTTCGCCGAAATCGGGATGCGGCAGGCCGATCACCGCCGACTCGACCACGCCGGGCAGGGCATCGATCAGCTCCTCGATTTCCTTCGGATACACGTTGAGGCCGCCGGTGATCACCAGATCCTTGGAGCGGCCGCTGATGGTGACGTAGCCGTCGGCATCGAAGCTGCCCATGTCGCCGGTCCTGAAGTAACCGTCGGCGGTGAATTCTTCGCGGGTCTTTTCCGGCATGCCCCAGTAGCCGACGAAGACGTTGTCGCCCTTGACCTGGATGCCGCCGACCACCCCCGGCTTCAGCGGTGCATCCTTCGCCCCGACGATGCGCAGTGCCGTGCCCGGCAGCGGAAAGCCGACGGTGCCGCCGCGCCGTTCGCCTTCGTAGGGATTGGAAGTGAACATGCCGCCCTCGGTCATGCCGTAACGTTCCAGAATCGTGTGACCGCTCCTCAGCCTGAACTCGTCGAAGGTTTCCCTGAGCAGCGGCGCCGAACCGGAAACGAACAGCCGGATGGTGCGGCAGGTGTCGCGAGCGAAAGCCGGGTCGAGCAGCAGGCGCACGTAGTAGGTCGGCACGCCCATGAACACGGTGGCCTGCGGCAGCAGCTTCATGGTGCGCGCGGCATCGAACTTCGGCTCGAAGAACATCGCCGACCCGTTCAGCAGTGTCGTGTGGCAGGCGACGAAAAGGCCATGCACATGGAAAGTCGGCAGCATGTGAAGCAGCACATCGCCCGGCTGGAAATGCCAGTAGGCGTGCAGCGTCCTGGCATTGTGCGCGAGGTTGCCGTGGCTCAGCATGGCGCCCTTGGAGCGTCCCGTGGTGCCCGAGGTGTAGAGGATGGCGGCGAGATCGGCCGTGGTTCGCTGCACCGTGGCAAAACCGTCCGGCTGCGGCGCGGCGGCGGCGATCAGCGAACCGCGGCCGTCGTCGCCCAGCTCCAGCACATGCGGCACACGCGCATTCGCCGCCAGTTCGTCGGCCAGTTCGCGTATCTGCGGCCGACAGACGAAGAGACCGGGTTTCGAATCGGCCAGAAAGTACTCCAGCTCGTGACGCTGGTAGGCGGGATTCAACGGCAGGAAGACCATGCCGGCGCGGATCGCGGCGAGATACAGGACCAGGGCCTCCGGCGTCTTCTCCACCTGCGCCGCGACGCGGTCGCCCGGCTTGAGGCCCAGCGCAACGATCAGGTTGGCCATGCGTCCCGCGGCGCGCTCGACATCGCCGTAGGTCCACACCCGCCCGTCGGCGAGGATCATGCAAGGCGCCCGGTCCGTCTTGGGAAAACCGGAAGCAAGCAGGGAGTAGAGGTTCTGGTTCATGGTGGCGCGGCCGGTACAAGCAGTGCGCCCATTGTAGCCAATGCCAACCGGACCGGCCTGAAACTCGACGCCCTTCAGGTGCTCTATCCCGGTCGGCAGCAGTTACTCTCTTGCCGACCGGGTCGAGGTTCTGCCGTTTACCACCGGCATTCAGTAAGCCCCCATCATGTATTTCGGCCTCGCGTTACGACTTGCCCTTCTTACGTCCGCGTTGCAGCGGAAGCCGGCATTGGCAATGCCGTGAGCATGAGCTTTGAGTGGCCGGTGTCAGGCAAGCTACCGTCGAAGCAGGTGGCATTTCACACAGTAGCGAGCGGCCAATGGTAGAGTCGCATAATGGCCGCTGGGAAATTGCCGTGAGATCTTTGCACCGGCTCACTTGGTGATACGCCACCAACAATTGTTTTGGGGAGACATTTTGTTGTCATCAATCTTGACTTATACCGGCAAGTGGTTCGATGTTCTCCGACCAGATCCCACGTTGATTGATATTTCCGATATTGCTGCGGCTCTCTCGAAACTCTGCCGCTTTGGAGGGCATTGTAAGAAATTCTATTCAGTAGCCGAGCACAGCATTACTTCATCAAAATGGATGGGGAACCGATACCAGGGAAATACGCCCCTTCGTATCTGGGCGTTACTACACGATGCGAGTGAAGCGTACATGGTGGATATTCCTCGACCCGTCAAGCGCCAACTTCAGGAGTATGTACGCTTAGAAGATGCGATCCAGCATTCAATCGCCGTGCGCTTTGGTTTGCCGTGGCCAATGCCCGAGGAAGTGCATATCGTGGATCATGACATGCTGGCTATGGAATTACGCGCATACATGCCGTATCAACCTGAACACAAACTTCCGTCAATGCCGTCAACAAGTGTGGCTTGTGATTTAGCCTCAATCACTCTCACTCCCGATTTGGCAGAAACCGCATTTCACGCAGAGGCATTGTCCCTTGGGCTGAAATGAGATGCGGAATGATATGTTCAGGCATTCGATGAAATTCGGACTTGTTGCACTTGATCCATGATTGCCAAATCAGTGTACTTCTTGGGATGGGATGTCGGCGCTTGGCATTGCAAAGGCAACCTTACGGGTAAGACTAGCAGAGACGCCTTGGTCATTTTGGATTCGACGTTGAGATGCAAAGGTACATGGCGAGGAAATTTGTCACAAAGCATTAACGATGCGGAGACAGCCGACGAATGGATTTCAATGCTATTTGCTTACTGCAAGATCGAACAGGAAGACCATAGGAGGTCAGAGATATTCCTCGCCATTGACACGCCACTAGGTTTTCCTGAAGCGTTTGTGCGTTTGGTGGGACATCGGCAATGCGTTCCGCGAATTGAAGAGTTGTCAAAAGACAACGTCTATTTGTACCGCGCGACGGAACGGGTCGTTGCTCAACATATTCGAAGGCCACTGTCAGCAGTTCAAGACCAGATTGGAAGCCAAGCCACTAAAGGGATGCATATCTTGGCTAAGTTCGGAATCACAAAAGCGGCGGATTGCGGCGTTTGGAATTTGGTCACAGAAAATATTGCCCTGACAGTCATTGAGGCGTATCCGTCAGCTTGCGTCGGTTCGTCGAAGATCAATGAATTAAAGACACGATGCAATATCCCAGCTGTTTGGAGCGAAGATGAAAAAGATGCACTGACCTGCGCACTTGTCGCTAATCTTTATGGAACTGAGCGACACCTTCTGGCTGACCCCGATTCTGGAGTTCCACCTGATGAAGGTTGGATTTGGTTTCCGAAGGACGCGAATTTGATTGGCGGAGAAAACTGAAATGACGGCGTATTCAAACGAGGTGCGGAGTCAATTTGAGCGGCTGGAGAATGAAGAGCTAATCGAAAAAGTTCAGAGCGGTACGCTGACTGACGCGGCTCACGAAATAGCCAAACAAGAATTAGCGTCGCGGGGTCTTCATGTTCCAGAGCAACAAGTGAGTAATCAGACCGCCGTAGAACCCAAGCTAATTGCTGGTTTATACAGCAGCTTTCGCCGCGCATTTACGGGAAAGCTGGAGTTATGGCGAGTGTTTTGGAAAGGGGCGCTGATACCTGTCTTTTTGATGATGATCGTTAACGCCATTTTTTCAAACGATGGGAATATATCGAATATTGCCATGCGTTCTTACCTGTTGAGCTTTTGGTTTTGGATGTATGCGGTCTTGAAATGTTCTCCAAATGTGAGGACAGATCTGCTTGGCTTTTTGGCTAAACTGTATGCGGGGGCGATGCTTGTGTTGGTTCCGATTATGTTCGTCGGAAGTCTATTGCCACCTTGAAATTGATGGCCGCTTTGAGGGGTGCCTCCGGCCATTGACTATGACAATGTCAGCAGACCGCTTCCAGTCTGAAGCGGCCAACACGATGTAATCGGTGCAACATTACCCGGTTGGCGGGAAGTCCTTCAGGCAGCAGTTTCCCGAAGGATTCTTCGACTTGCACGAACACAATCCTGCCCGCGTCTTCTCCGCCACGAAGTCTTTCAGGGCCGGATTCCTGATGTAGTCGGACAAGCGGATGTCGAAGCAGTAGCAGATGATCCGGTCCCCGGGGGCTTCAGGCGCCGGCATGAGAATGTCCGGTGCTTTACTTGGTCGATATGCCCATCACCGCATCCGGGAAACCGGTGGCGATGGCAGGGAAGAAACAGCAGAGGACGATGGCGATGAACATCAGGCCGACGAAAGGCATCACGCCCCAGATCACGTCCTTGAGCGGAATGTCGGGCGCGATGTTCTTGATGACGAAGATGTTGAGGCCGACCGGCGGATGGATCAGGCCCATTTCCATGACCACGGTCATCACCACGCCGAACCAGATCAGGTCGAAGCCGGCGGCCTTGAGCGGCGGCAGGATGATCGGCGCC
>CAINHS010000084.1 GCA_903848955.1 uncultured beta proteobacterium
ATTTGCCTGGCGGGATCTCTGAAGCGGTGATGTCTTTGGAGACGTATCCTGTGGATACCGTCCCCTCGGTCTTGACCTCGGAGACATTCCTGTGGATACCGTCCCCTCGGTCTTGACCTCGGAGACATTCCTGTGGATACCGTCCCCTCGGTCTTGACCTCGGAGACATAAAAAAAGCCAGCCTTACGGCTGGCTTTTTCTTGCCCGAAGGCGGGTGAAGAATTACTTCTTCGCCGGAGCAGCGGGAGCAGCAGCCGGGGCGGCGGCAGCGGGAGCGGCAGCCGGGGCAGCAGCAGCCGGAGCGGCGGCAGCGGGAGCAGCAGCGGCACCAGCAGCCGGGGCGGCAGCGGCGCCAGCAGCGGGAGCTGCAGCAGCGTCGGCGGGCTTCGGAGCTTCAGCAGCAGGCTTCGGAGCTTCTACTTTCGGAGGCTCAACAGGCTTCGGGGCTTCGGTTTTGCCGCAAGCGGACACGGCCAAAGCGAGGAGGGCAGCTACGAGGAGAGATTGCTTCATTTTGGTGAGATCCTTAACGTTATGGAGTTACGTGGCCAATTGGTTGATCGGAACGTTTCCATTTCGATCGGCCGACATGTTATCACGCCGGGGATGATTTGTGCTACGGCGCAGCAATTAGCTTCCGCCATGCCGGGTTTCCGGCTCAAAGCCCGGTCGTATTGATCCTCAAGCAGGGGTGGGACAGTTGCCACAGTTCCTCGAAGCGCTGCCGCCACGGGAAGATCTGGATATGATCATCGAGAATGAGGGCGCTGCGCGGCTGGGCAACGTGGAAACGCCGCACGCCGTGGCTTTCATCTGCGAGCAGGTGCGTGTCCTCCAGATGGCGCAGATTGTCCGGAGTCTGGCGCACCGCCACGATATGCGAAAAGCGGAGAATAAGCTGCATCAGGCGTGGCGCCTGGCGCTCCAATGTTGCAGGGTCATGCAGCACCATGCGGATGCTGCGCAAGCCGTCCTTCTGCAGCAAGCCGGTCAGCAGTTCGAGACGCGGTTTTTCTTCAAGGCGCAGGGCGGCAAGATCGCGATCGAAAATCAGGAGTTCGCGTTCTGCGCGACCGAGGACGGTGTCGCAGGCCTGGCGATACTCGGCTTCACTGGTAAGCAGGGTGTAGGCAGTGCTCATGGTTGAGGCTCCGCGACGCGACTGAGTTGGACCTGCCCATTATAATCACTCTCTTTTTTCCAACGGGTCCGGACTCCACATGCCGCTTGCACATATCGAATCCCTGGATCATGAAGGACGCGGGGTGGCGCACGTAGACGGCAAGGCAATCTTCATCGAAGGCGCCCTGCCGGGTGAAGTGGTCGAATACGCCAGTTATCGCCGCAAGCCGAGTTTCGAAAAGGCCCATGCTCTCAGCGTGCTGAGCGCTTCGAGTCAGCGCATCGAACCGGCCTGCCCGCATTTCGGTACCTGCGGCGGCTGCTCGATGCAGCATCTCAATCTTGCCGGCCAGACGGCCGCCAAGCAGCGTGTGCTGGAAGATGCCCTGTGGCATATCGCCAGGCTCCGGCCCGAGCAGCTGCTGCCGCCGGTTTCCGGTAGCGGATGGGGCTATCGACTGCGCGCCCGTTTTTCGGTGCGCCACGTCGCGAGCAAGGGCGGCACACTGGTCGGGTTTCGCGAAAAGCACAGCAGCTACGTGGCGATGATGGATTCGTGCGCCGTACTGCCGCCGCGCGTTTCCGCATTGATACCGCCGCTCAAGATCCTCGTCGACGGCATGTCGCAGCCTGACCGGATGCCGCAGATCGAGGTCGCGGTGGGCGGATCGCAGACCGTACTCTTGTTGCGCCACCTGGAGGCGCTCACAGCCGACGATCTGGATCGCTTGCGGCAGTTTGCCGATGCCCACGGAATTGTCTGGTATCTGCAGGCAAAAGGACCGGAGACCGTCACCCTGTTTCATCCCCGGCAGGCACCCCTGTTGAGCTATGAGTTGTCTGACTTCGGCCTCGAGCTGCTGTTCCATCCGACCGAATTCACCCAGGTCAATCATGGTGTCAATCGCATGCTGGTGCGCCGTGCCATGGCCCTGCTGCAGCCGCAGGCGGGCGAGCGGATTGCCGACCTGTTCTGCGGTCTGGGCAATTTCACCCTGCCCATCGCACGGCTCGGGGCGCGTGTAGTCGGCATCGAAGGCAGCGCCGGGCTGGTCAAGCGGGCGCAGGAGAACGCCGCGCACAATGGCCTGGCGGATCTGTGCGAATTTGCTGTTGCCAACCTGTTCGAGACGACGGAGGAAAGCTTTGCCGCCCTGGGCGCTTTCGACAAACTGCTGATCGACCCGCCGCGCGAAGGTGCAATGGCGCTGGTCAAGTCACTGCCCGCCGCAGGCGGCCCGCAGCGCATCGTGTACGTCTCATGCAGTCCGGCAACTCTCGCGCGCGATGCGGCAGTGCTGGTGCATGAGAAGGCTTACCGCTTGCGCGCGGCCGGCATCGCCAACATGTTCCCGCATACGTCCCATCTCGAATCGATTGCCTTGTTCGAGCGCGGTTGCTGAAAATGAAAACGGCGACCTAAGTCGCCGTTTCGAGTCTGGCTGCCGTCTTGCGTTTTTTAGTCGCGGTCGCCGCTAAACATCATCAGCAGATTCAGCAGGCTGACAAAGACGTTGTAGACGTCCAGATACACGGCCAGCGTGGCCGTGATGTAATTGTCTTCGCCGCCGTGCACGATGCGGTTGATGTCGTAGAGGATGTAGGCGGAGAACAACACGACGGCAATCGCCGAAATCGCCAACGCCAGGGCGGGGATCTGGAAGAAGATGTTCGCCACCATGGCGACCAGCAGCAGGATCACGCCGGCAAAGAGAAACTTGCCGAGATTGGAAAAATCCCGCTTGGTGGTGGCCGCGACGCCCGCCAGCGAGACGAAGATTGCCCCGGTGCCGCCGGCTGCCATGGCGATCAAGGTGCCGCCATTGGAAAATCCGAGCGCCGCCTGCAGGATGCGCGACAGCATAAGGCCCATGAAGAAGGTGAAGCCGAGCAGCAGCGCCACGCCCATGCCGCTGTTCTTGGTGCGCTCAATACCCCACATGAAGCCCCAGGCCACGCCGAGAAACAGCATGAATGCAATGAACGGGCTGCCGGCGAGGAAGGAGAAATTCAACTGCACGCCAAGCAGGGCACCGGCAACGGTGGGTAGCATCGACAGCGCAAGCAGGGCGTAGGTATTGCGCAGCACGCGATTCTGCCGCAGGGCAATATCCGGCGTGGCAGATTGCGGATAGGTATGAATGTTTTCCATGGTCTTGCGGCCCTCCTGTGAAATGATTCCAGTACGTTCGACAGTAATTGGTTCGCTTGGTTCCCGGCAGGCATGAAAGCTTATGCTGCGTAGCTGATTATAGCTGCGAAGGAGCGGGTCTCGCCGCGCTGCCTTTCAGCGGTTGGGCTTGTGCCGGACTTCTGGCGGAAGCGGTGAGATTCGAACTCACGAACGCCTTGCGACGTTGCCGGTTTTCAAGACCGGTGCATTCAACCGCTCTGCCACGCTTCCTTCGGGATGCGGATTCTAGCAGCCCGTCGTCTGCTCCAGCAGACCCGGCTAGTTGAATTTCGAGAAATCGGGCTTGCGTTTTTCGAAGAAGGCGGCGAAAGCCTCCTTCGCCTCGGGAGAAGCGAGGCGCTGCCTGAATACTTCCCCCTCGAAGCCCATTGTTTCGCTGATCAAGGCTTGCTGCGCACGTTTCATCAATTGCTTGGTGAGGCGCAGCGACGCCGCCGGTTGCGTGGTCAGTTTCAGGCAGCGCTCAAGTGCGTGATCCAGTGCCTGACCGTCGGGTAGCAAGCTGTTGACGATGCCGACTTCCAGAGCCGTCCGTGCGGAAAAGACTTCGCCCAGCATCAGCATCTCTGCCGCCCGCGCGTGGCCGGCACGCAAGGGCAGCAGCAGGCTTGACCCCGCTTCCGGTGTCAGGCCGAGATTGGCGAAAGGCACCGCGAAGCGCGCACTGCTGCCGGCGTAGACCAGGTCGCAGTGCAACAGCATCGTGGTGCCGATGCCCACGGCAACGCCTTCAACCGCTGCGACAAAGGGTTTCTGCAGCCTGGCCAGGCCCTCGATGAAGCGGAACACCGGCGCGTCCTTGTCCTGCGGCGGGTTGCCGACAAAATCGGCCAGATCGTTGCCGGCGGTGAAGTTGCCTCCGGCGCCGGAAATCAGGATGACCAGAACCGACGGGTCGGCGTCGGCCCTGGCCAGTTCATCCGCCATGTTCCCGTACATCTCGGCGGTGAGCGCGTTCTTCTTCTCCGGGCGCGCCATTTCAATCCGGAACACGCCGTCGGCGTGCACGATACGGACGTTCCCGCTCATTTCTTCGGCCTCGACATGAAGGCCGCCATACCCGCCTTGCGATCTTCGCTGACCTTCTGCGCATGAGGCCGCTCGCCGATCAGCTTGAGGTAGGCGGCGGCTTGCGGCAGCAGTTGTTCAACGAAATCGCGCTGATAGATCTTGCGCGTGGCCTGGCTGACCAGCGGCAGATGTACCCAGGCAGCGCAGTCGGCGTGGGTGAAACTGTCGCCGCCGATGAATGGCGCAAAACGGGCCAGGCGAGCCAGACCTTTGAGACCTTTTTCAAGCAGCGGCGCGACTTCCGCCTTGGTTTCGGCGGAGACTGTGCCGCCAAAAAAAGCTTCGGCATAGAGTCGGCGTGCCTGCAGTTCAAGGTGCAGTTCGATATGCTCGATCAGTTCGCGACATTTCGCACGCTCAAAGCTGTCGCGCGGGTAGAGCGGGGGTTCGGGCCAGGTGTCCTCGATGAATTCGGTGAGCACCTGCGATTCGCTCAGCACGCCCTTGGGCGTCCTCAGGAAGGGAACTTTGCCCACCGGCGATTCGGCCAGCATCTCTTCGCTTTGCGACGGCGAAACGAGCGCCTCGGCAAAGGGAATACCTTTCTCCAGCAGGGAGAGCTTGACCTTGTTGTAGTAATTGCTTACGGAGAAACCGCAGAGGGTGATGGCTGTATTCAATTCAGGCTCCTGGCAAACGGTATTCGCTGAGGCGTTGGCGCAACAGCAACTTGGAAAGCTTGCCGGTTGCTGTATGCGGCAGGTCTTCGACAAAAATCACGTCGTCGGGGATCCACCACTTGGCTACTTTTCCTTCGTAGAAGGCGAGCAGTTCCTCGCGGCTGACATCCTGCCCGGCTTTCCTGATGACCACCAGCAAAGGGCGCTCGTCCCACTTCGGATGGTAGGCGCCGATGACGGCGGCTTCGGTGACCGCGGGGTGGGCGACGGCAATGTTCTCGAGGTCGATCGAAGAAATCCATTCGCCGCCAGACTTTATTACATCCTTCGAACGGTCGGTAATCTGCATGTAGCCGTCGGGATCGATGGTGGCGACATCTCCCGTCGGAAACCAGCCGTCACGCAGGGCGTCGTCGCCCTCGCTGCGGTAGTAGCCGCTGGTGATCCACGGCCCGCGCACCAGCAGGTCGCCAAAGGCTTTGCCGTCGCGCGGCAGGTCGGCGCCGTTGCCATCGACAATCTTCATCTCGACGCCGAAGAGGCTGCGGCCCTGGTTGAGGCGGATGTGGTTGCGCTCCTTCTCCGGCAGTGCCAGATGTTTCTTCTTGTAGGTGTTGACGGTGCCCAACGGACTCATCTCGGTCATGCCCCAGGCATGCACTACGGTGACATCGAACTGCTCGTCGAAGCTGCGGATCATGGCCGGCGGCGCAGCCGAACCGCCGATGACCAGGCGCTTGACGGTCGATAGCCGGAGTTTGTTGGCTTGCAGGTAATGCAGCAGGCCGAGCCATATGGTCGGCACGCCGGCCGACATGGTGACGCCTTCCTCCTCGAACATCGAATACAGGCTGGCGCCGTCGAGATGCGGCCCCGGCATCACCAGCTTGGCGCCGGTCAGGGCGCAGGCATAGGGCAGGCCCCAGGCATTGACGTGGAACATCGGCACCGCCGGCAGGATGGTATCGAGTGCCGAGGCCCCCAGTGCATCCGGCAGGCTGGAACCATAGGCATGCAGCATCGTCGAGCGGTGCGAGTAGAGCACGCCCTTCGGGTTGCCCGTCGTGCCCGAGGTGTAGCACAGCGAAGAGGCCGTGTTTTCGTCAAACTCCGGCCATTCGTAGTCGTCGCTTTGCGCCGCCAGCAGTTCTTCGTAGCAGAGCAGGTTCGGTATTTTGTTGGCCGGCATTTCGGCGCTGCTGCAGAGGGCGATCCAGCCCTTGACGCCCGGGCAATGCGGCACCAGGGCCTCGATGAGATTGGCAAAATTGACGTCGAAGAAGATGAAGCGGTCGTCGGCGTGGTTGGCGATATAGGTGATCTGCTCGGGGAACAGGCGCGGATTGATGGTGTGGCAGATCGCCGCCATGCCGGAGACGGCATAGTAGATCTCGAAATGCCGGTGAGTGTTCCAGGCCAGGGTGCCGATGCGGTCCTCGGTCTTGACACCGAGAGCCAGCAGAACCCGCACCAGCTGGCGCGAACGACGGTGGGCCTCGCTATAGGTGTAGCGATGCGTACCGCCGACGGGCAGGCGGGATACGATTCCGGTATCGCCGTGATTCTGGTCGGCATGTCGCAGCAGGCCGGAAATCATCATCTGCCGGTTCATCATCAAGCCTTGCATTTACCTACTCCTCTCCGTTGCCCGGATCATGCGCCAAGCTCTGCGGCAACCATATCATTGGAATTCGCGGGAGACAATCGTCAAGTGCAGGCGCAGCCGGGAGAAAACCAGGTTTCAGCCGGGGCCGTCGCGCGTGGCGTCGGCCCAGCAATTGGGCGTCTCGTAGAGCCGGATGCGCTCAAGACGCAGATGATTGCCATAGCTGTCGCGGTACAGCGGATCGAGAATCGAAAAGGCGATGCGCGCCAGATTTTCTGCGGTCGGCACGGCGTCGAGCACAACCGTCTTGTGATCCGGCAAACTGCCGAGGAAGTCCGCTACCGCCCGGTCTTCGCGCCAGACCAGAAAGGCATGGTCCCAGACATCGACCAGATGCTGCCTGGCGATCGCCTTGACTTCGGAAAAATCCATCACCATGCCATCGTCGGGCCGCCCGGCGGCATCGATGACGCCGCCGGCGAGGGTGATTTCGAGTGCGTAGCGGTGGCCGTGCAGGTGGCGGCACTGGCTCTGATGATTCGGGATCCGGTGGCCCGCATCGAATTCGAGGCGACGGGTAATACGCATGGTCGGCAGGGCCTTGTTTGTGGCAAAGTGTCCGCAGCTGCGCGGATGATCTGTCGCGCATTATAGCGGCGCCACAGCGCCGTCCCGCCAGTGCCGGCTTGCGGTCGTGCCTGGAATGCCGTTCGTACTGTCGATCCGCCATGTCCCGCATCCTGCTCAAAACTGAAGATCATTCCCGCGACAGTGCCGGCATGCGCTATGTCTATCCGGTGATTTCGCGCAGGGCCGGCGGCGTTTCGGTCGGCATCAATCTGAATCCCAACAATGCCTGCAACTGGCGCTGCATCTATTGCCAGGTTCCCGGTCTGACGCGCGGCGGGCCGCCGCCGGTCGACCTGGCGCTGCTGGAGCGGGAACTGGACGATTTCCTGCGTTGGGCCGGGTCCGGCGACTTCATGGCGACGCGCGTTCCCGCAGACGTCCGCCGGCTGGTCGATGTGGCGTTCTCCGGCAACGGCGAGCCGACCAGCTCTGCCGAGTTTGCCGCGGCCGTGGCGATTGCCGGGCGGGTGCTCGCGGCGCACGGTCTGACCGGCAAAGTCGTCATGCGCCTGATCACCAACGGCAGTCTGCTCGAACGCAAGGCGGTGCAAGAAGGTATTGGGCTGATCGGCAAGGCCGCCGGCGAGGTCTGGTTCAAGCTTGACACGGCCACGGCGGCCGGTCTGGCGCGCATCAACGGTACCCGCGCCCGGCCTGAAGCGGTGGCGCGGCGTCTGGCATGCTGCGCGGCGCTGGCGCCGACCTGGGTGCAGACCTGCCTGTTCCGCTTCGACGGCGAAGCGCCCGCAGAGCCGGAAATGCACGCTTATCTGACGCTGCTGGCCCCCCTCGCGCCGGTTCTTGCCGGCGTGCATCTCTACAGTCTGGCGCGGCCGTCGCTGCAAAAAGAGGCGCCCCGGCTGGGGCGCATGGAAGCCGGATGGCTGGAGGAAATGGCGCAGCGTGTGCGCCGCACCGGACTGACCGTTCGCGTCAGCCCTTGAAGCACCGGCGCGCGCAGCGCAAATCCCGGCATGCAAAGCACCGGGGGGTTCCTTGTTTGCCGCGAGTATCGGGTAAAATCTCCGCTTCTCAACTCACCAACCACGGCAATGGCATTGATAGTCCAAAAATACGGCGGCACATCGATGGGCACGCCTGAACGCATTCGCGATGTCGCCAGGCGCGTCGCGCGCTGGAAGAAACAGGGGCATCAGCTGGTGGTGGTGGTCTCCGCCATGAGCGGCGAGACCAACCGCCTGATCGCGCTGGCCAAGGACGTTTCCCCGCAGCCGGATGCACGCGAACTCGACGTCATGATTTCCACCGGCGAGCAGGTCACCATCGCCTTGCTGGCGATGGCGATCCGCGATCTCGGTCTCAAGGCCAAGAGCTACACCGGCGGCCAGGTCAAGGTGCTGACCGACAGCACTTTCACCAAGGCGCGCATCCTCGAGATCGACGATGCCGCCATGCGCCGTGATCTCGATGACGACACGGTGATCATCGTTGCCGGATTTCAGGGCGTTGACGTCGACGGCAACATCACCACGCTCGGGCGCGGCGGCTCGGATACCTCGGCGGTGGCGCTTGCGGCCGCGCTGACGGCCGACGAATGCCAGATCTACACCGACGTCGACGGCGTCTATACCACCGACCCCAGGATCGTGCCGGAGGCGAAGAAGCTGGATCGCATCACTTTCGAGGAAATGCTGGAAATGGCCAGCCTCGGCTCCAAAGTGCTGCAGATCCGCTCGGTCGAATTCGCCGGCAAGTACAAGGTCAAGCTGCGTGTGCTCTCCAGCTTCGAGGCAGAAGGCCAGGAGACCAGTGGCACGCTCATCACTCTTGAGGAAGACACCACCATGGAACAACCGATCATCTCCGGCATCGCCTTCAATCGCGACGAGGCCAAGCTAACCGTCCTCGGCGTACCGGACCGTCCCGGCATCGCCTACCAGATACTCGGCCCGATCGCCGACGCCAACATCGACGTCGACATGATCATCCAGAACGTCGGTCACGACGGCACGACCGACTTTTCCTTCACGGTCAATCGCAGCGAGTTCGACCGCGCCAGGAAGATGCTGGAAGAGCAGATCAGGCCGCACATCGGCGCCCGCGCCATCAAGGGCGACAACAAGATCTGCAAGGTTTCCGCGGTCGGCGTCGGCATGCGTTCCCATCCCGGCGTGGCCAGCACGATGTTCCGCTCCCTGGCCGAAGAAGGCATCAACATCCAGATGATCTCGACTTCCGAGATCAAGATTTCGGTCGTGGTCGATGAGAAATATCTCGAACTGGCCGTGCGCGTCCTGCACAAGGTCTTCGGGCTGGATCAGAAGGCGGCGTGACGCCGTCCCGCGCAGCACTTTTGCGCAATGGACAAGCAAACCCCGGCCGCGTGCCGGGGTTTGTGTTCATGTACCCGTCCCCTTGGGCGGAGACGGTATCCACTGGTGGGATCTGCGTTCAGAACGCTCCCAAGGCCAGTCCCGCGGCCAGCGTCGCTCCCAGTTCCCGGCAGCGGTCGAGGTCGGCCGCGGCGATGGTTTTCGGTGAGAGTATTGCGTCCGCTGTTTGCGCGCGGGTGCAGACGATGACAGCATCGGCAATCCGCCGCAGGCGCCAGCCGGTGGCGATGCGCTCGAGTTGGCGCACGGCGTTGTGCCCGTCACTGCCGGCGCAGACCAGCGCGGCGTAGGGACGGCCGCTGATGCGGTCGAGTGCCGGGTAGTAGCAGCGGTCGAAGAAATCCTTCATCAGTCCCGAGATCGCGGCGAGGTTTTCCGGCGTGGCGAAAACGTAGGCGTCGGCCGCCAGCAAGTCGGCCGCCCCGGTTGCCGGGGCATGCAGCAGACGCGTCGTGACGCCTCCTTCTGCAGAGGTGCCGGCGACCAGCGCCCGCACCATCTGTTCGGTGCCGCCGGTCATCGAGTGGTAGACGACGAGGAGGGTTTTCATGTCGGGTGCCATACAACACCGGCGCCATTCCTGCTTGATTCGCACGTCATTGATTTATATATGGTGCGAGCGGAGGGTTTCGAACCCCCGACCCCCGCCGTGTGAAGGCGATGCTCTACCACTGAGCTACGCTCGCAAACCTTTAAAATCAACAACTGGAAAAACATTATCGGATTCCGGGAATGATGCTGGAATCCGATGTGCGCCTTCCGCGTGAAGGAAGCCTTTGCCGCCGGATTAAGGGCCCGCGAAAGAGGCGCGCATTAGACCACAAAGCCGTGCTGACGGTCAATCCGGCCAGGCGCGTGGCGTAGAATCCAAGGCTTTCCCGGAACTTTGACCTGCCATGACGGTTCGCACCCGCTTTGCCCCCAGTCCCACCGGTTTCCTGCACATCGGCGGCGCGCGCACGGCGCTGTTCTCCTGGGCCTATGCCCGTCGCCATGGCGGTACGTTCATCCTGCGCATCGAGGACACCGACGTCGCGCGTTCGACGCCGGAGGCGGTACAGGCCATTCTCGACGGCATGCAGTGGTTGGGGCTGGCGCACGACGAAGGCCCGTTCTACCAGATGCAGCGCATGGCGCGCTACAAGGAGGTGATCGGCGAGATGCTGGCGGCGGGCACGGCCTATCACTGCTACATGGCGAAGGAGGAACTCGACGCCTTGCGTGCCGAGCAGGAAGCGCGGAAGGAAAAACCCCGCTACGACGGCCGCTGGCGACCCGAGCCGGGCAAGACCCTGCCGCAGCCGCCGGCCGGGGTGCCGCCCGTCGTGCGTTTCCGCAACCCGGTCGACGGTGTGGTGGCATGGCAGGACCAGGTCAAGGGGCGCATCGAGTTCGCCAACAGCGAGCTTGATGACTTCATCATAGCGCGGGGCGACGGCACGCCGACCTACAATTTCTGCGTCGTGGTCGATGATCGCGACATGGGCATCACCCATGTCATTCGCGGCGACGACCATGTCAACAACACCCCGCGCCAGATCAACCTGTTGCAGGCGCTCGGCGCGCCGGTGCCGGCTTACGGCCATTTGTCGATGATCCTCGGCGACGACGGACAGAAGCTGTCCAAGCGCCACGGCGCGGTGTCGGTAATGCAGTACGACGACGACGGTTATCTGCCGGAGGCGGTGCTGAACTACCTGGCACGCCTTGGCTGGTCGCATGGCGACGAGGAAGTGTTCGGCATGGAGCAGTTCGTGCAGTGGTTCGATCTCGATCACATCACGGCGTCCGCGGCGCAGTTCAACACCGAGAAGCTGAACTGGCTCAACGCGCATTACCTGAAGTTGGCCGAGCCGCAGCGGCTGGCCGCCGAAGCGACGCGCCGCCTGGCGCGGCAGGGCGTCACGGTTGATGGCGGGGTGGACGTGGCGAGCGTGGTCGCCTTGTACCGGGATCGCGTCGCCAATCTGAATGAACTGGCCGACGCCGTGCATCCCTTCTTCGTCGCGCCGCAGCCGGGCGCCGAACTGCGTGCCCAGCATTTGACGGAAACTGCACTCAAGGGCCTCGGCGCGCTGCGCGAGCGATTGTTGTCGTGCGTATGGCAGGCGGCCGAACTGGGGCAGGCCGTCAAGCAGACCGCCGCCGAGTCCGGCCTGAAGATGCCGCAGTTGGCGATTCCGCTGCGCGTGACGCTGCTGGGGCTGCCGCAGTCACCTTCGATCGATGCCGTGCTGCAGGTCATGGGGCGCGAGCGGGTGCTGGCGCGCCTGGCAGCGGTGCTGCCGGTCTGAGCCGGACTGCCGATGCCGCGCATCCTGCCCTCGCTGCTTGCGCTGCTCTTGGTCAGTGCCTGCGCCACTTCGCCGGAGGGCCGCACGCAGTTGCTGGCACCGGGGACTTTGCAGGGATTCAGCGCGGTCTATTCCGAGTTCGACATGCATCTGCAACTGGTGACGGCGGCGAATGCACCGTCGTGCCGCGAGGTGGAATGCGCTGCCGACCGGGCGTTTGATCAGCGTATTCTTTCGCTCGGAAAGCGTCTTGCAGAAGTTGCCTACCGGCAGCACGCCGACTTGTACTTGCGCTTTCCTCGCTTTGATTTCATCGTCGCCGACAAGTCGGATGCGGGAGCGGCCTCCAGTGCGTCAGGAACGGTGGTGATTTATCGCGGGGTGCGTCAGCTGAATCTCGATGACGCGGCGCTGGCTTTTGTCCTGGCGCGGGAAATGAGCCATGTCATTGCCGGCCATCATGATGAGAACGTGACCACCAGCATCCTGGTTGCGGTGGCGGCGCAACTGGTACTGCCCATATTCAATATTGCGCGCGGCGCAGCGGCTGCCGTTGCCGGCGGCCCGGCGGGTTCCGCCGCCAGTTCGGCGGCGATGGCCTCGGCGGCATCGTTTGCCGGTTCGCGCGTGCTGCGTGCCAGTGATCTGCCGCAACAGGTACGCGAGGCCGAGACGATGGCCATGAAATTACTGGTGGCCGCCGGCTGGGATGGCCGCGAGGTGAGCGATCAGTTGGAAGGCTTGGCCGCTGCTTTGCCCGAAGAATCGTCCTGGACCGGAGATCTGCGTGAATCGACGAGGCGCATTGCCAGCCTGATGCAGGGTCCGCTTCTCCCTGAAACACACGGAGCCGTCGGCGTATTGGGTCGGATTTCTGAGGAGTTTCCGGCACCCCTCGTCGTCAAGCCGTATTAGCTGCGCCCGGTCACGGGCCGGCCGCGGCGCAGGGCGCGCAGATGGAAGCGGGCGGGATCAACTGCCCTGACGAGTTCGCGTTCCAGCGGCAGGGGATCGCCTTCCATCTGGCTGGCGAGGAGTTCTGCGGCCAGCGGCGCCCAGACCATGCCGCGCGCAGAAAGTCCGATCAGCGCGTGCAGGCCGGCCAGACGCGGCAATTGCTCCAGCGCCGGTGCGCGGCCTGCATCGGCCGCCGCGTCGGGCAGGGCGCCGATCAAAGGCAGCCGGTCCGGGGCGGCACAGCGCACGCCGACGCGGCCTTGCAGGTCCCCGGCAGCGATGCCCTCGGCGGCGCCCGGCAACAGTTCGTCGAGGCGTTGCAGGTTGCCGGTGTGGTCGGCGAGGCGGATTTCCATAGTGTCGTCGCCGCTGTCGAAGCTGGCGCCGACCAGGACCGCACCGGCCTCAGGCGGTGTGATGTAGCCCGAGCGGCAAATTACATGGCGCAGCGGCGCTTGCAGGCTGTCGGCGAAGGCAGCGGGCAGGTAGCTGATCTGGCCGCGGATCGGCGTCAGGGGCAGCAGGTGCGGCAGCAACCGGTTGGCGGCGCAG
The DNA here is from genome assembly GCA_903848955.1 of uncultured beta proteobacterium. Taxonomy (GTDB): domain Bacteria; phylum Pseudomonadota; class Gammaproteobacteria; order Burkholderiales; family Rhodocyclaceae; genus Sulfuritalea. The sequence goes on from CAINHS010000084.1 coordinate 13,401, forward strand.
GCATTGGCCAGAATGACCCGGGGCGCTTCGGCCAGCAGCCGGCCTTGATGGTCAAGCGCCTGCCAGCCTTCTGCGGTCTGCCGCAGCGCCGCCACTTCGGTGCCGAAATGCGCCTGGATCAGCCCGTCGCCGGCCGCCAGCAAGGAGGCGCAGAAGGTGCCGGGACTGACCCAGCCGCCGCCGGGAAACCACCAGCCGCCATGCGCCATTGTTTGCCCGATGAGGGCGGTCGCCGCCGGCTGCTCGAGAAAGGCGACGAACTCTGCGGGCAGGCTCAGGCTTTCCACCGTGGCGCGCTGCAGCGCTTCGTGGCCGGCATCGCGGGCGATCTGCAACACGCCGCAGGGTGACCAGCGTACCGCGGCGAGGCTGGCCAGGCGGCGCAGGGCATACAGGTAGCAGGCGCGGGAAAGCCTGGCCGCCAGAGCGTCGTCCTTCGCCAGATGCGGCAGCAATATGCCGGCCGGATTGGCCGAGGCTTCCTGGGTCGCGGCGCGGCGCTCGAACAGGTCGATGCGCCAGCCGCGGCTGGCCAGCCGCTCGCTGATGGTGCTGCCGGCCAGACCGGCGCCGATGACAATGGCGTGGCGCGGAGATGATCCTTGCTGCTGCTGCGGGGCATTTTCTGCCCGCCCGACCAGCATTTCGCGCTTGCCGCCAAAGCCGGGGCGGCGCTCGAGCTGCCAGCCGCAGTGTTCCAGCGCGCGGCGCAACTCGCCGGCAACGCTCCAGGTCGCCAGCGTGGTGTGGCGCCCGCTCAGCCGGGTGATGGCTGCCAGCAGTCCGGGCGTCCACAGTTCGGGGTTCCTCGCCGGCGCAAAACCGTCGAGATAGATTGCATCGAAGTTTGCCGTCAGTTGCGGCAGCAGGGCGGCTGCATCGCCGAGCAGCAGTGTCAGCGTGATCCGGTCGTTGTCGAAATGCAGCCGATGGAAACCCGGCGCAAGCGCTGGCCACTGTCGCACCAACTCTTCAGCCAGCGGTGCCAGTTCAGGATACGGCGCCAGCAGTGCAGCAAGATCATGGCGGCGGAAGGGATGCTTTTCCACCGAGACGTAGTGCAGCCTGCCGCGCGCCTTCGATTCGCGCCAGGCTTGCCATGTGGCGAGGAAATTCAGGCCGAGACCGAAGCCGGCCTCGAGGATGACGAAGCGGTGGCTGCCGCTCCAGCGCGCCGGCAGGTCGTTGCCGGCGAGGAAGACATGGCGGGCCTGGGCCAGGCCGCCGTGGGCCGAGTGATAGACATCGTCGTACAGCGCCGAATACGGCGTGCCATCGCCGGCCGCCGCAGGTTCGGCGGGAACCAGCGGCGGGTGGATCATTCGGGACGCATCTGCGGGAAGAGGATGACGTCGCGGATCGATGCCGAGTTGGTCAGCAGCATCACCAGGCGGTCAATGCCGATGCCGCAGCCGCCGGTGGGCGGCAAGCCGTACTCCAGGGCGCGAATGTAGGCGGCGTCGTAGTACATGGCTTCCTCGTCGCCGGCTTCCTTGGCCTTGGCCTGCTGCAGAAAGCGCGCCGCCTGATCTTCGGGATCGTTCAACTCGGAGAAGCCGTTGGCGATTTCGCGGCCGACGATGAACAGCTCGAAGCGTTCGGTGATGTCCGGGTTGTCGTCATTGCTGCGCGCCAGCGGCGAGACCTCGGCCGGATAGTCGATGATGTAGGTCGGCTCCCACAGTTCGGCCTCGGTGGTTTCCTCGAACAGCACCAGTTGCAGGCTGCCGAGTCCGGCGCGGGCCAGGTGCGGTGCCTTCATATCGACCCGCAGATCGGTGAGTTTTTGCCGCAGCCAGTCGATGTCGTTGAGTTGCTCGAAGCTGTAGCCGGGGTGGTAATGGTGGATGGCGCCGACGATGGTGAGGCGGGCGAAGGGCTTCGACAGATCCAGCGTGCGCCCCTGGTACTCGAAGGTCTCGGTGCCCAGCGCCTCGCGCGCCGAGTGGCGCAGCAGGCCTTCGGTGAAGTCCATCAGCCGGCGGTAGTCGGTATAGGCCTCGTAGAACTCCATCATGGTGAATTCGGGGTTGTGGCGCGGACTCAGGCCTTCGTTGCGGAAATTGCGATTGACCTCGAACACCTTCTCGAAACCGCCCACCACCAGGCGCTTCAGGTACAGCTCCGGTGCGATGCGCAGGAACAGTTGCATGTCGAGCGCATTGTGATGCGTGGTGAAGGGCTTGGCGCTGGCGCCGCCCGGAATGGGGTGCATCATCGGCGTTTCGACTTCGAGGAAGCCGTGGTGCATCATGTAGTTGCGGATCGACTGGATCATGCGGCTGCGGGCGACGAAGGTGAAGCGCGTCTGCTCGTTGGTGATCAGGTCGAGTTCGCGGCTGCGGTATTTCTGCTCGACATCGGTGAGGCCGTGGAACTTTTCCGGCAGCGGCCGCAGCGACTTGGTGAGGAGGCGGATGCTGCTGCAATTCACGGTCAGTTCGCCGGTCTTGGTCTTGAACAGCGTGCCTTCGCAGCCGACGATGTCGCCCAGGTCCCAGCCCTTGAACTGCTTGTGCACATCTTCGCCGGAAACGTCGTTGCTGACGAAGATCTGGATCCGCCCGGAAACGTCCTGGATGCTGGCAAAGCTGGCCTTGCCCATGACGCGCTTCAACATGATGCGGCCGGCGACCTTGACCTCGATCGGCGCGGCTTCGAGTTCTTCGCGGGTTCTGGCGCTGTAGAGTTCGTCGAGCCGGCCGGCAAAGTTCTCGCGCGAGAAATCGTTGGGGAAGGCGCGGCCCGTGGCGCGCCATTGGGCAAGCTTTTCGCGGCGTTCGGCGATGAGGCGGTTTTCGTCGAGGGGTTGTTGTGGCTGGTCGCTCATGATGATGGTCCGATGGCGGGAATGATGGGTTAGACGCCCTGTTTCAGGCTGGCTTCGATGAACTGGTCGAGGTCGCCGTCGAGCACCTTCTGCGTGGCGGAGATTTCGACGTTGGTGCGCAAGTCCTTGATGCGGGAATTGTCGAGCACGTAGCTGCGGATCTGGTGACCCCAGCCGACGTCGGTCTTGCCGGCTTCGAGCTTGTCGGCCTCGGCCTGGCGCTTGCGCAGTTCGAGTTCGTAGAGCCGCGACTTGAGCATGGCCATCGCCTCGGCGCGGTTGCGGTGCTGCGAGCGGTCGCTCTGGCACTGTACGACGATGCCGGTGGGGACGTGGGTGATGCGGATGGCGGAGTCGGTCTTGTTGATGTGCTGGCCGCCGGCGCCCGAGGCGCGGAAGGTGTCGGTGCGCAGGTCGGCGGGGTTGATGTCGACCTCGATCGAGTCGTCGATCTCGGGATACACGTAGAGGCTGGCGAAACTGGTGTGGCGGCCGCCCGAGGAATCAAAGGGCGATTTGCGCACCAGGCGGTGCACGCCGGTTTCGGTGCGCAGGAAACCGTAGGCGTAGTCACCCTCGACCTTCAGCGAGGCGCTGCGGATACCGGCCACGTCGCCGTCGGTGTGTTCCAGCAATTCGGTCTTGAAACCCTTGCGCTCGCAGTATTTCAGGTATTGGCGCAGCAGCATCGAGGCCCAGTCGCAGGCTTCGGTGCCGCCGGCGCCGGCCTGGATGTCGATGAAGCAGTTGTTGGGGTCGGCCGGGTTGTTGAACATGCGGCGGAATTCGAGGTCGGCCACCAGCTTTTCGACCGCGTCCAGATCGCCTTCAACGGCCGCCATCGTCTCTTCGTCGTCCTCTTCCCGGGCGAGGTCGAAGAGGTCGCGCGCCTCGGCGAGTTGCGAACTTACGCCGGAGAGGGTGGCGACAACGGCTTCGAGAGATTTCTTCTCGCGCCCCAGCGCCTGGGCACGCTCGGCATCGTCCCAGAGCTTGGGATCTTCGAGGATCTGGTTCAGTTCGCTGAGCTTTTCTGCTTTCCCATCGTAGTCAAAGATACCTCCGCAGTTGCTCGCCACGACCGGAAAGGTCGGCGATACGATTGGCAACGGCGTTGATGCGTTCGGCTTCCATGACTGGTTCCTGCAAGGGGCGAAAGACGTAAATTATACGCGCTGCACAGCTCGGCTCAGGTGTTGCCGGCCGCGCCGGATCGCCCGTCCGGCGCGGCGCTGCTACGGGGCGGGAAATTTCCGCTATCATTGGAATTTCCCGCAGCAGCATTTCCATGGCCAAATACGTTTTCGTTACAGGCGGTGTCGTGTCCAGTCTGGGCAAGGGGATAGCCGCCGCCAGTCTGGGCGCCATCCTTGAATCGCGCGGCATCAATGTCACCCACCTCAAGCTCGACCCCTACATCAACGTCGACCCCGGCACCATGTCGCCCTTCCAGCATGGCGAGGTATTCGTCACCGAGGACGGTGCCGAGACCGATCTCGATCTGGGTCACTACGAGCGCTTCACCAGCGCCAAGATGGGCAAGCGCAACAACTTCACCACCGGCCAGATCTACGAGTCGGTGATCAAGAAGGAGCGGCGCGGCGAATATCTGGGCAAGACCGTGCAGGTCATCCCGCACATCACCGACGAGATCAAGATTTTCATCAAGCGCGGCGCCGAAGGGGCCGACGTGGCGATCATCGAGGTCGGCGGCACCGTGGGCGATATCGAGTCGCTGCCCTTCCTCGAAGCCATCCGCCAGATGGGCATCCAGGAAGGTCGCAACAACGCCTGCTACATCCACCTGACGCTGGTGCCCTGGATTCCCACCGCCGGCGAGCTGAAGACCAAGCCGACCCAGCATTCGGTCAAGGAACTGCGCGAGATCGGCATCCAGCCGGACATCCTGCTGTGCCGCGCCGACCGCGAGATTCCGCCCGAGGAAAAGCGCAAGATCGCCTTGTTCACCAATGTCCAGTACGAGGCGGTGATTTCCGCGCTCGATGCCGACAGCATCTACAAGATCCCGGCCATGCTGCATGACCAGATGCTGGACGAGATCGTCTGCCACAAGCTGGGCATCCTGGCGCACGCCGCCGACCTGTCGGTGTGGAAGACATTGGTCGACGCCCTTGAACATCCGCAGCACGAGGTCGATGTCGCCTTCGTCGGCAAATATGTCGACCTCACCGAGTCCTACAAGTCGCTCACCGAGTCGCTGGTGCATGCCGGCATCCATTGCCGCAGCAAGGTGAACATCAACTACATCGATTCCGAGGACCTCGAAAAGAACGGTCCCGGCGTGCTGGCGAAGATGGATGCGATTCTGGTTCCCGGCGGCTTCGGCCGCCGCGGCACCGAGGGCAAGATCGCGGCGATCCGCTATGCGCGGGAGAACAAGGTGCCCTATCTCGGCATCTGCCTCGGCATGCAACTCGCCGTGATCGAGTACGCCCGTGACGTCAGCGGCCTGACCGGTGCGCACAGCACCGAGTTCGATGCCGCCACGCCGCACCCCGTCATCGCGCTGATCACCGAATGGCTGGATCGCGAAGGCCGGATCGAGACGCGCGACGCCAATTCCGACCTCGGCGGCACCATGCGCCTGGGCGGGCAGAAGTGCAAGCTGGCCTTCGGTTCTCTGGCGCGCAGGGTCTATGGCAGCGATGTGATCACCGAGCGCCATCGCCATCGCTACGAGGTCAATGACGCCTATCTGCCGCGGCTGGAACAGGCCGGACTGCGCGTGTCCGGCACCTCCGCCGAAGGCAAGACGCTGTGCGAAATGGTCGAACTGCCGGAAAGCGAGCACCCGTGGTTCGTCGGCTGCCAGTTCCATCCCGAATTCACTTCCAATCCGCGCACCGGCCACCCTTTGTTTATTGCTTATGTGAAGGCGGCGTTAGCGCGCAAGGAGTCCCCCCGAGCATGCGCTTGAAAGAGGACGAACGACAAGCCATTCTGGGAACGATCTGCGCCCAGGATCCGCAGGCCGATGTCTATCTTTTCGGCTCACGGGTGAACGATGGTGCGAGGGGAGGAGACATTGATCTGCTCGTGCTGTCGCGACGGATCGACCTGATGGCCAAGCTCGATATCCTGGGCAATCTGCATCGGCGGATCGGCGACCGCAAGATCGATCTGGTGGTGTATCCGGACCTTGACCAGCCGTTTGCCCGGATTGCTGTCGCGGAAGGAATCCGGCTGTGAATCCGGACAAGCTCATCTTATTGCGCAGCGAATTGGATAACCTCGACAAGGCCGCTGCTTATCTCGCTACCTCGCTGAACCGCTCCGGGCAACTGCTCGGGCGCACTGACCTGAGTCCGGACGAACTCGAGCGGCTGGAATCCATGGCCAGCCGGTTCGCCCGCCTTGCACCGCAACTGCTTGACGTCGTGCCAAAGGTCAGGATCTACGCCGAAGACCTTGCGCGGCGGTTTGCCTGATGCTGACGGACTGGACCTTGAAATCATGAAGCTGTGCGGATTCGATGCCGGGCTCGACCAGCCGCTGTTCCTGATCGCGGGCCCCTGCGTCATCGAATCGCGCGACATGGCGTTTGATACCGCCGGGGCGTTGCAGGAGGTCTGCCGCAAGCTGGGGCTGAACTTTATCTACAAGTCATCCTACGACAAGGCCAATCGCAGTTCGGGCAAGTCGTTTCGCGGCCTCGGCATGGAGCAGGGCCTCGACATCCTCGCCGAAGTTAAGAAGCGCTTCGGCGTCCCGGTATTGACCGACGTGCATGCCGAACACGAAGTGGCGGCCGTCGCCGCCGTCGTCGATGTGCTGCAGACGCCGGCGTTTCTCTGCCGCCAGACCGATTTCATCCAGGCCTGCGCCGCTTCGGGCAAGCCGGTGAATATCAAGAAGGGCCAGTTCATGGCGCCCGGCGACATGAAGCAGGTGGTGCTGAAAGCCCGGGAAGCCAATGGCGGCGCGGACAGCATCATGGTCTGCGAGCGCGGCGCTTCCTTCGGCTACAACAACCTGGTGTCGGACATGCGCAGCCTGGCGATCATGCGCGAGACCGGCTGTCCGGTGGTGTTCGACGCCACGCATTCGGTGCAGCTGCCGGGTGGGCAGGGTGACCGGAGCGGCGGTCAGCGCGAATTCGTGCCGCTGCTGGCGCGCGCAGCGGTGGCCGTCGGCATCGCCGGGCTGTTCATGGAGACGCATCCGGATCCCGAGAAAGCCATGTCGGACGGTCCCAATTCCTTGCCGCTTGCCGCGATGGGCGCCTTGCTCGAACAATTGCTGGAACTGGATACGCTGGTCAAGCGCAAGGGGATGACAGCGTGACAAAGCCCGCTTACATGGTGGTCGATGCGCGCTCGAGCGATCCGGAACGCATGGCACAGTACCGCAACCTGGCGCAGATCGCCGTCGCGGCCTACGGCGGCCGCTATCTGGTGCGCGGCGCGCCCTATGTCACACTGGAAGGCAGTTGGCAGCCGCAACGCCTGGTAGTCCTCGAGTTTCCGGACATGGACACGGCGAGGACGTTTTACGATTCTCCTGAATATGGTGCCGCACGCAGCGCGCGTGCCGGTGTCTCGGATTTCGACATGCTGTTGGTCGAAGGCTATTGAATCAACGCAATTGGAAGTGTGAGTGACCGGCCGAGTATGAAACATGCAAAAGGCGAATCAATGACCCGCCCCTCCCATCCTCCAATCGCAAACGTCGCGTGCGACCTTCCCCTCACGGGGAGGCTTCTGGTCAGATCGCTTCGCTCGAAAATTACCAGACGCTTCGAACAAGCTATTTCACGCTAAACACGAGGAAACAATCATGAGTGCAATCGTTGATGTCGTCGCCCGCGAGATCCTTGACTCGCGCGGCAATCCCACCGTCGAAGCCGACGTCCTGCTCGAATCCGGCGTCATGGGCCGCGCCGCGGTGCCCTCAGGCGCCAGCACCGGCTCGCGCGAAGCCATCGAACTGCGCGACGGCGATACCGGCCGCTACCTGGGCAAGGGCGTGGTGCAGGCCGTGGAAAACGTCAATACCGAGATTTCGGAAGCCATCATCGGGCTCGACGCCGAGGAGCAGACGTTCATCGACATGGCCCTGATCGATCTGGACGGCACCGAGAACAAGTCGCGCCTGGGCGCCAACGCCATCCTCGCCGTGTCGATGGCGGTGGCCAAGGCCGCCGCGGAAGAAGCCGGCCTGCCGCTCTACCGCTACTTCGGCGGTTCCGGGCCGATGCAGATGCCGGTGCCGATGATGAACGTCATCAACGGCGGCGCGCACGCCAACAACAACCTCGACATCCAGGAATTCATGATCCTGCCGGTGGGTGCCTCGAGTTTCCGCGAGGCCCTGCGCTGCGGCGCCGAAGTATTCCATCACCTCAAGAAGCTGGTGGACAAGAAGGGTTACCCGACCACGGTCGGCGACGAAGGCGGCTTTGCGCCCAATGTCTCGGGCAATGACGAAGCCATCGAACTGATCCTCAAGGCGATCGAGACCGCCGGTTACACGCCGGGGCAGGATGTGGTGCTGGGGCTGGATTGCGCTGCCTCCGAGTTCTATCGCGACGGCCGCTATGTGCTGGCGTCCGAGAAACTGGAACTGACCTCGGAAGCCTTTACCGACTACCTGGCGACGCTGGCCGATCGCTACCCCATCATCAGCATCGAGGACGGCATGGCCGAAGGCGACTGGCCGGGCTGGAAGCTATTGACGGAGCGGTTGGGCAAGCGGGTGCAGATCGTCGGCGACGACATCTTCGTCACCAACCCGAAGATCCTCAAGCAGGGCATCCAGCAGGGCATCGCCAATTCCATCCTGGTCAAGATCAACCAGATCGGTACGCTGACGGAAACCTTCGCCGCGGTCGAAATGGCCAAGCGCGCCGGTTACACCGCGGTGATCTCGCATCGTTCCGGCGAAACCGAGGATTCGACCATCGCCGACATCGCGGTGGGCTTGAACGCAATGCAGATCAAGACCGGATCGCTGAGCCGCTCGGATCGCATCGCCAAGTACAACCAGTTGCTGCGCATCGAGGAAGATCTCGGCGACACCGTCGGTTACCCCGGCCTCGACGCCTTCTACAACATCAGGAAGTAGCCGGAAGCGCGAGCGTTGCAATGAACTGGCCGACGCTGGTGCTGGTCGTCCTCATCGCCCTGCTGCAGTATCCGTTGTGGCTGGGCAAGGGCGGCTGGCTCCGCGTCTGGGACTATGACCGCCAGTTGCAGGCCCAGCGCGAGCTCAATCAGAAGCTGGAGCAGCGCAATGCCGGGCTGGATGCCGAAGTGCGCGATCTGAAGTCCGGTTTCGACGCCATCGAAGAGCGCGCCCGCTATGAACTTGGCATGATCAAGGAAGGCGAGATCTTCGTCCAGGTGCCGCAGAAGACGCCGCTGGCGCCGGCACCGGCTCCGGCTCCGGTGCCTCCTCGGGCTGCTGCGCCGCGTTGAATCAAGGGTTTTGAATCAGGCTTCCAGCTTCAGCGTAGCCCGGTAGCGCCGCGCGTTTTCGGCGTAGGCCCCGGCGCCCAGCAACAGGTTGGCAACTTCCTGGTCGGTCAGTTGGCGCACCACCTTGCCCGGCGAACCCATCACCAGCGAACGTTCGGGGATGACCTTACCTTCCGGGATCAGCGAATTGGCGCCGATGATGCAATGGCGGCCGATCACGGCCCGGTTGAGGATCACCGACTTGATGCCGATCAGCGACTCTTCGCCGATGGTGCAGCCATGCAGCATGACGAGATGGCCGACGGTGACGTTGGCGCCCATATTCAGCGGCACGCCGGCGTCGACGTGCAGCACCGAACCGTCCTGGATGTTGCTGCCGGCGCCGATGGTGATGCTGTCGTTGTCGGCGCGCAGGACGACGTTCCACCAGACGCTGGCGTTGTCGCCGAGCCGCACGTCGCCGATGACCGTGGCATTGTCGGCGATCCAGACGTCACGCCCGAGGCTGGGCCGGCGGTCGCCGAGGCTGTAGATGGCCATGAGAACTCCTCTTTCGTCCTGAAACCTGGCGGCTGCGCTTCTTAGCTCCGGCCGCTGCGCTTAACGCCGATGATAGCGGCGTCAGCCTGCTCTGAAACTTTGCGGCCTACGTCCGCTTCTTCCACTCCGGCTTGGCGCCGGCGGGTTTCTTCCATTCCGGCTTCTTGCCGTCGCGGGGGGGCGGTGCGCGGCGCGGCGGGCGGGTGTCGACGAACTCGCCGGCCTCCATGACGCGCGTCTTGAGAGCGAACTGCCGCACCCGGATGCGGCGCAGGATGTCCATCAGGTCGTCCGACAGATTGGCCGGCAGTTCCACCGAACTGTAGTCTTCGAACAGATTGATCTGGCCGATGTCCTTGCCGGCGATTCCCGCCTCGTTGGCAATCGCGCCGACGATCTCCTTGGGCAGTACGCCCTGGTTGCGGCCGATCTCGATGCGGTAGCGCTGCATCGTGGCGCCCTCGGCGAAGCTGCGCTGCTTGACCGGCGTGTCGCTGCGGCCTTCCCTGACCGGGCGCTCGCGGCGCGGCTCGGCGGCAGGGAAGTCCTCGGCCGGCTTGGCGCGGGGCTTGGCCGGTTTGTGCTCGGTGTCGCGGCTGAAAGCCGGTGCCGGCTCGCTCTGCGTGGCCGGGTGCTCTGCACGCCTGGGACTCCCCTCCGGGGGCTGGCGTTCGCTGCGCGGGACGGCAGCGGCGGCCGGGGCCGGCGCGGCGCTCTGCATGCTTTGGATTCCGCTGCGCGGGGTGGCATCGCGCGGCGCGTGGTCGTTGGCGCCGGGCATCTGCAGCGGGCGCTCGCGCGTCGCCAGCCAGGCCAGCGCGGCGGCGATCTCGCGGGCGGCGATGTCCTGCTCGCCTTCCATGCGGCGCACCACGTCGAAGAAGAAGTCCAGCTTCTCGGTCTTGATGATGTCGACGATCTGCTGCGTGAACTGCGCGACGCGGCGGTTGGCCACTTCGCCCGGGGTCGGCATGGTCAGTGCGGTGATCTTCTGCTTGGTGGCGCGCTCGATCAGCTTCAGCATGTACATTTCGCGCGGCGCCAGGAACAGGATGGCGCGGCCGGTGCGGCCGGCGCGGCCGGTGCGGCCGATGCGATGTACGTAGGCTTCGGTGTCGTAGGGCACGTCGTAGTTGATGACATGGCTGACGCGCGCCACGTCGAGGCCGCGCGCGGCGACGTCGGTGGCGACCACGATGTCGATGGTGCCGGCCTTGAGGCGCTCTATGACCTGTTCGCGCAGGCCCTGGGTCAGGTCGCCGTTGAGTGCCGCAACCGAGTAGCCGCGCGCTTCCAGCTTGTCGGCGAGTTCCACGGTGGCGGTCTTGGTGCGCACGAAAATCAGTGCGGCGTCGAAGTCGTCCTCGACTTCGAGGATGCGTGTCAGCGCTTCGAGCTTCTGCCCGGTGTGGGTCTGGCAGTAGGACTGGCTGGTGGTAACGACGGTCGAGGTGGCGGAGCGGATCTTGATTTCCTGCGGCTCGCGCAGGTGCTCGCGCGCCACGCGGCGGATCACATCCGGCATGGTGGCCGAGAACAGCGCGGTCTGGCGCGTCGCCGGCGTGTGTTCGAGGATCCACTTGACGTCGTCGATGAAGCCCATGCGCAGCATTTCGTCGGCTTCGTCCAGCACCAGCATCGACAGGTTGTTGAGCACCAGGCTCTTGCGCTCGAGGTGGTCCATGACGCGGCCGGGGGTGCCGACGATGACGTGGGCACCGCGCGAAAGAGCGCGCAACTGCACCACCATGCTCTGTCCGCCGTAGATCGGCAGGACGTGGAAGCCGGGCAGGTGGTGGGCGTACTTCTGCAGCGCCTCGGCGACCTGGATCGCCAGTTCGCGCGTCGGCGTCAGGATCAGGGCCTGCGGCACGGCGCGCTTGAGGTCGATCTTCTGCAGCAGCGGCAGGGCGAAGGCGGCGGTTTTGCCGGTGCCGGTCTGGGCTTCGCCGAGCAGGTCGTGGCCGGCCAGCAGGACCGGGATGCAGGCGGCCTGGATCGGCGAGGGGGTTTCGTAGCCGACGTCGGTGAGGGCCTGGAGCAAAGGCTGGGCAAGCCCGAGGGTATCGAACCCGGTGGCAATAGTGTCTGGGGAGGTGGTCATGGCGTACCTGCGCGCGGCAGGGGATTTCGAGGGAAAGGCAGGTCGCGGGTTGCGGATGCGGCCGGAGAACCGCGCATTATGCCTGAGTCCGGGAAAAATAGCCCGTAAATTTCGATACTTAGACCCGCAGGAGGGCAATCTTCAGCGGTGGCTGGCCGTCGCAACTGGGGAAGTCGGCTTCCGGCATGATCCATTCCATCTCGCGGATCGGCCGGCCGGCCTTGCTTGCACTGCGCTGCAACTGGTCGAGCCAGGCATCGCGCTGCACATCGGCGACGTTGTTGGTGCAGATCAAGGTGCCGCCCGCACTGGTGCACAGCAGGGCCGGCTTGAACACCGAGGCGTAGTCATTGACCAGGTCCACCACGCCGAAGGGGCTCTTGGCGTGGCGCGGCGGGTCGAGCACGACCAGGTCGAAGGTCTGCGCCTCGAGTTCGGGAAAGGGAGGCATGACCTTGCCGCGCACCCGCTTGGGCTGGCCGACGCCGGAATACTGGCGCATTGCGGCGAAGGCGTCGCACTTGACGAAGCGCGGGCGCACCGGCAAGTCGTTGAGGCGCGCATTCTCCTTGCCGACCGCAAGGCTGGAATCGGCGAAATCGACATTGACCACGAAGCGCGCTCCGGCCTTTGCCGCCGCTATGCCGACGCCGCAGGTGTAGGCGAACAGATTCAACAGTGATTTGCCCGGTGCCTCCTGCATTACCCGACGCCGTGCCGCGCGCAGGTCGAGGAAAAGCCAGGGATCCTGTCCGGCGTGGCGCCCGGCGATGCGGTAGGTGATTCCCATCTCGTGCATTTCGCGCGGCAGCATCGCCGCTTCGAGTTGATCCGCCGGCAGCGCATTGCCGATGCGTGAATTGGCGTGGCTGCGATCGTTGAAGACCAGCGTCAGGTCCGGCAGGAGGGCGGTGTAGAAGGATTGCACTGCGGCCAGCGTGTCCGCCGCCAGCGGGCTGTGGAAGCACTGCACCAGCACCAGGTCGCCGTAGCGGTCGATGGTCAGGCCGGGGTGGCCCTCGACGCTGCCGTGGAACAGGCGGTAGGCATCCGTCTGCTCGGCGTGCAGGCGCGGCAGGAGTTCAGCACGCGCTTCGAGGGCGGCGGCAAGCAGGGGCAGCAGGGAATCAGGCATGGCGTTTTCTCGGCAAAGGCGGGGTGATTGCGGCAAGCTGCAATCACGCAAGGTGCGCCATCTTACGCGCAAGCTTGCCTGGCGTCGCCTAGCTGCGACACTCGCTGCCAGACCCGACCATGTGCTTGAGGGGTGCGCCGGTGATGCCGGCCCCGGAGGCTGTGGCTGCGACGCATGACGCTGTTGCGTCTGTCGCTGCGCTTGTTTCAGCGGCCAGGCCCAGGGCCCCGATCACGCCGGCGAAGCTTTCGTCCGGCGCTGCGGCAATCGACAGCGGGCTGCCGTCGCGGGGATGCAGCAGGTCGATCTGTGTGGCGGCCAGCAGCAGGCGCTGACAGTCGAAGCGCTGCTGGAAAAACCGGTTGTGAATCCCCTTGCCCCAGGTGGCATCACCGATGATGGGGTGGGCGATGTGCTTCATGTGGCGGCGCAACTGGTGCTGGCGGCCGGTCCGCGGACTCAGGCTCAACAGGGCATAGCGTGATGTCGGATAACGGTCGACGGCCTCAGGCAATTCGAAGCAGTCGAGGCGACGGTATCCGGTGACGGCCGGCAGCGCCATGGCCGGGCGCTCTGCGCCGAGTTTGCGACCGTAGTCATCGAAGCGGCGCGACAGCGGATGGTCGATCACGCCGGTTTCCGCGGGCCAGCCGCGCACCACGGCGAGATAGCGCTTTTGCACCTCGCCGCGCACGAACTGCGCGGCTACCCGGCGTGCGCTGTCGGCATCGAGGGCGAACAGCAACAGGCCGGAGGTACCCTTGTCGAGCCGGTGCATGGGGTACACCCGTTGCCCTATCTGGTCGCGCAGCAACTGCACGGCGAAGCGCGTTTCATGACGGTCGATGTTGCTGCGATGAACCAGCAGGCCGGACGGCTTGTTTATGGCGACGAGAAAATCGTCGCGGTAGAGGATGTCGAGCATCCCGGTCTTTGACTGCGCCGGTCAGTGCGAAAGAATCCACCGGGCGACGTTCTTCAGCACCTTCGGGTCGTTGCTGTCGAGCAGTTTGTGGTCTTCTTCCTTGCCGTTTTCCAGCTTGACGCGCGGACCCTGAGTCATGTGCTTTATGAGTTTTTGCTCGGCATCGGGTTTGCCCTTGTATTTTTCGGCAATTTTCTTGAGCGACGGGCCGCCCTTCGCCTTGTCGGGGCTGTGACATTTGCGACAGTCATTGTCCTTGAATACATTCTTCGCCTCCTCGACGTTGACCTGAGCCGTGACAGAAAGAGAGAAAGCAGCGCCGGCGATAATTGCAAGTGAGCGGAATGCCTGAGGCCACGGGGATGAATGCTTCATTGTTGATTTACCGAAGAATGAGTAATGAGTGTCTTGAACAGCGGGCGTTGCGCTTCGCGGTGAGGCCGCCGCGCGGCATTTTCGGGCTTACACGCCGCTCTGTCCAGTTCAACGGAGCAGCAGGCCTCGTCCCGCAGTGAGCTTCAAGCTTCCGCCGGAATCAGTCCTTGAACACCGGCTCGCGTTTTTGCACGTTGGCGGCGCCGGCTTCGAAGAGGTCTTTTGACAACAGCATGGCGGCGTTCCAGGTGGCGACGTAGTTGAGGCCGTCGGCCAGCGAATGATCGCGGGCATAGCTGATCATTTCCTTGCTGCCGCGGATGGAAAGCGGCGACTTGGCGGCGATGCTGCGGGCGATTTCCATGACGCCGGTTTGCAGCGCCTCGGGCGACTCGAAGCAGCGGTTGACCAGATGGATCTTCTGCGCTTCGATGCCGTCGACGCGGCGCCCGGTGTAGGCCAGTTCGCGTGCCATGCCTTCGCCGATGAGGCGCGGCAGGCGCTGCAGGGTGCCGACATCGGCCGTCATGCCGACGTCGATTTCCTTGACGCTGAAGTAGGCGTTGGACGAGCAGTAGCGCATGTCGCAGGCGGTGACGAGGTCGATGCCGCCGCCGATGCAGGCGCCATTCACGGCAGCCAGCACCGGCTTGCGGCAGCGCTCGATGGAGGTCAGGGTGTCCTGCAGCCGGAGAATCAGCCGGCGCAGCTTTTCGTGGCGGCGGCCGTCGCAGTCGTCTTCGATCTTGGCGCCGAGGCCCATCAGCAGCGTGAGGTCGATGCCTGCGGTAAAAAACTTGCCGCGGCCGGTGACGATGCCGACCCGGGCTTCCGGTGTGGTGTCGAGCCATGCCATGGCCTGCTCGATCTCGTACCACATCGGCTCGCTCATGGCATTGGCCTTGTCGGGCCGGTTGAGGGCGATGGTGGCGACGCCGGCATCGAGCGTGACGTCGAGGGTGGTGAAATTCATTGTGGTCCTTTCAGGGCTGATCAGCCAGGCGAAGCGGATGGATCGGGATTGCCGGTCGGGGCAGGGTCGCGCCTCTGGAACATGCCATAGCCTTCCATCTGCATGACTTCCTCGTTGTTCTGGTTCAGCATCTCCCAGCGCGTGCGTACCAGACCGACGCCCGGCTTGCTGTCGAGCGGGCGCGCTTCGAGCACTACCGTGCGCACATGCAGGGTGTCGCCGGGGCGCACCGGCTTCAACCAGCGGATGTTCTCAAGGCCCGGTGAGCCGAGGCTGGCGGATTCCAGCAGGTAGGCGTCGCACATCATGCGCATGGCCAGCGCGCAGGTGTGCCAGCCGCTGGCGCAAAGCCCGCCGAACAGGCTGTCCCTGCCGCCCTCTTCGGAGAGGTGGAAGGCTTGCGGATCGAACTGGCGGGCGAAGGCGACGATTTCCTCGGTGGTCATGGTGACGCGGCCGAACTCGCGCACTTGGCCGACGGGAAAATCCTCCCAGTAGTACTTGTAGGGCCTGGCCGCAGTGCTCATGCATGAATTCCTTCGTTGTTGGCTTCAAACGGGGCGCAGCACGCCATTCTGCAGCAGCGGCACCACGTCGTGGTCCTTCGGCATCCTCAGCCGTCCGCCTGTTCCCTGGGGACGACCGGCTGCATCAGCGCGAAGATGCCGCTGCCGGTCATGATGCAACGATCGCCGACCAGCAGCGTGCAGCGGGCATAGGCCTGGCGGCCGCCCATGCGGTCGATGTCCACATGGGCTTCGATCCAGTCGCCGGTTTCGGCGCTGGCGACGAAGTTGGTGGTGAGGCTGACCGTGACGATGGGTTGCGGCGGTTCGCGCGAACCGGAGACGACGATGCCCAGCGCCGTATCGACCATGGAGGCGAGAAAGCCGCCATGGGCGATGTGGCGGATGTTGGTGTGGCGCTCCTCGATGCGCGTGGCGAGAATGATCTGGCCGCGTTTGTGTTCCGCTTCGTCGCGCCGGTAATACCAGGGGCCAAGCATGGCCAGGTAGTCGCCACCGCGCTTGTGCAGGCGGAAGCCTTTGGGGATGTTGGCGCTCATGTTCTGCTCCGGTGAGTCTTCGCCGCATCGGGCGTGAGTTTTCCGCGGCAGGCGACTTGGATATCGGGTTGGCTCATGTCGTTTCAGAAGTTCTCGGGCTTGATGGTCAATGTCGTGGCATCCGGACTGCGCAGCAGTTCGTGCCATTGCCGGATTCCGGGCAGTTTCCGGCGATAGAACCGGCGGCAGGCCGCCAGTTTGCCACGATAGACGCCGGCGTCGGGGCGTAGTCTGCCAGGTTCGGGATTGCTGATTGCTTGATTCTTTTTCTGCCTTCTCCCATAATTCGCCCCCTGCCCACCGGCGATTTGTTTCCGGGCGGCGCGCAGTTTCGGTGGTGGCCGTAGCTCAGTTGGTAGAGTCCCGGATTGTGATTCCGGTTGTCGTGGGTTCGAGCCCCATCGGTCACCCCACCAAATTCAAGGGTTACAGGGTATTTCTCCCTGTAACCCTTTTTCTTTTGTTCTGCATGTAGGGGCTGTGCAGGCAAATGTTGTCAGTCTGCGGACTTCAATCGTATCCGCTTGCGCACCGTATCCGGAGAGGCGCCGGTCATGCCGGCTGCGGTCCGATCATCGGCAAGACGATCAATACCACTGTGCATGACAGGGGATAGGCATTCGCCATGCACTCTGAAACCACATCTGGGAGCGGGGAATGCTCCACAACCCTATGCCGATATGCATAGAACTGCCGGAAAGGTCTTGAGGCCCTGCCTGAATACGGCTGCTCAAGGATTGAACAGCCGTCACAAATTCTTAACAGACCTGTCGCCGCGGCACTTCTCCACATACTTATCCACAGATTTTGTGGATTACGGGTAGCGAGCATCCGGCCGGCGATCTGGCAAGGCAGATTCCTGAGGCTATCATGGCGGCTGCGAACAAGACCTGAAACAACCCGGAGCCATGATTCCAGACCTGCCAGTCGCGGCATCCAGTACCAGTACCAGTACCAGGACCGGCCATCCCGCTGCCGGCGGTCGCTGGCGCGGACCTTGGGGCGTGATGGCGCTGGTCGCGCTGCTGGTCTTCGCCGGCTACTTTGCGCGGGACTATTTCAAGCGACTGGGTCCGCCGGATCGCTGCTGGGAGATCAGGGAAATGGAAGGCCGTCTGTACAAGATGAATCCCTGCACCGGCCAGTTCCTCCTGCTGGGTGACGTTCAGCCGCCGGCAACGGGTCGCTGAATCCGTGTCGCCGGACGAGCCAGGGCAAGCAGATCCGCTTAAGGATCTGTCGCCCGCCGGGAAATCCGGCCGCGCCGAGGCCTTTTTTTACGAGGGGAACCGCCATCTGGCCGGCGGCGATTCTGCTCAGGCGGAGGAATGCTTCCGCCAAGCCATCCGGCTGCTTCCCGATCTCGCCGAGGCCCATGCCAATCTGGGACTGGTGCTGGATCAGGCCGGCCGGCTGGCCGAAGCCGAAGCGCATTACCGCCATTCCATCGTCTGCAATGACGGTCACGGGCAAACCCATATCAACCTCGGTGCCATGCTGACCCTGCAAAAGCGCTTTGCCGAGGCGGAAGCCGCTTACCGGCGGGCTTTGCAACTGATGCCGGAGT
The DNA here is from genome assembly GCA_903848955.1 of uncultured beta proteobacterium. Lineage (GTDB taxonomy): Bacteria > Pseudomonadota > Gammaproteobacteria > Burkholderiales > Rhodocyclaceae > Sulfuritalea. Next base: position 31,353 of record CAINHS010000084.1, read on the forward strand.
CGGCCGCGGCCTGGTCCAATCTGGGGGTTCTGCAGGCCTGCCGCAAGCAGGAGGTCGAGGCCGAACTCAGTTACCGCAAGGCGATGGCGCTGGCCCCCGACTACCCACTGGCCAGATTCAATCTGAGTTACCTGTTGCTGCGTCAGGGCCGCTTCGAGGAGGGTTGGCGCTGCCTCGAGGCGCGCGACTGGTATGCCGCGCTGGAAGCCCGCCTGGCCTGCCCGCGATGGCGTGGAGAGTCCCTGCAGGGCAAGTCCCTGCTGATCGGTTTCGAGGCCGGGCATGGCGACATGATCCAGTTCTGTCGCTACGCCGCCGTGTTGAAGGCCCGCGGCGCGCGGCACATCACATTGATTTGTCATCCTGCGCTGAAGACCCTGTTCGCTTCCCTTGAGGGCGTCGATTGCGTCACCGGTTTTGATGAGCCGCTGCCGCCATCGACCTGGGATTTCTGGACTCCGCCGCTGAGCATTCCGCTGCATTGCCAGACCGGACTCGACTCGATTCCGGCCAGCTTGCCCTACCTTGGCGCCGAGCGCGTGAAACTCGACCGATGGTCAGCCGTGGTGGCCGGGCAGTGTTTTCCCGGCGCGGTACGCATCGGTCTGGTGTGGAAAGGAAACCCGCGCTTCGAGAACGATGCGGAGCGATCGCTTCCCGGTCTGGCGAGCTTGTCTGCCCTGGGCCCGATCGCCGGCGCGCGTTTTTTCAGTTTGCAAAAAGGAGCCGGCGAGGACGATGCGGCAAGTCCGCCGGCCGGCCTGGCACCGGTCAATCTCGGGCCGCAAATTGCCGATTTTGCCGATACCGCGGCGATCATCGCCAATCTCGACCTGGTGATCAGCGTGGACACGGCCGTCGCCCACCTGGCGGGGGCCATGGGCAAGGCCTGCTGGCTGCTGTTGCCTGATTACAAGACCGACTGGCGCTGGCTGAGCGGGCGCAGCGATTCGCCCTGGTACCCCGGCGTCATGCGCCTGTTCCGTCAGTCCCGTGCCGGTGACTGGCCGGGCCTGCTTGGCGAAGTGCATGCCGCGCTGCAGGCATTTGTCGGCAAGCACGGCGCAACTTGAAACCGGACGGCGGCCACGCATGCAGCATGCCGCCGCAGCTGCGGTACCGTCAGCCTAGCCGGGCAGTGGCACCGGCATCATGGTAACGATTCCGGTTGCCGCATAGATTTCACATCGCTCGACGAAATCCCTGGCGCTCTTCGGCATCGGTACCCGCGCCCGGGTGATGTGGAAGATCAGGTCGCGGCCGTTGCAGATGAGTTGGGTGCCGAAGGACGCCGCGCGCTGTTCGATTTCGCTTTCGGGGTTGTTCATGAGGGGGCGGAAGTTGGCGAGGCGCTCGCCGGCGGTGACCATCTCGGCCCAGATGTCGAAGATTTCGGGGTCGGTGCGCAGCGTTTCCACCTTGATCCGGGCGACGCCGGCAAACTCCCGGATCACTGTCTCTATGCCCTCGAACATCGGCGTGTGGAAGGTGCGCAGCATGGCCGCAGCGACGCTGTCGATCTCGCGCATGGCCTGGGCCATCTTCAGGTAGCGGTTTTCGAAAAAGGATTCAAGTGGAACCGTGAAGGCGCGGAACGGTTCACCCCACAATTCGTCAATGCCTTCCTCGCCGCTGCGGTGGAGGACCAGGCGACAGAGGGAGAGGGCTTCCTGCAGGCAGCGGCCGCATTCGCGCATCAGATCGTTGCTCGAGGAGATTTCCACCCCCGCCGATTGCAGATCGACCAGACGGGTGAAAATGTCGGTGGCGCGATTGAACATGGCGCCGGCATACATCGAGCCCTTGACCCGCTTCTTGCCGGAATCGGTTTCTTCTTCGTAGGCCTTCTTCGCTTCAGCGAGACGATTGCCGGGTATGTTGAGGCCGTGCTCGGTGTGGTTGAAGAGGCGGCGCGTCAAGGCCTCGATCAGGCGGCGCTTGGCCTGCAGCGTGTCGGTCGGCACCGGGTAGGTCTTGATCCAGTAGCCGTCCGTGTAGGAGCGTTCGCATCCGTCGATGATGCGCAGGGTGCCGTTGGCGATGTCTTGGTCCATGATCCGTGGAATCTCAGGAAGCGATTCGATGTTTTTTCCAGTCGAAGCCGCGCATCTTGCCCCAATTCTTCCCTTCGCAGGGCGGTTGAGCGACAATCCCGCCGCGGCGTCATAAAATTCGGGGCCGGTTTTCGCCGCATCGCCCGCGCCGCAAGTTGTGGCGCAGGCCTGCCGGAGTTTGTGTGCCATCAGCAATAGATCAGGAGGCGGGATGAAGCGCATCGCGGGTATCGACTTCGAGAAACTTGGCATTCGCGCCAAGCTGATTCTGCTGTTCGTGGTCATCAAGGTCGTGCCGCTGATCCTGCTCGCGATACTCGCCTGGGAAGGCGTCAGCCGGCTGGGCAGCGGCCTGGCGGATCAAAGCGACAGGCTGACCGTCGAGGTGCGCGATACCGTTGCCCAGATGGGCAAGACCTTCTCCAGCGAATCGGTCAAGGCCCTCGACGACCGCGCGCGGGAGGAACTGGAACGCCTCACCACCGATACCGCCCGCGCCGTGGCCGATTTTCTCTACGACCGGGACCGGGATATTCTGCTCGCCGCGCAACTGGATCCGGGCGAAGCGCTGTACCGGCGTTTTGTCGAAAACCGCAAGCACAGCCTCACCGACATCGGCCAGTGGCGACTGGCGGAAAACGGCAAGGGCTGGCTGCCGGCGGACGGCCCTGCCGGGGAGGGCAAGGTGGCCACCCCCAGCAACGAGGAGAACAAACAGGACTTCCACTACCGGCCTCCGGAGACCGTGCTGCGGACCCTGTCGCGTCCCCTGTATCACGAGATCACCTACGTCGGCCTGGACGGCCGCGAGAAACTGAAGATTTCCCAGACCGATGTGTTGCCGCGCGACCTGCGCGACGTTTCGCACAAGGAGAACACCTGGTGCAAGGCGGAAACCTATTTTGCCGAACTGAAGAAATTGAAGCCTGGCGAGATCTATGTTTCCGACGTCATCGGCCCCTACGTTCCCTCGCGCGTTATCGGCCCGGTGACGCCGGAGAAGGCCAAGAGTCTGGGGATCCCCTTCGAGCCGGAACGGGAGGCCTATGCCGGGCGCGAAAATCCAAAGGGCAAGCGCTTCCAGGGCATCGTCCGGTGGGCGACGCCGGTGGTCAAGGGCGGCAGCATCGTCGGTTACGTCACGCTGGCGCTGGATCATACCCACGTCATGAGTTTCACCGACAACCTGATGCCGACATCTGCCCGTTACACGGCGATATCGGATGCCACCAACGGCAACTACGCCTTCATGTGGGACTATCTGGATCGCAGCATCGCGCATCCGCGGCACCACTCGATCGTCGGCCTCGACCCGAAGACCGGCGAGTACGCGCCTTCATGGCTGGAGGCAAGCATCTACGAGGGTTGGCAGCAGAGCGGCAAATCCTTGCGGAATTACCTGAAGGACGTTCCCCCCTTCGATCACCAGACGCGCGAGAAGAAGCCGGCCAAGCCGCTCACCAGCGCCGGCTACGTGGGCCTGGAATGTCGCTACCTGAATTTCGCGCCGCAATGCCAGGGTTGGCACGATCTGACCCAGTTCGGCGGTTCGGGCTCCTTCCTCATCCTGTGGACCGGTGTCTGGAAACTGACCACGGCGGCAAGCATTCCCTATCGCACCGGCCAGTACGCCCGGACCCCGCGCGGCTTCGGTTACGTGACCATCGGCGCCAACGTCGACGATTTCCACAAGCCGGCCCAGACCACGGCTACCTTGATGGCGGCCAAGGTGGCCGAGTTCGGCGAGCGGATGAAGGTCCGTCAGGCCGATTTGCGCAGCCTGATAGAGGAGTCAACGGGCCGCACGGCTTTCACCCTGGCCACCTCGACCCTGATCATGCTGCTACTGGTCGTGGTGGTGGCGGTCTGGCTTGCCTCCATGCTCACCCGCCGCATAACCGATCTGATCGCGGGCCTGGCCCGCATCGAGGCCGGCGACTTCGGCTTCCGCTTCAAGTATCAGTCAAAGGATGAGATGGGCAGTCTCAGCGATTCCCTCAACACCATGGCCGGCAGCGTCGAGAAATCTTTCCGGCGTCTGGAGGACGCGCGTCACCTGGCCGAGGAAAACAGCCGCATGAAGAGCGACTTCGTCGCCAGCATGTCGCACGAGTTGCGCACGCCCCTCAACGGCATCCTCGGTTTTGCCGAACTGATCCGCGAGGATGCGCCCAATGAGGAAATACGCGACCACGCTGCCACCATTTGCCAGAGCGGCCAGCACCTGCTCGCCCTGGTGAATGATGTCCTCGACATCGCCAAGATAGAGTCCGGCAACATGAGGCTCGACGCGGTTCCCTTCGCCCTGCCGCCGCTGCTGCAGGAACTGGCCGCTCTGCATGCCGCAACGGCCCGGCAGAAAGGCTTGCGTCTGGTGCACCAGTTTGCTCCCGATGTGCCGCAGACGCTGATCGGTGACCCGATGCGACTGCGCCAGGTGGTCCACAACCTGCTCAGCAACGCGGTGAAATTCACTCAACAGGGCGAGATATGCATCACGGCCGGACGGGACGGGGAGCGGGTCGTCATCGGTGTCCGCGATACCGGGCCGGGCATTGCCGCAGAAGCCCAGGTCGCCGTGTTCGAGCGCTTTCACCAGGAGAGCAACTTCGTCACCCGCGCACATGGCGGCACCGGGCTCGGCCTTGCTCTGGTGCGGGAATTCGTGGCGCTGATGGGAGGTTCCCTGCGTCTCGAATCCGAGCTGGGCCACGGCGCCTATTTCGAGTTCTGGATACCTCTGGCTAGTCCGGCAGCGCCAGCTGAAGAGACTGCATCGTGATCGGCTTGATCAGAATTGCGTCGAAGCCGGCGCTCATGATGCGCTGCTGTTCCGATTCCATGGCGTGCGCGGTGTAGGCCACCAGCCGCAGTCCGGCCAGAGATCTGTTGGCGCGAATGCGGCGGCAGACTTCCTCGCCATCGATGCCCGGCATGCTGATGTCGAGGAGCACGCCGTCAAAGCGATCGACAGACAGGATTTCCAGTGCCGTCGCGCCGCCGTCGGCTTCTGCGATTTCCCAGCCGCGCTTCTTCAGCAGGGTACTGGCCAGTTTGCGATTGACGGCATTGTCATCGACTACAAGAATTCGCTTCATGGGTGGGGTTGTCGGCGCAGCGTGGTGGGAGGCAAGCGTGCTTTATACAGCAGAACAGACGAAAGCCGGTCGGCGCGGATCGCTATCGTGCCGGCTCGCTTGCGATGACAGGTGCAATTCAGTCCGGCGGTCACTTGCCGCCGCGCCAGCCCAGCTGGCGCGATATGCGGCAGGCGGCGGCACGGATGGCTTTCGGCATCGGGCCATTCCAGTGGGGTGGCATGAGGCCTGCGGGACCCAGGCCGGTGATGGCCAGCGCCATCTTGCCGTCGTGATTGAATACCGGGGCCGAAAAGGCGTTGATGCCGGGAATCAGGGATCCGACGACGCGTGACATGCCATGTTCGCGCGCTGTGGCAATCAGGGCATCGAGTTGCGCCCGCGTTACCGGTGCCCGGGCGTCCTCGCTGCCGGCGTTGATCAGGAGTTCCTCTGCCACCCGCTGCTGCAACTGCGGCGAGTCGAAGAAAGCCACATAGCACAGGCCTATGGCCGAATGCAGCAAGGGCATCACGGCGCCGGTGCGCAGATTGACCGTCACCGGCCGTCGCGACTCGACCCAGCGCACGATGGTGGGGCCCATATTGCCCCATACCGCGAGGGCCACGGTTTCCCCGATTTCCTCGCCGAGCGAGTCGAGCACAGGGGTCGCCACACGCACCGCGTCGAGCCGGGCGAGGCTGGCGAGGCCGAGATCCAGCGCGAAATGTCCCAGATCGTAGCGGCCCGAGAGCGGATCCTGCGTCACCAGTCCGGTACGCATGAAGCTGACCAGGTAGCGGTGGGCCTTGGCCGCCGGCATGCCCGCCGCCAGGGCGAGGTCGCGCAGCATCATCGGCGCGCCGTGATCCGCCAGCACCCGCAGCAGCGGCACGCCGACCTCGATGGACTGGATGCCCTGCCGGCTGTTTTGGTCTTTTTCTTCGACTAACATGGAGCGGGATTATAGAATCGGCATTGGCTGCCCGCGTAGTGCAATTTCAGGCAGTCCAGCTGCGCCCGTGCCGACAACCCACCGACATATCGCTTTTTGCCACCGGAACCCTGCCCATGACTCCCGTTCTCGTCTTTGACATCGAGACCATTCCGGACATCGCCGGCCTGCGCACGCTGCATCAACTGCCGGCGACGCTGGCCGACGGGGAAGTGGCGGAGTTCGCCTTTCAGCGCCAGCGGGCCAAGAACGGCAGCGATTTCCTGCCGCTGCACCTGCAGCGCGTGGTGGTGATTTCCTGCGCACTGCGCAGCGCGGAAGGTTTTCGCGTCTGGTCGCTGGCCGGGCCCAAGTCGGGCGAGGGCGAAATCATCCAGCGCTTTTTCGACGGTGTGGAAAAGTTCACGCCGCAGATCGTCTCCTGGAACGGCGGCGGCTTCGACCTGCCGGTGCTGCACTACCGCGGCCTGATGCATCGCGTCACGGCGCCGCGCTACTGGGACATGGGCGAAGGCGATTACCGCGACTCGCGCGATTTCAAGTGGAACAACTACATCAGCCGCTACCACATGCGGCATACGGACCTGATGGATCTGCTGGCGATGTACCAGCCGCGCGGCAGTGCGCCGCTCGATCAACTGGCGCGCCTGATGGGCCTGCCGGGCAAGCTCGGCATGGACGGCTCGGCGGTCTGGGGTGCCTGGCAGGAAGGGCGCAGCGACGAGATCCGCGATTATTGCGAAACCGACGTGGTCAACACCTTTCTGGTCTTTCTGCGCTTCCAACTCATGCGCGGACTGCTGACGGCCGGCGAGCACGACAGCGAACTGGAACTGGTCAAGTCCACGCTGGCGGCGACCGGCCTGCCGCACTGGAAGGAATTTATTGCTGCCTGGGAGGCATCATGCTGATCGATGCACGCGATTCGGCCCTGCTGGTGGTGGATGTACAGGGCAAACTGGTGCCGGCCATCGCCGGCTGGCAATCCTTGCTGGACCACGTGGTCTGGCTGATACGCGTGGCGCGCCGGCTGGAGATTCCGCTGCTGGCCTGCGAGCAGTATCCGCAGGGACTGGGTCCGACCCATCCCGCCGTTGCCGCCGAACTTCCGGCCGGCTGCATTGCCGGCAAGCTGCATTTTTCCGCCGTGGCCGGGGGCTGTCATGCCCTCGATCAAGGCGGCGGCCCGCGCCAGTATGTGGTTTGTGGCATGGAAACCCATGTCTGCGTACTGCAGACGGTGATCGAACTGCTGGCCGGCGGCAGGCAGGTGTTCGTGGTGGAGGAGGCCGTCGGCTCACGCCGCCAGGCCGACAAGGCCCTGGCCCTGGAGCGCATGCGGCAGGCCGGCGCCGCCATTGTCAGCCGCGAGATGGTGGCCTTTGAATGGCTGCGGCGCGCCGACTCGGACGTGTTCCGCGAGATCAGCCGGAACTTTCTGCGCTGATTGTCGGCCGCGCCACCCGGCCGGCTGCGGCCCGGGCTTCCTGAATTAGAGTCGTTCGACTACACGTACCGGCAGAACTGCGTTAGCATTAAAACGCTTGTTTCAAACGGTCGTTCGTCCGCTGCGGTCGACGCCAGTCAATAAAAACAAAGGAGGATTCCATGGGCCAGTACCTCGCCCCCTTGCGTGACATGCAATTCGTTCTGTATGAATTGCTCGACGTCACCACCGAACTCAAGGCTTTGCCGGCGCACGCCGAAGTTGATGCCGATCTGATCAACCAGGTGCTGGAAGAGGGCGCCAAATTTACCTCCAAGGTGCTGTTTCCGCTCAACCAGGTCGGCGACCGCGAGGGCTGCCGGCTTGATCCGGTCACTCACGAGGTGTCTACGCCGACCGGCTTCAAGGAAGCCTACCGGCAGTTTGTCGATGCCGGCTGGCCGGCGCTGACCTGCGATCCTGAATACGGCGGTCAGGGTTTGCCGGTAGTCGTGTACAACCCCCTGTCCGAGATGCTGAATGCATCGAATCAGGCCTGGTACATGTATCCCGGCCTGTCGCACGGTGCCTACGAGTGCCTGCGCGAACACGGCACAGCGGAGTTGAAGGCGCTGTACCTGCCGCCCCTGGTGTCGGGCCAATGGACGGGAACGATGTGTCTCACCGAATCGCATTGCGGCACCGACCTCGGCTTGCTGCGCGCCAAGGCCGTGCCCCGGGCGGATGGGTCGTACACGATCACCGGCAGCAAGATTTTCATCTCCGCCGGCGAACATGACATGGCGGAGAACATCGTCCATCTGGTGCTCGCCCGTCTGCCCGACGCGCCTCCCGGCACCAAGGGGATTTCATTGTTCGTGGTGCCGAAGTTCATTCCCGATGCCGATGGCACGCTGGGTGCGCGCAACGCGATCAGCTGCGGTGCCCTCGAGGAAAAGATGGGGATTCACGGCAGTCCGACCTGCCAGATGAATCTGGACGACGCCAGCGGTTGGCTGATCGGCCAGCCGCACAAGGGTCTCAATGCCATGTTCGTGATGATGAATGCCGCGCGCCTCGGCGTCGGCATGCAATCCCTGGGGCAGACGGAAGTCGCGTACCAGAACGCGCTGGTCTATGCCAGGGAGCGTCTGCAGATGCGCAGCCTGTCGGGCATCAAGGCGCCGGACAAGGCGGCCGACCCGATCATCGTGCATCCGGATGTGCGGCGCATGCTGTTGACGGCGAAGGCCTACGCCGAAGGCGGTCGCGCCTTTTCGTCCTTCATCGCGCTGCAGATCGACCGCGAACTGAATCATCCCGACGAAGCCGTGCGCAAGGACGCCGCCGACCTGGTGACGCTGCTGACGCCGGTGGTCAAGGCCTTCATGACCGACAACGGCTGGATCGCAACTTCCGAAGCGATGCAGGTGTATGGCGGCCACGGCTACATCGCCGGCTGGGGCATGGAGCAATACGTTCGCGATGCCCGCATCAACATGATTTACGAGGGCACCAACACGATCCAGTCGCTGGACCTTCTGGGACGCAAGGTCTTGCTCGACAACGGTGCCAGGCTGAAGAAGTTCGGCGCACTGGTGCAGGCCTTCATCGAGGAAAACGGTACCGACGAGGCGATGAACGAGTTCATCACGCCGCTGGCCGACCTCGGCGACAAGGTCACCAAGCTGACCATGGAAATCGGCATGAAGGCCATGCAGAATCAGGACGAGGTCGGCGCCGCGGCGGTTCCCTACCTGCGCGTGGTGGGCCATCTGGTGTACAGTTACTTCTTTGCCAAGATGGCGAAGATCGCCCTGGCCAAGCTCGATTCAGGCGACACCTTCTACAAGGCCAAGCTTGCTACCGCCCGTTTCTATTTTGCCCGCCTGCTGCCCGAGACCGCCATGTTGATACGCCAGGCGCGATCAGGCTGCGGTTCCCTGCTCGACCTCGAAGCCGAACTGTTTTAAAGCAAGAACCCTTAACCACAGAGACACGGAGACACAGAGACACAGAGAAAGAGAAAGGCCGATTCGGAAAAGCATTTTCTGGTTTTCTCTGTGTCTCCGTGCATCTGTGGTGAGAGGTTTTATTCCTTGAAAAGGTACTCACTATGAGCAATTTCATCGTCAAGAAAGTCGCCGTGCTCGGTGCCGGCGTCATGGGTGCACAGATCGCGGCCCACTGCGTCAATGCCAGAGTTCCGGTGGTGCTGTTCGACCTGCCGGCGAAGGAGGGGCCGAAGAACGGCATCGTGCTGCGCGCCATCGAGGGCCTCAAGAAACTCAGCCCGGCGCCGCTGGGCAACAAGGACGATGCGGCCTGCATCGAGGTGGCGAATTATGACGACGGCCTGGAACTGCTCAAGGGCTGCGACCTGATCATCGAGGCGATAGCCGAACGCATGGACTGGAAGCACGACCTGTACAAGAAGGTTGCGCCCTTCATCGCGCCGGATGCCATCTTTGCCTCGAATACCTCCGGCCTGTCGATCACCGCCCTGTCCGACGGCTTCGCTGCGGAACTCAAGGCGCGATTCTGCGGCGTGCATTTCTTCAACCCGCCGCGCTACATGCATCTGGTCGAACTGATCCCGACGGCGACGACGCGGCCTGAAATCCTCGACCAGCTCGAAGGCTTCCTCGTCACCACGCTGGGCAAGGGCGTGGTGCGGGCCAAGGACACCCCCAACTTCATCGCCAATCGCGTCGGCGTCTTCAACATGCTGGCGACGATACACGAGGCGGAGAAGTTCGGCCTGTCCTGCGACCTGGTGGACGATCTGACCGGCGCCAAGCTGGGACGCGCCAAGTCCGGCACCTTCCGCACCGCCGACGTGGTCGGCCTCGACACCCTCGGCCACGTGGTCAAGACCATGCAGGACACGCTGGGTGACGATCCCTTTGCGGCCTGCTACAAGACGCCGGAAATCCTCACCAGACTCGTCGCCGCCGGCGCCCTCGGGCAGAAGACCGGCGCCGGCTTCTACAAGCGCGTGGGCCGCGAGGTGCAGCGGCTCGATTTCGCCAGCGGCCAGTATGTCGCCGGCGGCGGCAAGGCCGACGATCTGGTGGTGCGCATCCTCAAGGAAAAGGATGCGGCCAAGCGCATGAAGGCGCTGCGCGACTCGGGCAACCCGCAGGCACAGTTCCTCTGGGCCATCTTCCGCGATGCCTTCCATTACATCGCAGTGCATCTGGAAGCCGTTGCCGACAATGCGCGCGACATCGATTTCGCCATGCGCTGGGGCTTCGGCCAGAAGCTGGGTCCGTTCGAAACCTGGCAGGCGGCGGGCTGGCAGCAGGTCGCCAACTGGGTCAAGGAAGACATCGACGCCGGCAAAGCCTTGTGTTCGGCGCCGCTGCCGGCCTGGGTGTTCGACGGACGCAGCGGCGTGCATGCCGCCGACGGCTCCTGGTCGCCGGCACGCAAGACCAATGTGCCGCGTTCCGCTCTCGCCGTCTACGGCCGCCAGCCGTTCCGCGCCCCGGTTCTGGGCGAGGGCGCAGCCGACGGCAGCAAGGGCGGCACGACGCTGTTCGAGGACGAGTCGGTACGCATCTGGCATCAGGGCGACGAGGTGCTGATTTTTTCCATCAAGACCAAGATGCACGCCATCGGCGCGCCGGTCATTGCCGGCCTGAGCCGGGCGATTGCAGAGGCCGAGCGCAACTACAAGGGTCTGGTGATCTGGGCTGCAGACGCCGCAGACGGCGGCGCTTTCTCCGCCGGCGCCGACCTGCAGGCCATGCTGCCGCTCTTCATGTCGGGCGGCGTCAAGGCCATCGAGCCGGAAGTCGTCAGGCTGCAACAATGCTTCCAGGCCATGAAATACGCCGGCGTGCCGGTGGTCGCCGCAGTGGCGGGCCTGGCCCTCGGCGGCGGCTGCGAACTGACGCTGCACGCGGCCAGGCGCGTCGCCGCGATCGAGTCCTACATCGGCCTGGTCGAAGTCGGCGTCGGCCTGATCCCGGCCGGCGGCGGCCTGAAGGAAGCGGCGCTGCGCGCCGCGGCCGATGCGAAAGGCAACGATCTGCTGCAATTCCTCAAGCACTACTTCATGAACGCCGCCACCGCCGCCGTTTCGAAGTCGGCGCTGGAGGCACGGCAGATGGGCTATCTGAAAGCCGACGACGTCATCGTTTTCAACCCCTACGAGTTGCTGCACGTGGCCAAGGTGGAAGCGCGCGCCATGTTCGACGCCGGCTACCGGCCGCCGCTGCAGAAGCTGGTGCCGGTCGCCGGGCGCTATGCCATCGCCACCATCATGGCGCAACTGGTGAACATGCGCGACGGCGGCTTCATCTCGGCGCACGATTTCAAGCTGGGACAGATGATCGCCACCGTGGTTTCCGGCGGCGACGTGGACCAGGGCAGCCTGGTCAGCGAGCAGTGGCTGCTCGATCTGGAGCGCAAGGCCTTCATGGAATTGCTGAACCATCCCAAGACCCAGGAACGGATCATGGGCATGATGCAGACCGGCAAGCCGGTCCGCAATTGAGACCCGAGGAGATACAGATGAGCAAACAATTGCAGGACGCCTACATCGTTGCCGCCACCCGCACGCCGATCGGCAAGGCGCCGCGCGGCATGTTCCGCACGGTCCGCCCGGATGACCTGCTGGTGCGCGTGATCCAGTCCGCCATGAGCCAGGTGCCGGGCCTCGACCCGAAGCTGATCGAGGACGCCATCGTCGGCTGCTCCTTCCCGGAAGCCGAGGCCGGACTCAACATGGCGCGCAACGCGGTGCTGCTGGCGGGCCTGCCGAACACCGTGGGCGGCGTCACCGTCAATCGCTTCTGTGCCTCCGGCATTACCGCGGTGGCGATGGCGGCCGACCGCATCCGCGTCGGCCAGGCCGATGTCATGATCGCCGGCGGCGCCGAGTCGATGTCGATGGTGCCGATGATGGGCCATCATCCTTCGATCAACATCAGGGCGTTTGCCGACGAGAACATCGGCATGGCCTACGGCATGGGCCTCACCGCGGAAAAAGTGGCGACGCAGTGGAAGGTGACGCGCGAGATGCAGGACCAGTTCGCCCTGGAATCGCACCAGAAGGCCATCGCCGCGCAGCAGGCGGGTGAATTCGACGACGAGACGACGTCGGTCGAGGTCATCGAACGCGTGCCCGATCTTGCTTCCGGCGAAATCGTGGTCAAGACCCGCAGCGTCAATCGCGACGAAGGTGCGCGCGCCGATTCGACGCTGGCGGCGCTGGGCAAACTGAAACCCGTGTTCGCCGCCAAGGGCTCGGTCACCGCCGGCAACAGTTCGCAGACCTCCGACGGCGCGGGTGCCCTGATCCTGGTCAGCGAGAAGATTCTCAAGCAGTTCAACCTGACGCCGCTGGCGCGCTTCGCCTCGTTTGCGGTGCGCGGCGTGCCGCCCGAGATCATGGGCATCGGCCCCAAGGAGGCTATTCCTCTGGCCTGCCGTGCAGCCGGCATCACCCAGGACCAGATCGACTGGTTCGAACTCAACGAGGCCTTCGCCGCTCAGTCGCTGGCGGTGATCCAGGATCTCGGCCTTGATCCGGCCAAGGTCAACCCGCTGGGCGGCGCCATCGCCCTCGGCCATCCGCTCGGCGCCACCGGCGCGATACGTTCCGCCACGGTGATTCACGCCCTGCGCCGGCGCAACCTCAAGTACGGCATGGTGACCATGTGCGTCGGCACCGGCATGGGCGCGGCCGGAATCTTCGAGCGGATGTAATTCCCCGCCGTGCGGCAGCAGAGTCCTGTCTGCCGCAATCAGCGCGCGATGCGCTCGGCGATCCAGGCCTTGAGGGAAGTCAGGCTGGCAGTGAAGCCGCCGCAGTGCATCAGGCTGACGCCGAATACATAGGCGTAGAGCATGACGCTGCGGGCTTGCGCCTCTTCCCGGGTCAGCCCGCAGGCGAGGAAAAGGCGGCAGGCGCAAACCAGGCGTTCGGCGTCGACTTCTTCGACCACGGCGATGGCTTGCGCATCCCGCCGCGCCCAGTCGCGTACCGCAGCTTCGATGGATATGCCCTTGCGGTTGCGTGCCGAGGCATAGACTTCGATGGTGTGCAGCAGGGCGGCGACTTCGTCGCCGGGTTCCGCCTGCGTCTGTTTGCGGATATCGCGGATGCGGCCCTGCTTCCAGTAGTCGAGTACGGCATCAAGCAGGTCGCGGCGATCCTTGAAATGCCAGTAGAAGCTGCCTTTGGTCACGCCGAGGCGCTTGGCCAGGACTTCCACGCGCAGGCGCTCGGCGCCGTGCTCGGCGAGAATGGCTATCGCACCCTTGATCCATGCTTCGCGATCCAACTGGGTGCGGGCGGCTTTGACAGGTTTTGTTTCCATACGGTAGGGTATTGAATTGTTGCCGGACTTGCGCTAGTATCGCACACTCCATACCAAGGCGTATGGAAGGGTGGTGCGGAATTGCCGCTAGAATGAATCTTTCCCGATCCGAAAAACTTAAGGAGAGTCGCTTGAAAATCCTCGTTCCGGTCAAGCGCGTGATTGACTACAACGTCAAGGTTCGCGTCAAGGCAGACGGCAGTGGTGTCGATCTGGCGAATGTGAAAATGTCGATGAACCCCTTCGACGAAATTGCCGTGGAGGAAGCCATCCGCCTGAGGGAGGCCGGGGTGGCGACGGAAGTGATCGCCGTTTCCTGCGGCGTCACGGCCTGTCAGGAGACCCTGCGCACCGCCATGGCGATTGGCGCCGACCGTTCCATCCTGATCGAAAGCGACGTCGAGATGCAGCCGCTGGCGGTGGCCAAGCTGCTGGCCGCGGTGGCGAAGAAGGAGGCTCCGCAACTGATCATCCTCGGCAAGCAGGCCATCGATGACGATGCCAACCAGACCGCGCAGATGCTGGCCGCGCTGCTGGGCTGGTCGCAGGCCACTTTCGCCTCCAAGGTCGTGCTCGCGGACGGCAAGGCCACCGTGACCCGCGAAGTCGATGGCGGTCTGGAAACCATCGAAGTCAGCCTGCCCTGCATCATCAGTGCCGACCTGCGGCTCAACGAGCCGCGCTACGCCACCTTGCCCAACATCATGAAGGCGAAGAAGAAGCCGATGGAGATCGTCAAGCCGGCCGATCTGGGTGTCGATGTGGCGCCGCGGCTTGCCACCGTCACCGTCACCGAACCGCCCAAGCGCAGCGCCGGCATCATGGTGACCGACGTCGCCCAGTTGATCGACAAACTCAAGAACGAAGCCAAGGTGATCGCATGAGCCTCCTCGTCATAGCAGAACACGACAATGCCGCCCTCAAGGCCGCGACCCTCAATGCCGTCACCGCCGCGGCAAAAATCGGCGGCGAGATACACATTCTGGTTGCCGGCAGCGGATGCGCCGCGGTCGCCGAGCAGGCCGCCAGGGTCGCCGGTGTGGCCAGAGTCAAAATCGCCGACGCCGCCCACTACGGCGACCAGAGCGCGGAGAACCTCGCCGCCCTGATCGTCGCCAACGCCGGCGGCTACAGCCACATCCTGGCCGCGGCCACCAGCAACGCCAAGAACACCCTGCCGCGTGTTGCGGCGCTGCTCGACGTGGCGCAGATTTCGGAAATCACAGCGGTGGTCGACGCCGACAGCTTCGTGCGTCCGATCTATGCCGGCAATGCGCTGGCGACCGTCAAGTCGGCTGATGCGACCAAGGTCATCACGGTGCGCACCACGGGCTTTGACGCCGCCGCCAATGCGGGCGGCAGCGCCGCCATCGAAGTCATCACCGCCGGCCCCGACCTCGGCCAGTCGAAACTGATCAGTCGCGAACTGACCAAGTCGGCGCGGCCGGAACTGGCGGCGGCGAAGATCATCGTCTCGGGCGGGCGCGGCATGGGCAGCGGCGAGAACTACCACACACTGCTCGAACCGCTGGCCGACAAACTCGGTGCCGCCCTGGGGGCGTCCCGCGCCGCGGTCGATGCCGGCTTCGTGCCCAACGACTACCAGGTCGGGCAGACCGGCAAGATCGTCGCGCCGCAGCTGTATTTCGCCATCGGCATTTCCGGCGCGATCCAGCATCTGGCCGGCATGAAGGATTCCAAGGTGATCGTGGCGATCAACAAGGATTCCGATGCGCCGATTTTCCAGGTAGCCGATTACGGCCTGGTCGCCGATCTTTTCCAGGCCGTGCCGGAACTGGTGGCGGCGCTCTAGGACAAGCCGGAAGCAAGACGACCTCAAGGCAGGGAGCCGGGAAGCAGGGGAAAGCAAACGCTGTTGATTCCTGCTTTGCTCTGCGGTTCCCGGTTTTTTTCAAGACAGACGATTACGGAGAATTGCGATGAGCAGCTATGCCGCCCCATTGAAGGACATGCAGTTCGTTCTGGCCGAACTGGCCGGCCTCGACAAGGTTGCTGCCTTGCCCGGCTACGAGGAAGCGACGGCTGATGTGGTCGAGGCAATTCTCGAGGAGTCCGCGAAGTTCACCGCAGAGGTGCTGGCGCCGCTCAACTGGAGCGGCGATCAGGAGGGCGCGCAGTGGGCCGACAAGGCTGTGACCGTGCCGAAGGGCTTCAAGGAAGCCTACCGGCAGTTCGCCGACAACGGCTGGAATGCGCTCTCCGGCAATCCTGAGCATGGCGGGCAGGGCTTGCCCAAACTGGTCTCGGCGGCGGTGCAGGAAATGTGGAAGTCGTCCAACATGGCGTTCTCGCTCTGCCCTTTGCTGACGCTCGGCGCCACCGAAGCGCTGGAGATTGCCGGCAACGATGCGCAGAAGACCATGTACCTGCCCAACATGATTTCCGGCAAATGGACCGGCACCATGAACATCACCGAGCCGCAGGCCGGCTCCGATCTGGCCGCCATCCGTTCGCGTGCCGTGCCGCAGGCCGACGGCAGCTACCGCATCTTCGGCCAGAAGATATTCATCACCTACGGCGACCACGACATGGCGGAGAACACGATACATCTCGTCCTCGCCCGCACGCCGGATGCGCCGGAGGGGGTCAAGGGCATTTCGCTGTTCGTCGTGCCCAAGTTCATGGTCAATCCGGACGGTTCGCTGGGCGCGCGCAACGATGCGTATTGCGTATCCATCGAGCACAAGCTCGGCATCCACGCCAGCCCGACCTGCGTCATGGCGCTGGGCGACGGCGGCGGCGCGGTCGGCACCCTGGTGGGCAAGGAGAACCAGGGCCTCAAGTACATGTTTGTCATGATGAATGCGGCGCGCTTCGCGGTCGGCCTCGAAGGCCTGGCGCTCGGCGAGCGCGCCTACCAGCACGCCGTGGCCTATGCCCGCGAGCGGGTGCAGGGCCGCGCCATCGAAGGTTCCGCCAGCGGCGTGCCTATCATCCGCCATCCGGATATCCGTCGCATGCTGATGCTGATGCGTTCGCAGGTGGAGGCCATGCGCGCGCTGGCCTATGTCGTCGCCGCTGCGCACGATGCCGCGATACGCCATCCCGATGCCGCGGAGCGGGAGCAGAACCAGGCCTTTGTCGATCTGATGATCCCGGTGGTCAAGGCCTGGAGCACCGAGACCGGCAACGAACTGACCTATCTCGGCGTGCAGGTGCATGGCGGCATGGGCTTCATCGAAGAGACCGGCGCCGCCCAGTACATGCGCGATGCCCGCATCACCACGATTTACGAAGGCACCACGGGCATCCAGGCCAATGATCTGATGGGCCGCAAGATAGCGCGCGAAGGCGGCACCACGCTGAAGTCGGTGATCGGCCGCATGCAGCAGACCCGGGTCGAGGTGGCCAGGCAGGCGGGGCCTGAATTTGTTGCCCTTGCCGCCGCGCTCGGACGCGGCATCGAGGCGCTGCAACTGGCGGGCGGCCACATTGTCGCCAACTACGGCAGCGATGTGCGTGCCGTGGCCGTCGGCGCCGTGCCTTTCCTGCGCCTGACGGGCATTGTTGCCGGCGGCTGGATGATGGCGCGCGCTGCGCTGGTGGCGCAGGCCAGGATTGCGGCCGGTGACGCCGATCCCTTCTTCCCGGCGAAAATCGCCACCGCGCATTTCTATGCCGATCACGTCATGGCCGCCGCGGCCGGTCTGGCGCAGGAAGTGGTGCAGGGCGGGGCGAGTGCGCTGGCGTTGGACGAAGCGATGTTCTAACATCCGGCCAGAACCGGCATTGAGGGGACGCATCCGCTGTTCCGCCGGCGCAGTGTTTTAGCTGCTACGGCTGTTGCGCATAAGGCACCGGATGAACCTGTCGATTTCAATGAAAATGGTACGCCGTGTCGCAAGCCTTGCGCTCGCCGGCCTTTCATTCTCAGGTGACGCGGCGGTTTTCAAGCTTGGTGACGGGATAGACGGAAAGCTCAGTGCCACGCTTACCGCCGGCACGACAATCCGCACCGAGTCGCCTGATCCCGATGTCCTGGGCATATTGCCGACTGCGCGCCTTGGCATGGCTCCCGGGCAGTTGGGCGGGAATGCAGGCGGCAATGACCTGAATTTCAAGAAGGGCCGGCCGGTATCCACCGTGCTCAAAGGCCTGTTCGATCTCGAGCTCAAAGGGCAGGACATCGGTGTCTTTGCGCGTGTCAAAGCCTGGCACGATTTTGAACTCAAGCAGGGCGACCGTGCCTATGGCAACATCCCCAACGGTTTCCGTCAGGACGTTCCGCTAAGCGACAGCGGCTTTGACCCGGCCGCGAAATTCAGCAATATCCAACTGGCCGATGTATACGCCTTCGGCCGAGTCAATGTCGGCAATGAGGCGACTCTGGATGTGCGCGGCGGCCGCCAGGTCGTGAACTGGGGGGCTTCGCAGTACTTCACCGGCGGCATCGATGTCATCAACCCGGCCGACTATCCGGCGCGTCTGCGCCCCGGGTCTCTTGCACAGGAAGGCAAAATTCCTGTCGGAATGATCTATGCCGAGCTTTCCGGCGGCAGGCAGTGGGGCATTGAAGGTTTTGTCCAGTATGAATTCCGCCCCAGCGTTCTCTTGCCATGCGGAACGTTTTTCGCACCGGCCAACCAGCTGCCGACCGGCTGCAACTACGCATCAGTGCTCGGCGGCGTGCCTTTCAACGTCAACGATGCAACTGCTTTGGCCAACGGTCTCTATCCGAAGCGGAATCCCGATATCATGCCCGGCGATTCGGGCCAGTATGGCGCCGCGCTGCGCTATGCGGTAGCGGCCTTGAGCACCGAATTTCGCGCCTACGCGATGAATTATCACAGCCGGATGCCCGGCATCCACGTAACACTTGCCAACGTCGCCGGCGGTTACGGCGCTGCCACGACCACGCGATTAACGGATCCGAACGGAACCAAATATGCTTTGATCTATGCTGAAGACATCCGGCTCTTTGGTCTGAGTTTCAAGGCAAAACCTGATGCTTCGCTGGGCTTTTACGGTGAGGTCGCCTATCGTCCCAATCAGCCGCTTAACCTGAACGCATCGGATGTGCTCGGCACACTCCTTGGCCGCTCCGCCACCGCTGCCTTGAACCTGGCGAAAAATACCAATGCCATCGCCCCGGGCGGCACCTTCGACAGCTACGACCGGTTCAAGGTGACGACGGCGAGTCTCGGTGCGAGCAAGGCGTTCGGCGCGCAAGGCCTGACGCTGGGCGGAGAACTCGGCTGGAGCCATGTCGCCGGCCTGCCCAGTCCCGGTTTTCTGCGCTACGGGCGATCCGATGACTACGGCATCGCCACGGTGGACGGCGGCGCTGTTTGCGTTGACGCAACGGCGGCGAAGAAGTCCTGCGCTCAAGACGGCTTCGTCACCAGCAACGCCTGGGGATATCGCCTGCGCTTATCGGCGAATTACCCGGACACGTTTTTCGGCAGCCGGCTCACACCTTCGCTGACCATCGCTCACGATGTGAACGGCTACTCGTACGACGGCAGTTTCCTGAAGGGGCGGAAAATCGTGCGTCCGGGGCTGCGCGCCGACTGGAGCAGCGGGTATTTTTCCGAGATTCAATACACATACATGACGGGCGGCGCCTACAACAATCTGGTCGATCGGGACAATGTCACCTTGACCGTCGGGGCCAGCTTCTGAGCAGGGGTGAAAATGCGGACTGGTTGATGGCACGAAATCCAAACCGCCGATCTCAGGCGCGATAGACTAGCCGCAACAATTGCTTCGGCCTCTCGGCTCAGCGGCCCATATCATCTTGGAATTCAGCACTCTAACGCTTTACATTGTCGCCGCCGGGTTGAGCATCAGCCTCAGTCTGGTGCTGATGGCATTTGCCCGTTTCCAGCCGGGTACGCGGGTGACAGGAAGTTGCGCCGTCGCGATTCTGGTGCTTTCTGCCGGACTCCTTGCTTCCGGTATCGGCCCGGCGCTGCCGCGCTGGATGACCGTCATTGTGGCCAACATGGTGCTGATCGCTGCCGGCGTGATCCTGCATTCCGGCTTTGCCGCGTTTTGCAAACAGCGCGATGTCAGCTTCGACCGTTCCGGCTGGGGCCTGGTCGCGCTGACGGCTCTGCCTTTCTGGTACTGGGGCTTGATCGAGCCCAATGGCAACTACCGGAGTGCCGTTTTCTCATTGGCGGTTGCGGCGATCAATGTGCGTACGGCTTTTCTGCTGGGGCGGACAGCCTTGCAGCCTCCGGGCAGCGCACCGGTGCGGGTCATGGCGATCCTGTTCGGCATCCTCGTTGCGTGGATGGCCGCGCGTGGCGTTCTGGCGATTGCCGCCGAACCGCCCGCCGTGACTCTGCGCGGCGCCAATCCGACCACATGGATTACGGTGTTCTGGTACATCGTCCTCATCGCGTTGATGACGGCATGCATCATCTGGATGGAATCCGATCGCCTGAATGTGAGACGGCGGGACAGTTCCAGCGATGTCGGCAGCATCGGTTTTATCGATTATTTCCGCAACAGGCTGCTCCTGTTATGGGCTGCTGTGATCATCCTGATGGTTGGAATCGGCGGCGAAGCCGGAGTCGTCTATGCGAAATTGTACGCATCGGAGAAGGCGCGGCTCATACACGTCACCGAACTTGCCAACGAAGCGTTCGTCGAGCATACGGTGCAGGTCGCCAATCAGGTGGATACGATTCTGCATGCGGTGCGGGCCCATTATCTTCGTACCCGTTCCGTTGCCGAAACGCAAGACTTCATCGAATCGCTGCGCTTTGACAGATCGTTCATCGACAACATCTATCTCATCGCACCCGACGGGCGAATCGTCATTTCACACGATCCTGCAGTAAAGGGCCGGAGTGTCACCGACCGCGAGTATTTTTCGTTTCATCAGTCCAGCGGCGACGACCGGCTTTCTATTTCTCCGGTAGAAAGCGGGCGCGTTACGGCAAAGCTCCACTTTCGGATCACCCGCCGCATCAGCAATCCCGACGGCACCTTCGGCGGGCTGGTTCTGGCTGCGGTGAATCCGGAATCGTTCGCGCGCTACTACCGCACCCTCGCCACCGGGCCGCAGAGCGTGGCGGCCCTGGTGGGAATTGCCGATCGCAAGCTGAGGGCCCGCGTGCCGGAACCGCCCTTCGATCGCTGGAAAATGCCGCTCGAATCTCCGATCTGGGACGCACTGGAAAAGTCGCCTTCGGGCCTTTATGAAAGTGCCAGTCCCGTCGACGGAATCCGCCGCATAAGCGCATACCGCAAGGTGGGCCAACTGCCGCTGGTAATGGTCACCGGATTTTCGGAAGAAGACGTGACGCAAAGCGTCCGCGAACGCATGGTCTGGCTGGCGGCGGTAGTGATCACCGTGCTCGGGGCCGCCTTCGTCCTGGCTGCGCTGCTGACCATCGAGATCCGGCGTCGCGACGATCAGGACCGCTTCATGTCCATGCTGAGCCATGAACTGAAGACTCCCATGTCGGTCATCCGCATGACGCTGGGCATCGAAGGCATCCCCGCTGCCATCAAGGAACGCGTAGTCCGCTCCGTGAGCGACATGAATGCGATTCTCGAACGCTGCCTCCAGTCCGATCGCCTGCGACACGGCCGGGTCAATCCGGTGCCGGTCTCCTGCCGCATCGAGGAAATACTCGATCAGCTTCTGGTCGCAAG